>JBHLKN010000017.1:0-30921 GCA_048886645.1 Candidatus Hodarchaeota archaeon | reverse complement strand
ACACCTCCAAACTGTGTTGGAGATGCAGAAGCCTAAACACCGAAATAAGGAAAAGATGTTTCAGGTGTAAGGATTGCGGGTTAGAGTATAACCGAGATTTAAACGGAGCCATCAACATAGGAAACAGGCTCTTAGGCTACATGCTTAAGAGCAGGGCGTCCGTGAACACGCCCCAAACCTCCCCAGAGTACACAACTCCTTTAGAAAGGAGACTTGATAACGTTTCAGAATGCGAGGGAGGAAGCTCCCTGCAACAGCTGGGAACAGTTCACTAGGATTATAACTTTTCTGATCGTAAATCAACAATGTCTTCTACAGAAGGACCTACCCCAAGGAGGGTTACCGGCACTCCTATGGCTTTTTCTACCTTTTCTATAAACTCTAAAGCTTCTTTTGGAAACTCATCAATTGTACGAACATTAGCACACTCTGGAAACACTATATCCATCTTGGTTATCGCGATTTGTGTAGCGCTATTGATCATAACAGACCTTTTAGCCAACTCAACGTTGAAAGGTGCTGAACGCCTAACTCGCCCGGTGACAGTTGCACGTTCAAGCCAACCCCGCCTTTCCGCTTCTTCAACGGATAGTTCACCTTCAAGGGGCCCCCCACCCACCCGGGTTACGTAGGCTTTAAACACTACGATAACATCATCAACTTTTAGAGGGCCCACTCCAACATCAGAGCAAAGGGCTGACGCACCAGTGTCCTTAGACGTAACATAGGGATAAGTTCCATGGAAAAGAGATAGAAATAGGGCTTGTGTTCCCTCTAATATAACATCTTCTCCTTCATCTATTGCAGTGTTAACCTCAAGAGGGACATCTACTAAAAACCCTTCAAGTTCTGGAATATCCCTTGCAAGTTTGAGGGATCTTCGAACTCTTTCCGCGTTAGCCGCACCACAACCAGTTTTTGTACTCCCAATTTTTTTAGAAAGATGAGCGCTTTCTTCCTCCTCTTTTATGTGTTTCTCCTCAATTACCCCACAGCAAAAATCTAAACCAACCCGGTCACGAGTATCTGTAACCTCTACCTCCTCCAAAAAAACACGAGGATTTACGAGAACACCAGGTCCTACCAATAACCTCGCCTTATCATAAACAAACCCAGAAGGTATTTGCCTAAGACCATAAGTTTTTCCCTTCCAAACCACTGTATGACCCGCGTTAGGCCCTACACCACCCCTAGCAATAATTGAAGGCTTATCATGAAGGGCAATATATGAAATCATCTTCCCCTTCCCTTCATCACCCCAAAATCCACCAACAACACAAGTAGTAGTCAAAAATGCCACAACCTATAAAAAAACACAAACAAGCATACATTAATAATACACACAAAAAAAGTTTACCGAAGAAAAACCAACGCACTTCGATTTAACAAAACCACGTGAACTACTCCTGACTATCACAGGGAGCTTCCTGTTTCAACGACTGAACTTGCCGAGATTTCTCTCGGTAGAGGTTCTATCTCCACAGGCGTAAATTCGGACAGTCCCTGCCCTAACACCTCTTCTAAACCTCTTTTCAAGACTACGAACGCAGAGTTGTAGTCCCTATCTATTTCTAAACCACAATGAGGACATTTATGGGTTCTAATATACAAACTTTTCTCCACTTCTTCCCCACATCTATAACATTCCTGTGATGTCCCTCTCGGATTCGCTTCTACAACAGTCTTACCAGCTCTCTCAGCCTTGTAAGACAGAAATTGAGTGAATCTGTTCCAAGAGGAGTCCATTATGTTCCGAGCATTATACCTTATCCTTATCAAACCTTTTATGTTCAATTTTTCAACAGCTATAAAATCGTAATCGTTAACATAAGACCTTGATAGTTTGTGTAAGAAGTCATCCCTCTGATTTTTGATCCTTTCATGGATTTTAGCAACCTTTATCTTCTGCTTTTTATAGTTGTTTGAACCCTTCTTTTTCTTAGATAATTTTCTCTGTTTTCTTCTCAAACTTTTCAAAGATTTATTCAGATAAAGAGGATGTTCTACTTGCTTCCCCTCACTATCAGTAACATAGTGGATTATGCACACATCAATTCCCACAACTTTCTTTTCAACCTCTTTTATATCGGGGATAGGCTCTTCACAACAAAGAAAAGCATACCATCTCCCAGAACTATACCTCTTTACAGTTACCTGTTTTATCTTCCTCTTCCCTTCCACCTTTCTATGCATCCTGATCTTTATATCACCGATCTTCGATAAATGCAAAAGGTCATGCCTTTTACCCGTCTCTATGATTTTAAACCCGCTCTGATTATACGTAAAAGTTTTGAACCATCCTTTACCCTTTAACCTAAGTTTCCCTACTTTCTTACCTTTCTTCTTCAGCTCTGCCAAGCTTCTAAGGTTTGAGAATAGCCTGTATGGTTCATATTGGAGAACTTTAGAATAAACCTCTTTGAGCTCAGGATGCTTTTCTTTTAACTCTGGAAGCGACTTTTGCAACTCAAACATATTCGGTTTTTCCTGTTTGTTCAAACCTTCCAACATTTTGTTGTAGACAAACCTACACCTATCAAGGACTTCCAACAACTTTTCTTCCTGCTCTTTAGTAGGATACAGCCTGAATTTGTAGCTAATCACTTGATAACCGATCTTCATACTCCTTACCTTATTATATTAAATACGTATAACATATAATATATTCCATATATAAACTTTATGGAGAGGGGGTAAAAGTGAATATATTAGGCTTTCAAACGAATAAAAAAAAGAAAAAGAGAACAAAAAAGAGCAAAAAAACACAAGAAAAAAACAAGAAACAAAAAGCAAGAAAAAAGCATCATTCACCCACAAAAAACCCATGGAAAACGAAAACACTCCCAAAAAATAAAAACAAAAATAAGCAGATTATAAGAAAGGTATCAAAATCAAAAACTCATTTTCCGCGCAGAAAAACGAAAAAGCAAAGCGGAAAACGAAGAAAAATAACAAAAACAAAACAGAAAAAGAACAAAACCACTTAAAACCTTTATAAAAGTTCCCAAAAACCAGTTATTTATCCCTATTTTTGTTAAAGGCTTGGTTGAGTGTTATATCGGCGCATTTTTCAACGTCTAATGATACTGTTTCTAACCTTTTTAGGATAACGAGTGTAAGCATTGCGAATGGTTCCGCGATATTTTGCCCTGTTTTTGCTGAAGTTTCGAAGTATGCATTGAATTTCTCCTTCGCAATCAGTGCATCTATCACAGACTGATCAACTGCTCTGGACTCTTTTTTATCCGCTTTATTTCCTACTAAAACCCTTGGAATACCTTTCACATTTTCCCCGATGACTTTTAACCAATCATCAATCTTTTCGAACGTTGCATAACGCGTTAAATCAAAAACAACTAAACATCCTAAAGCGCCTTTACAAAAATCAGGCAAGAAGAACCTGAACTGCTCTTGACCCCCAAAATCCCAAATTTGAAGGCTAATGATCCTACTAGATGTGGTAACAGTACGGGTAGCGAAGTTTATTCCAACTGTTGCAGGCGTTTCTCCAATTAAAACAGGCATGCCTGTAAAGTCATTGATAAGTGTAGTTTTTCCAACACCCCCCTCGCCGCATACAATGATTTTTAACGTCAATATTGCTTCACATAAGGTCATAATATTACACTACCTATATCGTGTGAGATTTGCTTTCTGCAAGACGAGCTAGGGCGTTATTAAAATTATGCTTTCTTGCTAGAATGCTCGATAACTATTATATATAACGCTTTTATTGAATTTAATTATTTCTTAAGTTTCTACTAGGTTTTGCATTGTGAATAGTCGCATGAACCTCCTTGGCCAAAGTCCAATACTTTGTAGGGTCTTTGAGGAAAACATAGTAGTTTGCATAGACCATAGGGCTGTATTTTTTCCAAAGCCCCAACTCCGGGCTTCTAAAATCCGGTATCCCACTTTCTGTCGACATTCCAGCGCCTGTAAACGCGATAACATTTTCACCTTGAACAATCATAAACGTTAAAAAAATAATTAACAATTTAAAATGCTTTATATAATTTTAAATCGGAAATTTCACATAAAACTATTTTGGGGGATAAAAATGGTTGGAACAATAAAGATTGTATGGTGTGGCGAACTAGGTGAAGAATATGCGGATTGTGATTTCAAAGCTGTGGGGAAGACTGAGGATGAAATAATTGATCGAATAATTGAACATACAAAAAAAGAACATGGTATAACAATAGAGAAAGGATCCTATACAGAGCGCATACTAAGAAGACTTGTCCACATCCTAACGCATACAGGACTATTGACGAGGTATAAATAAAATAAACGAAAGATATTTAATACGTTTAGAATAGTCCAGGTGATAGAAATATCTGAAGAAATACCTGGAAAAAGGATTATATCGTGCGGTGAAATAGGCATAATTTCAGATTGCGACTTCAGAATCATTGGAAATACTGAGGAGGAAGTATTTGATAGATTAGTTGAATATCTAAAAGAAAAGCATAACACGGTTATCCCGCCGGGATCCCACCTTGCTAACGTAGTAAGAAGATTTATCCGCGTCTTAGGTCAGGTGTAACAAAACAAAAGGCGGAATAAAAAGGGTTATTACCATAATCCCGAAAAGACGATTAATCTAGTTATCCTAAAAAACATAGCTAAGAAAAAGACGATAAAGGGATCATGACCTCTTACCATTTTTTTATTTTTTTACTTTTCTTGTTATTACTTCGTCGATTTCGAGAGTTTTTGACTTTATTCTTAGATGTTTTTAAAATCCTTAAGTTTGGATTTTTCTTCATAAATTATTGAATAGTCGGCTTTGATATTTTTAAATATGAATAATTGTCTAAAAATAGGAATGATTAAATTAGATTTGTTCATTAGTTTTAAAAGTGTTTAAAAAAAGATTTAATGGCTGCTACCGTTATTGTTTGAAACTATATTAGCAACTAGTGGTCTTATGGGTAATAGAATAAAATATCCGTTGTTTTTGAGGGACGCGCAAGTATGAGTAAAAAAAATGAAGAGGATACAGAGCTTGAAAGGATAAGGGCTAAGAGAAAGAGAGAGGTTTTGAAGAGACTTGGTTTGGAATCTAAAAAAATAGACGAAGAAAAAGGCGTTTTTAGAGTGCAAAAACAGGTTGAGATGCCTCAAAGCATCCTCTATTTAAATAGGAAGAACTATGGGATGGTGGTTCAAAAGTTTCCTATAGTCATTGTGGATTTCTATGCCGATTGGTGTACCCCATGTAAGACTATGGAAGTCGTTTTTGAGGAGTTAGCTCGGGACTATGCGGATAAGGTGGTTTTTGCAAGGGTTAATGTTGATAGGAGCCCCGAAATTGCTAACACGCTAAGGGTTACAAACATTCCTTCCTTCGTAGTATACTTAAATGGTAAGCCTCTTTATGGCATGGTTGGGGCAGTTGGAAGGGGAGGATTAGAAAAGATCATAACAGATGCATTAACAAAACTGGAACAAGAAGAAAAGAAAAGGATGGAAGAAGAACTAAGGAGGATGAGGATAAAGAAGATAAAAGAAGAGGAAGGAGCGGAGTGAACTGCCCCCACCTTATAGAAACTTAACTTGTTTATTTTACTTTATCATAGTTCTAATTTGGTATTTGGAGTTCTATGAGGGTATCATTTCTAGGATCATTTTTATTTCTGCGTATTGATATTTTTCAAAGTTTTCTTCAAGTTCTTGCTTATTAGGTTTAAAAATAGCTAGAGCTTCCTTGTTTTCCTTTAAGGTGAAATAGGCCGTCTTTCTAACTCGGCGGTTTTGGTCATTTAAAAAGTTAAGGAAGACTTGTAATATCTCTTCTCTATATTGAGGGTCTATTCTCAAGATCTCTCGAAGGGTGGAGGCACTAGTAGCCCTAACGGACCAATCAACGTCTTCTGTAAGTTTAAGAGCTATGTTTAAGACTTCTTTTATGAAGCTAGAATCTGCTTTAATGACTTCAAGCAACGCTAAAACGCTTACAGATCTTACTAAAGCATTTTCATCTTCTGATAAAGAAACAAAAATAGGTAAGAACGTTTTTGCAACTTTCGGGTTACAACGAACTGCTTCGCTTAAAGCTTTTATCGCCGCTCTTCGCGTAAAAACATTCGGATCTTTTGACAAAGAAACTAAGACCCTGGAGATCTCTTCAAATTTTGTTCCTGTTTTAATTATCTCACAAAGGGCGGAAATAGCGTTTTTCTGAACCTTTGACTCGAGGTCATCTGATAGGCCTATTATGGTTGGCAAAACTTCTCCCACCAAAGAAGAATCTGCCTGTAAAACACTTTGCAAAGCTTTAGCACCTATAGCCCTAACTTCAGCCATTTTATCCTTAGAACTCTCAATAACTAGAGGCAAAATTTCCTCCATTAGAGTGGGATCTACTTTTATTGCCTTTCCTAAAACATTTAGGGCCACTACTCTTAGGGTAGATTTCTCATCTTTTACAAGCTCGATCAAGAAAGGTAACACAGATTTCGCAATGTCGAGGTCAAATATTTCTGCTTCTAAAGTGTTATCCACTATATCGATAAAGGCTTGTCCCGCCTCCTTTCTCACGGAGGGATCAGAATCCTTGACAAGAGTCTTAATCGCCTCAAAAACCTCTTTTTTCCCTGCAGAAGGATCAAACTTAACAGTAAGTTTTAAGGCTTGGGCACTAGCAATTCTCACCGAACTGTCATCATGTTTCGCTAGTTGAATAATGAGAGGCAATGGAGCTGTTGCTGCCCTAGGATTCAACCTTAAATTGTTAATGAGCGTGCAAAGGGCAAAAACCCACTTTTGAGGATCCCATCCCTCTTCATCTATAGAAACAACTACGGAGGGTAGAACCTCCTCAAGAACTTCTGGAATAGATTCGCCCAACTCTATAAATATGCGAACAGAAATATTCCGCATATATTCGGGTCCTTCACCCATATGTTTTATTAAAACTGGTAATGTTTCCTTTGCAACAAGGGGGTTACTTGTAGAAATATCACCCAACGTGCGAATAGCCCCAGAACTAATATACAAGTCATAACTATCAACCAACTCCTTTAAAAGTGGTAAAGCCTTCAAAGCAACTTTTGGATCTATTATTGTTACCGATTCAAAGAACATATGAATAGCCCTATTCCGCACATCCTGAACATCATCCCTTGCCAAATCTATAATGGAAGAAATAACAGCTTCAGCTGATTTAGAATTAATGGCAACAATCTCCTCCAACGCAAAAAGGATAGCACGCCTTACTCCCTCCTTCTCATCCCTTGAAAGCTCAAAAACTATAGAAAAAAGATCTTCACCCACAAGATCAGGACGAGAAACCGCTAACTCCTTAATACTCTTAGCAGCATCTCTCCTTTGAGCCCAATCCTCAGACCTAGACATCTCCTTAATTTTCTCAAACTGCTGTTCCTGTTCACCAGACATATCTACAACACCACATTATGATCACAAACAAGACTAATAATTAGTAAAAATAAGGTAAAAAATTAACCCTAAAAAACACTATTTTTCAGCCTTACGACTTCTCATTTAAGACAAGAAACCTCTTCGGGTTTTTTGCTTATTAAAACGTTGTTAATCTGTTAGAGCTACACCATTCCAAGCGACTATAAAAGCTAAAATTAATGCTGCAAAAATTAATAAACTTGCTCTGAATGTTTCGCTTTCAACCAATTGAGGATTTAGTGCTAAGAATAGAGCTAAAATCGCAATTATAAAACCACCTATGACGAATAACCAGGTAGCGAATGTCCGCGTCCATAAACCGTTTTTTCTAGCCTCTTTATAATCATCTCCAGTTTGCTGGGGATAATCTATGGTAGCTTGATCCCACATCTGAATCCCGACTTGGAAAAAGATACCCCCTAATAAGAGCAAAGTAAAACCTATAACAAAACCTATTTTATATGAGCTAGGAATTTGCCCTTCTTTTTCACTCAAAGTATAAACCCCTTATTCACCTTTTTTACCCAACGCTTTAAAGTTTTTAGGGATGTTTTTGGAAGTTTTTAGGTCATACTATATTTTTTCTTCCAAAGCCAAGCTTGTTGATCCTTAGTGATTTAGGTATAAAAAAATAGTGCCTGCGAAGGGGCTATTAAGAGGAGGGAATGGGGAGTCTTATAGATTCTCAACTTAAAGGGTTACAAAATCTGTACAATAACTAAAAAGGGGGTGGGTTAAACTATCTGTAACCATGTTCCAATCTTTTTTCTTCTAGCCTTTTGGTATATCACCCAACCGGTAGAAACGTCTTGGATGGCAAGACCCGTGCTATCAAATATGGTTATTTCCTCCTCATTCTCCCTACCCGGCTTTTTTCCTATTATAATCTCGCCAAGCTCTGCATAAATTGCGCTTTCCTTAATTATTCCTTTCAAGAGAGGAACGTTTACTTCACCGCTGTGAATCGCTTGTTCCCAATCATCAATCACTATTTTTGCCTGTTTCAGTAATGTTGATTCCAGTTCCTGTTTCCCCGGGGCATCGGCTCCTATAGCGTTAATGTGGGTTCCCTTGTCAATCCACTCCTCTTTTACTACCGGCGATCTAGCAGGAGTCACTGTCGTTAAAATATCAACATTTTCTACAGCTTTTCGCGGTTCATCCACTACAACTATCTCCACGTCAAGTTTTTTCTCCATCTTTTCTTTGAAAGATTCCGCAGCAGCTTTCACTACATCATAAACGAAACATTTTCTAAGATTGATCGCGTGGAAAGCAGCCTCAAGCTGAGTTCTTGCCTGTATGCCTGCTCCTATGAGTCCCATAATTTCGCTGTTCTTGCGCGCTAAATATTTTATAGCGATACCGCCTGACGCCCCTGTTCTAAGGGCGGTTAAATGCGTTCCATTCATTATGCTATAAATGAGCCCATTTCTTGGATCTATCATAAGTACGACAGCCATCACAGAGGGAAGGTTGAAAAGTTTGCGATTTTTCGGATGGACATTAACAATTTTAACACCAGCTATATCATTCTCTTCCAAATAAGCAGGCATAACCCGAAAATCTCCGTCATATTTATCAAAAAAAACATAGTTCTTTGCAGGCATCTGCGTATTCCCATTAGCTTTCTGCGCGAATGCCCACTCCACAGCCTCCATAACCTCCCACATCTCCACACAACTTTCAGTCTCCTCCTTCGTCAAAAAAAGTACCTTATCAAGAGGAATAAAGAGTTCTTGAATTTCTTCCTTTTTTTCAACCATTCATCCCACCTTCTTCCACAACAAATACAACAAAAAGTTAGACCAACAACGTTTTTAGATTTCCGGTTTATCGCTCTTAAATATATCTTTAAATGAGTTTTTACAGCGGGTATATATGTCCAAATTATCTTTTACTTATTTAAGTTATAAATCAATAAAGAGTTACTTATCCTTTATTTATCTCTAAACTCCATTGCGAAAACTTTAGTAGTGATAAGACCATTTAAGTAGGATAAAAATGGGGTAGATCCAAATTGAAAAAAACCGTTTTTATAATAGTTTTTACCTCTCTCTTTCTTTTAGTTTCTATCCAGCCTAGTGTTTCATGGAACAACGACCATATAACTGGTTGGGGGACAGCTGATAACCCTGGATACGGAACACACGACTGGATCGCAGAAGAAGCATATAGGCTACTACCAACAGCCACCCGAGGATGGCTTACAGACAACTTAGCAGTTTTTCTATGGGGCACAAGTGCTCCTGATAATTTGGGTGGATCCTATGAAGGAGTAGGTGGATACCAAGACACAGGAAAACACCATAATTACTACAACATAGATGGAACCTTTGTCACAGACGAAGATGATGCGAGCACAAGAGCTCAAGAAGAATATGATAAAGCCTTCGCAGAGCTACAAAATGACAACCTCGATCTAGCAGCATATTACGCAGGAGCCATGACTCACTACATCGCGGATATGGCAGTTTGGGGTCATGTTATGACAGGTGAAGTGATTCACAGTTATTTTGAGGATGATGTTGAAGGAACTATTATTGCTGATTATTTCAATGCTTCTGCTTCTGATCGTACATCTAACACTTTCACTATCACATTTGATGGCACATTGGAGGATATTTCCGCATATAATGCAGCGAAGGAAATGGGTTGGGATACATTCAACGATTCCGGTGGTACTCATAATTATCAGTGGATGGATAGCAATTACCCTGGTTTAACCGATGGAAACCCGGGTTCAGATGCATGGTATGGTCAAGCTGATACTTGGCCAGAAGGAGAGTTTAAGGATAGAGTTACAGAATCGATTAACCTTGCCGTTAACTACATTGCCGCTGTTCTCAATAAACTAACAACAGAATCAGGTGTTTCTGAAGGCGATTTCTTAACCTTGTCTTTTATTTCGGTGTTCACTGTGATGATCATAGCCATTGTGGTAATCACTAGATCACGTAATAGAAGGGGTGATTCTATTGAGTGAGGGTTCATCCAGTTCACCCTCCAATTTTTCTTTTAAAATGAAAAGAGCAAAGGGTCCAAATAGAATTTTTGACGAAGATTTGAAAGCTGAAGTTTTTCAGTTAGAGTCAGTCCCTGATCCTGAAGGCATGCCTATTTGCGATTTTTCCTTGGTTAAAACTCTAGACCCTCCGCGAAAAAAGATTCAAGTTTCTTTCAACATCTACATAGGTTTCGATCACGACGGTTCATTTTTAACAGTAATTTCTGCCGGTACAAAGGTAATTAGGAAAGAATTTGTTAGCTTACTTGAAGATGTCCCCCGTGAGAGATGGGGTCAGCTTTCTTTCAACGTTGAATTACCTGATATTAGTTCTGAAGTAGAATTACTTTTTGAAACGTTTTTTGAAGAAGAATTCGTTGTCAAACTAGCGAACGTTTCAATTGAATGATTTTTAAAAGTTTTTCAGCGCTTTTCACAAGACTAATTTCACAATAAAACTGGAAAGACCACGTTATAATAACAAAGGAACAGCTTTTTAGCATTATTACTCTCTAGTTACGACAGAAAATCTTTCAGGTTTTTCGCCTTTTTGACATTAGAAAAAGTAGTATACGTAAAATGAACCGCCCCGAATAGCAACAAAAGCTAGAATCAATCCCACAAAGACTAATAAACCCGCTCTGACATTCTCACTTTCAATCAAATCAGACTCTAATGCTAGGTAAAAAGTTTTTATTGCGAGTAATATGCCTCCAATGATTATTATCAAGCTGCCAAAGGTAGCCATCAGTAGGCTGGTTTCCCTAGCGTTTTTGTAACCTGCATCATCAAGATCACCGTAAGAACGTTCAATATTTGCATCGTTAATTATATAATTAGCGATTAGTATCATGATAGCGCCTAATAGAAGCAATGTAAAAGCTGCTGTAAAAGCTGTTTTGTATTCACTAAAAGTTCCCTCTTTTTCCCTCAAGGTATCCCCTCCTATATTTCTCTTTTTCTCCTCTTCAATGGTTTAGAATCATTTTTAAGAATATGTTTTGAGAGCTTTTACTTCCAAAGCCAAATCTATTGCCTTTTTGTCATTTAAGTATAAAAAATTAGCGGTCTTGGGAGTTATTAAAGGGCGAGGAAAGGTAAATTTTATAGTTTCTCGACTTAAATAGTTACAAAAACAGGTTTAACAAGCTTATTTGCATATTTTCCTAGTTCAGTGGTGATCAAACATTGAGTGTTGAAGAGATATTGTTAGAATATGGAGAACTTATAGAGAAAGAGACTCTAAAGTTTTTGAAAGATAACATCGTTGAAGCGGAAAAGTATCATCCTTTCATTAAGGAGACTTTTGAGCTTCTTAAGGATTACATCTTTAGACCAGGAAAAAGATTAGCCTCAATAAGCACATTGTTAATCTATAAAGGATACAAGGGGGAGATAGATGATGAAATTCTGAAGGTTTGTGCAGGTATTGAAATTTATCGCCATTCCATTTTGATCCATGATGATGTAGTTGATTTGGACGATATGCGGAGAGGAGAACCATCGATTCATAAACTGTTTGAAAACTTAATAGAGAAGAGATATGGTAGAGATTCGGAGGCTAGTAGGGGATTTCCGAGTTTTGGAGAAAGTATGGCAGTTTTCACAGGAAACATACTATTTTCTCTCGCTTTTAAAGCCATCAATAAAGCAGGGTTTGATAGAGATCTTACCATGAGGGTGATTGGCGCTCTCAATAAAGATTTTCAATTTGTAAACGAGAGCCAAATTTTAGACCTTTTATTCGAGTTTTCCCCCCCAAATAAAAAAGAGTGGGAAATAATGGCTTCCAAACGCGCTTCACAGCTTTTCAAAACAACATTAACTATAGGAGCAATCCTTGCCGAGGTACCAGATGAAGAGCTGAAAATGGTTGAAGAGTGTGGATCTCATATAGGATTTGCCTTCGATATAATAGACGACATCATAGGAGCATTCACTACTAAAGAAGTTTACGGCAGACCTGCTACTGGTGACATAATTCTCGGGAAAAAACCTCTCCATGTAACCATAGCCTTAGAAAAAGCGCCAACAAATAAAAAACAAAGACTTTTAGAAATTCTAAAAAACAAAACTAAAACAGAGGAAGAAATCCTAGAAGCAAAAGACATTATGCGCGAATACGGGCTAACAGAAGCAAAACATGCAGCTAGAAATCATGCAACAGAAGCTATAAAAATCCTAGAAAAGCTAAAAATCGACCAAAAAACAAGACAAGAATTCAAACAATTCGTTAACTATGTAGCTGAGAATCTTGACTGGTACACCTAAAAATACAAATATTTAACATATTGCTCTTCATACAAGTATTAATTTTAGTTGGTCGATGGTTGGTGTTTAACCCATGGAATCCAAGAATGAGGAGAGTAGGATTAAGAAGTATGGGGGAAGATTGAAGCTCTATAACACTTTGTCGCGTAGTGAGGAGTTTTTCGTGCCTCTGGAGGAGGGGAAAGTGACGCTTTATGTATGTGGCACTACTGAATACGATTACGTGCATTTAGGTCATGGGCGCACTTACTCGTTTTATGACGTTTTTGTGCGTTTTTTAGAATGGCTCGGCTTCGATGTTTTTTACATCCAAAATATTACAGATGTTGGACATTTGGAAGGAGATGTGGACTTCGGGGAAGATAAAGTAGTGAAAAGAGCAAAAAGAGAGAGAAAACATCCTATGGAGTTAGTAGAATTTTTCATGCGAAAACACCTTGAAGCAGTAGATAAGCTCAAACTTAAACGCCCCAACATTATGCCAAGAGCAAGCGCTCACATACCCGAAATAATTGAACTGGCTCAAACTTTAATCAAAAAAGGTTATGCATACCCTACAGGCGGATCCGTGTATTTTAGCATTTCCAAATTTCCAGAATATGGTAAACTCAGTGGCGTGAAACTTGAAGAGGTGTTACCCGGGGCCAGAGTTGATGTAAGAGAAGAGAAAAAGGATCCGAGAGATTTTGCCCTTTGGAGAAAGGCTCCCAAAGGATATGTTTTGAAATGGTCTTCTCCATGGGGCGATGGCTTCCCAGGCTGGCACATAGAGGATACCGTTTTCATTTTGAAGTATTTTGGTTCTCAGTGTGATATTCATGGGGGAGCAGTGGAACTGATGATGCCCCATCATGAGGCCGAAATCAGCCAAGCAGAAGCAGCTACTGGCGTTAAGCCCTTCGTTAGATATTGGGTTTACACGGGATTGCTTACGATTAATGGAGAGAAAATGTCGAAAAGTAAGGATAATTATATTCGTTTGGAGGATGCCCTTCGGAAGCATTCTGCTGAGGCTTTGAGGCTTTGGATGGCTTCCACCCATTATAGAAAGCCCCTTGATTATAATGAAAAGGATTTGGAGGCCGCTGAAAAGAATGTTGAGAGGATCTCGAACACTTTGAGACGGATTCAAGAAAGTTTGCAGGAGGCTCCAGAAGAGGCCCCAGTATTTTCAGATCAGATAGAAAGGCTAAAGGAGAACTTTGTAGAAGCTATGTTGGATGATTTAAACACATCGAAAGCGTTATCCTTTTTCTTTCAACTGATTACTTCGGTGAATAAAGCGATAGATGAAGGGAAATATTCGAAGAAAGATTTGGAGGAAGCAGAAAAAACGATAAAGGAGCTCGGAGAGTTCTTCCAAATAGTCCCAGAGCCCGCTAAACGTGGTATTGGAGGAGCGGATATAGAACTGGTAAACAGCTTATTAAAACTAATAATAGATATAAGAGAAAAAGCAAGGCAGAAAAAGGATTATGAGACCGCAGACAAGATTAGGGGAGAACTAATAGAGCTAGGAATAGTTTTGGAAGACACACAAGAAGGTACAAAATGGCGAATAACCTCAATCCCATAAAAGAAGAAGAAAAAAAGAAAAAACATTAAAATGCTTTTTAGAGACTATCTCTTTTTACTGTTATAACCCTCAGTAGCCCCCGATCTTCAACACATAATACCATAAAATACTTTTCTCGGAATTTGGTTTTTCTTTCATTCTGTTGTTTCTTTTGCTTGATATCCGTGTCCTGGCAAGAAAAATTCCAGTAGATTTTCACTCGTCCGTATTTCTTTTAAGAATTTTACACCTTTTTCAGCAGTTGCCCATTCTTCATCTGTTATTTCACCTAGTTCTGGGTGTTCTTTTGGACTTTTTAGTTTTTCAATTATCTCTTCTATTGGAGGTTCTTCCCCGATAGTGATTATGGTGTCGTTTACCATAATGGCTGGCGTAAAGCTTAAACCTTTACGGAGAAACAGGGCGTAAATCCGTTTTTGATCCTCTTCTTTTAGAGCATCTTCTAAAAAAATATCAAAAAGTGAGACCACTTTTACTTTAGTGTCGGTTCCTAAACTTTTTAGGGCTTCTTCTATGACTTTTTTAATCTTTTCATCTGCTTCTGCAAAAGCTGGATCACAACATACAGCAGATAGGAGAGAAATTTCCATAAGATCTACCTCAAATAAGCCTCTGTTAGTTTTTCCTCTATTTGCTCCACTGTGGGTATACCTCCTACGAAAACTAAGTCATCGTCGAAAACTATTGCAGGACACATTTTAATCCCTGCCTTTTTGAACATCAAAAAAGCTTTTTCCAAGGCAACCCAAGAAAGGTTGGTTGCCTGGACCAGTTCTGTTACAGGTGCTACGGAGATATCTGCATCCATTTCTAAGTGTTTTAAGGCCTCTTCTAGGTTTTTAACGGTCTATTTATCAACCTCTTAAAAGCAGGCGAACAGCATGTACCACTTATAATCACAATATTGGGCTTTACGGATTTATTTTCAACCATTTTCTTTCCTTCCTAAAAAGGTGATAGGAAGGTTTTTATGCGTATAATATTTTGAAATTTTTCGAAGCATATCTACACCTTTTACCTCTGTTTCCATTAATGGAACGTGAAGAATGACTTTATCTCCAAATTTTTCTTCGACCATTTTCACGTATTTTTGTTGCATTTCCTGACGTTTTTTGAAATATTCTGTTCCTGCTTTTTCGATCTCTTCTTCTGGTAAGATTTCATTCACTATTATACCTGCCACATCAATTCCATAGTCTTTGATTTCATTTACTGAACGTTCGGTTTCGGTTATTGGAAGGCTTTCAGGCCATAATACATAGAGGAAACTTGTGCAGTTAGAGTTTTGGAGAAGTTCTGAGATTTTTTGGGTTTTTTCATCAATTTCTTGGATCATCTTTCCAGTTTCGCCTACAAAAGTTGTTGAAATCTTTCCCCAAAATCCCACCTTGGTCCATGCTGGTTTTCGTTCTTGGAGTTGGGCTTCGCGCTTAGCCCAAACTAGGGGTAAGTTGATCAGCATTATGGCTTGACCGCTTGGAGCCGTATCGAAAATGATCACGTCAGCATATTTGCTTTCTTCTGTGAAAAATTCTGTGAGTTTGTAGAAGGCAGCCATTTCCATGAGACACGGTGAAACATCTTTTTCCAAAAAGTCCCAAACGATGGAGTCACCCATCGCGTATTTTAGGTGGCCTATCATTTTTTCCCAGTGTTCTTGTACTAAGGTTTTTTGATCTGCCTCGGTTACGATGAGGTTTGGTACTTCTTCGATCTCTGCATATCGATAGCCTATTTCTCGTTCAAAAATATCTGAAAAACTTCTTTGTAGATCTGTGGAAACAAGAAGGACCTTATAGCCCTAGTCTGCTAACCATATCGCGGTGGCGGCAGAACTAACACTTTTACCTACCCCCCTTTCCCTCAAAAAAAGATAAATCTTATTTCGTTAGACTGAGGAGTCATTAATTTTCGAGCTGATTTTTTGTTATCATCCATATCCTAGGCCTCCTTAGATTTTACAGTATGTTTTTCGGATTTTTATTTGTATTAATTTATCGATGGTTTCTCTTTATTCTCTTATTAAGAAGGAAAGGCTTTAGGCGCGAAACCGCATTCTCTTATCTTTACCTTCCTAAGACAAGAAGGACAAGAAACGTAAACATTTTTCGATTCAGTATCCCATTCATATCCACATTTAGAACATTTGACTTCCATAACGATCACTAAGATACAAGATTAGTAGTATTAGTAGTATTGGTCAATGTTATTTTATAAATACCTTAACCCACTAAAAAAGCTTAAATCAAGTATCGTAAAATGCAAACATACCCTAAAAATGCGATATTTATTAGACTAAGTTTTCTGGTAGTAGATCTTCTTTTACTATTTTTATTAATTTGATGTTTCGGTTTTTAGCATCGAATGAAGGTTTTTCACTAAAAGAAATCGTGCCATCAACAGCGTTAAATAAAGCATATCCCGGAACAGGTTTCTCCTCAAACGTGGCATACCATAATATGGTATCCTCCAAGCTAAGAGGCGCTATAGAGAAGCAAAGGATGCCAGATTCCCGTTCTACATAAAAAAGAATAGGTAAAATAGAAGTTGAAGCTAACCTAACTAAATCCTCGAATTTTTCAAGTTTAGCGTACCTCATTTTCATCCCTTTTACAAATTTAATTTTTAAAAAATTAGGGATTTGAGCTGATAATAACTTTATTGTTCAATAAAAAAAGTTTCAAAGAAGCAGGTTCATTGTTCAAATGCCCCTATCTCTTCTAGGATGCTTTCTACGCGCTCTATTGCCTCGTGAACCACTTCCTCAGACTTTGCCCCAGTACACACAAGGTTGCCTGACTGGAACAAAAGAAGAACAACTTTTGGATCCTGCATTCGAAATATTAAACCTGGAAACTGTTCCGGTTCATACATGCTTGTTTCCAGCATTAAAGCTGCTAATTCCAAGTTTATATGTCGCTCCAAATTTCCTGAGGCTACTATGTTCTGAACCGTTATTACAGGTTCCTCGGTGATTTTTACATTAGCTTTTGCTAGAAGTTTTATTATTTCCTGGACACTTTCTTGAATCATTTGACTTGATTTAGCCCCTGTTACTACCATCTTCCCACTTGAAAAGAGTAAGGCGGATACTTTAGGTTTTTCAAGTTTTAAAACGGCTCCAGGGAATTGTTCAGGCTCGTAAGAGATAAAGGTGTATCTGCTTAGATCTTCTGATACCTTCAAGAGTTCGATACTAGCGTGGAGATCTACCGAGGCTACAACGTTCTGAATCGTCGCATTATATTTTCTTGTTTTTGGTTCCGATTCTCCTGCCATTTTACATGCCTACCATTACATGATGATTTTTAAAGGGAGTTTATAAACTATTTAAAGGCGAAGATTTATAAAAGTACCCCTCTTTCGCTAAAATGAACATATTTTTTAAGTAATTGGGAAAATTATAGATAAAAGATTGTTTTTGGAGCTGATCCTTTGACTGTTAAAGTTAAGGTTCCCTATGGAAGTTCTGAAATATCTTTAGAAATCCCTGAAGAAAATTTTGTAGAGATCCTAAAGCCAGGATTTATCCCCGGAGTTGAAAATCCCCAGAAATTAATCGAAGAATCGATTAAAAAGCCTTTAAACTCAAAACCTTTGGAGGAAATCGTTTCCTCTAGGAATAGTGTGGTTATTGTCGTAGATGATAAAACAAGATCATCCCCCAGTTATTTGATGGTGCCCATTCTAGCAAACCACTTGAACAAGATAGGAGTTTCAGATAAAGATATTACGATATTGATAGCTACAGGCACCCATAAACCTATGACGGACAAGGAAGAGATCGTGAAACTTTTAGGAGAGGAGGTTGTAAATAGGTTTAATATCGTTACCCACGATTGTGATAACGCCGAATTTGAATTTGTAGGTACAACAACCCGAGGGATTCCTGTAAAAGTAAACAAGATTTACACAAATGCAGATGTTAGAATATTGACAGGGGATGTGACACTGCATTATTATGCAGGCTATGGTGGAGGGCGCAAAAGTATACTGCCAGGAATTTCTGCCCGAGAGACCATTTCTGCTAATCACGCGATGATGACCGATTGCTATGCAGTTACCGGTAATCTTGAGAATAACCCGCTTTCAGATGACATGATAGAAGCTGCGAAGCTTGTAACGACAGATTTTACCCTTAATGTTGTAATGAATACTAAAAAAGAGATTGTAGCTTCTTTTGCCGGAGACATGGAAACGGTTCTTTTGGAAGGCGTCAAAATTTTGGATAAAATGGCGAAGATACCAGTAAAAGAAGCAGTGGATATACTGGTGATCAGTAGTGGAGGTTTTCCAAAAGACATAAACCTATACCAGGCGCTGAAAGCAGTAGACCAAGGCTTATCCGCAGTAAAAGAAGGAGGAACAATTATTTTCTTAGCAGAGTGCAAAGAAGGTGTTGGTAATAATATTTTCTTAGATTGGATGCTGAAATACCGTACTTTAGAAAAGGCTGTAACAGCGATCAATGACAGTTTTTGCCTTGGAGGACATAAAGTATTCTACCTTCAAAAGGCTCTCTCAAGGGCAAAGATCTACGTTACGAGTAGTATGGATCCAAAAGAGTTAGAAGAAACTTTCATGTTAAAACCAGTAGAAGATGTCCAATCCCTTCTCCAAAAACTACTCGGCGAAAACCCAGAAGCGAAAATAAGCATTTTCCCCTATGGTAATGATTCTTTAGCAGCTTTAGAGAGGAAGGAAGTAGTAACAATTAAACATTAGTAAAAGGAAGAGAATTATGGAGTTTTTTACTCTACAAGTTTATTTTTTGTTAGCTTTCTACTCTTATTGTAAATGCGTTGGATATCGTATCGCTTACCGACCATGTTGTTCCTGAAATACTGTCATGAATAAATGCTTTTAGCGTTACTGATATACTATAGTTTCCCGGTTCGTAATTCGTGGTGAAGTAAGTCCAAGTATTTTTATCAAATATAATGACAGCCTTTATTATCTTATCACCGTGAAAAGTATAAACTGCATTCCATTCGAAGATATATCCAGGATTTTTATATTCAAATGTTGGAAATAGATGGGCTTTTTTCATCGAATGTTGCCACAATCCATCATTGTGAAGCTTTACATCCACGTAAAAAACGAGAGGTACATTCTCAGGGGATAAGGTGTTCGTTCCACCGATAATTTCAGGTGTAATATCTAAGATTTCTACGCTTGGGGCATCATCTGAATCTGCAGCCATATTTCGAAGGGCGATAGGTGAGAGGGCAAAAAGAGCGATTAAGCCTATTATTGCCAGTTTTTGATTGAAGGAACGTTTTCTGAAAATGTCTAAAAAGCTTTTTTCCTCCGTTTTCTGTCCTTGTTTTTTATTTTTATTGCTTCCAACGTTTTCATTTTCTGTTTCTAGATCTTCTATTCCTTCCCAAGCTATCAAAAACAAGAGAATTACAAAAATAATACTGATTAAGAGTATTATCCCAGCAGTTCCTTGGAGAGCTAAGGAGATTCTACCCACCCACGGAATCCTGTAAACTACCACACCATGAACTTCTTCATAGGGCACACCCGGATAACCTTCAGCCATCCAATAACGATCAATATATCTATTATTATCACCCTTTGTCATATAGTAGTAATGCTCAGAATCTGTGTTGTTTATATGAACTACACGGTGTATTATCGGTTCTGAACCATCAGGATTATTAAAAACAATAACATCGCCTATTTTAATCTCATCAGCTGGAACCTTTTTTATAACAAGAAGGTCCCCGTACTCATAAGTCGGCGACATTGAACATTTACCGGATTGATCGCGGTTGGATATAACTACCAAAGGATTTTTTGTTCCATAGTGGTCTTCTAGGGCTGCGGTGACGAGGTAAGTTGTTCCCACCGCAAGACCTATAATTAGAAATATTTCTAGAGTGGTTCTCAGATATTTACCGTTACTCTTTGATTGAGACATTTTTTTAACACCTAAATCCGTTGAAAAACTACTTCATTTTCGACGTTATTAAAATTGTTATTTGATTAAAATCTATTGCTAAACAACCTTAGAATTTCGTATTTTCTCCCCTTTCTTAGGGGGCTTTTATACTCTTCTCTAACACAACTTAATAGAACAATAAATAGGAGGTTCTTCTTAGCATCCTATTTATTTATTGTAAAGGGGGTAAAAAGATAATGTATAAGACGGTTAGGTTAAAAGAGCTAGAAACAAGCTGTTGGAGTCCTTTACGTTTTTTTGAAAAATGTAGCGAATGTGTGAGATATAAAAAATGTGACTATACTGTAAAAGTAAAAAATTAAGAAACTTCTAGTTTTCCGTTTTTGAGGGAATACTTCTCGGTCTTTTTGCTCTTAACATTTCGAAAAGTAATTTCAGCTTCTGTTCCTTTAAATTTTGAGAGTTTTTTCAAATCTTCTAAAAGATTTTCACACCACAAGTATTCTCCCTCATAACTGATTTTAAGTCTCCCGTTCTCAAGATGTTCTCCTCTTACACGACAATCAGGTATTACGTCAGGATCATCAAAAGGGTCATAAGAAGAGATATCAATGGGATTATCTCTCTCAAACTCCAAATCATGATAATAATCTTCAAGATCCTCATATTCTGCCTTTCTATTCTCTTCTTCTTCAAACTCTTTTTATAAGTTTTAATAAAAATTTCACACATCATTTTATGTGTAAATCTTCAATAATAGATGCTTGATTCATCGGTAATATCACATAACCACAAATAAATAGGAAGAAATTTCTTCTACCCTCGTCACTCATTTAAAAACACATCAAAAGATTAGGACTATTTCGCCTTGGGAAAGTAATTTCTTATTAGTAGTTATTAAAAATTGTTCTTATAAGTTAAAAGCTTGGATAAATTTTTTAAATACTCTTTTCTTTTAAATACACGCCTTTAGTTTAAAAAAAATCAAGCCCATATAGATTTTTTATATATGAAAATGCAAATAGTTTATAAAGAGGTTAATAAATAAAAAAAATTTAGTAAAACCAATAAAAAATATCGGAAGCGGTAGTTTTGAGTAAAGCTAAGCTTGAAATGGACGAAATCGACCGTAAAATAGTTTCTCTCCTTGAGAAAGATCCTGAAATATCACAAAACAAAATAGCAGAGCAGGTAGGTATTTCACAACCTTCCGTAGGGGTAAGAATACGCAAACTGAAAAAGAAGGGAATAGTCGCTACGAACCTTGGAATTAACTTCAAGAAATCGGGGCTCTACCTCGCTAAAGTGGACTGTACTGCAAGTAACACGATAAACATTTTAAAACAGTTTGAAAACTGTCCCTATTTCCTTAACGGGTTCGTTATAGCGGGGAAAAACAATCTATGCTTGTTTTTTGTGAGTGAAGATATAGCGACTTTAGAAGCGATCGTTGATGGGCATTTTAGATGTAATTCGGATATTCAATCGGTTGATCTTGGGATAGTTATTACGAGTAATAAGGATCAGGTTTTGCCTATTAAATTGGAGATAGAAAAAGCCGAGAAGGCGCCTTGTGGTGCTTGTTGTGATGGTTGCAGTTATTACGACCTTGATCGTTGTTTGGGGTGTCCGGTAACAGGTCATTATAGAGGGTCGTTTTGGTGAGCGATTCCAAGGGGAATAAAAGAGGAAGGAATTGTTGGAAAGGAGATTTGCGTCTAGTATCTTAATCTGTTGATTGGTTTTGATCCTTATATGTTTTTATAGCTTCACGTAGGGCTTTTACGCCTATGTTGGAGCAGGCGCTTTTGCCGGGGGGTAAACCATCTAAAGCGTCTTCAACATCTTTTTCAGTGATTTTTAGCGCTTCTTCAACGGTTTTTCCTCTAGCCATTGTTGTAAGCATGCTACTGGTGGCTATAGCGGCAGGACATCCTGCAACTTTAAATTTAACATCTTTTAAAATCTTGTTTTCTAACTTTATGTATATCCATACGACGTCTCCACAGGCTGGGTTTCCTGTTTTTCCTACGGCATCTGCTTCTTTGATATCGCCCACGTTTCGAGGGTTTCTAAAGTGGTCTAAAACTTTTTCATTATATCTAGAGCGGCTCATAGGAGTTCCTCCCGGAGGTCTTCAGGTGTGAGGGGTGACATAAGTCTTAAACGGGCAACTATTTCAGGTAATACTGCTAGGAGACGGTCTATGTTTTCTTTTGTTGTCCATCGGCCCATGGTGATTTGTAGGGATCCATGGGCTTCTTCTGGTGGAACGCCAATTGCTGTTAAGACATGGGAGGGTTCCAGTGCTCTTGAAGTGCAAGCTGATCCTGTTGCTACTTCTATGTTTTCAAAATCAAGGTTTAAAATAAGTGACTCTCCTTCAACGAAGAGGAAACGGATATTTGCATTGTTTGGGAGGCGTTTCTCTGGGTGACCGTTGAGAAAAGAATATTTTATTTTGCTTAAGGTTTCTTCTATTAATCGGTCTCTAAGTTTTGATAGGCGTTCTGCTTCGTTTTCCATCTCGTTTTTTACTATTTCTGCAGCTTTTGCAAATCCTACTATTCCTGGTAAGTTTTCTGTTCCTGCTCTGTAATGTCTTTCTTGCCCTCCTCCATGGATTAGTGGTTCGATTTTTGTTCCCTTTTTAATAAAGAGGGCTCCAACTCCTTTTGGTCCATATATGTCGTTTGAAGATATGGTCATAAGGTCTACGTGGTCCTTTTCCACGTTTATTGGTATTTTTCCCGTGGCTGCAACTGCGTCTGTGTGAAAGTAGATGTTTTTTTCTCTGGCTATTTCTCCGATGTCTTTTATGGGTTCGATGGTTCCTATTTCGTTGTTGGCATATATTATGGAGATGAGGATGGTTTCTTCCCTGATGGCGCGTTCTAATTTTTCTGTATCAACTATCCCGTATTTGTTGACTGGAAGATAGGTGATTTTGAATCCCATTTCTTCCAAGATTTCGCATGGTTCTAGGATGGAGGGGTGTTCGATTCTTGAAGTGATTATGTGTTTGCCTTTTTTTCTCATTCTTATTGCTATACCTTTTAAGGCTAAGTTGTTTGCTTCTGTAGCTCCTGATGTGAAAATTATTTCTTCTCCTTTACAGTTGATGAGGTCTGCTATTTTTTTGCGAGATTCTTCTAAATTACTCATGGCTTCTCGTCCTGAAGAATGGACGGAAAAAGGGTTTCCCCACTTGTCTTTCAGATAGGAAACCATGACTTCAATAACCCTTGGGTCTACAGGGGCTCCTGCAGCATAATCTAGGTGAACTTTTTTCATCTTGTTTCATCCTGATGGTAATATTCTTGTAATCATTTTTGAGGTAAAATAGCCATTTATTGCTATTTTTAGTAAATTTGCAAGAATTTTCCCATTTAAATTTTCATCTTTTTTCGTTTTTGCGTAATCTTTTTTCCAATTGTTGAAAAAGGTTTCAAATTGGGATTCAAGATTGTTTGCTTTGGTTTTGTTTCCTGTCTCAAAGACTTTATATCCTTCGAGGAAAATCTCGCTTGATGATTTTAAGAGATCTTTGTTCACATCATTTTCTAGTGATAGTAAACCTTCATTTGCCCGTTTTAAGTTTTGACCTATACCTAGCAAGATTAGGCCTAAAACCGCTCCGTAATCCTCTTTTGCTTCAATTAATAGTTGGCAACTAACATCCCTTAAAGAATTAAATAGTGATTGCAGTTTTTCCCAAAAACTTTCTTTTATCTCCGCTTTTATCATTCTGTTTTTTCCTTTTTCTTCTCCTTCTTTTTCTATCGTTTTCAGAGCACTTTCAAAAATTTTAACCATCTCATCAAGCCTATTTTTCCCTTCGGAAAAAAGTTCGTTAAAATCTGATTTATCAGCCTTATTTATCAATGAATATCCTGGTTCTGTCGAGTAGGATTTTTTCTTTTCTAAGCCCCATATCAAGAAGGGGCAAACTTCGTCATGACAGTGGAAACACCCACCACCTACACAATCGATCCCTGAGTTACCGCATTTACAGATAACTGATCCCCATAAAATCCTTGAAAGATTTCTGAAGAGTTGCATGGCGATCTCTTGATTTTCTATTCTGCGCATCACGATTTTACCAGTTTTGAAAATGTGAACCTTACTATCTTCATATTGTGCTAATGCGTAACCTAGGGAAAAGGAGCTTCTAATGTTTTTTAAAAAGGTAGCCCCTTCAAGGAGGAAACCAAGATCAATCATATCATATAGGTCCTCAAAGGGCGATCTTCGGGGCTTAGGAAGTTGTCCTTCCAGAGTTACTCTACCATACTCTGCACAAGGCTCGATTTTTACAAATTCAACTTCTCCTTCCTTTTCTTCGTTAAAAGTTGTTTTTTCAACATATTCTTTCATTTCATTTAGGAGTCCAGTAATTTTTTCTAGATTTTCTTTTGATAGAAAGCCACAATCTTTTGGTTGTTGTAGATCCGTAATGATCCTACGGGCAAGTGTCTTACATGAGGGATTGCTGCAAAAGCCACAATCGTATTGAGGGAGCAACTTCCATATCTTTGACCACATAAGGGATAACACCAGGAAAAGGAAAGAAAAATTAAAATGAATCTTTTTAAAGATTTTTAGTTTGCTTCAACTGCGTTGAGGCTTAAGAATACATGTTGTCTAAGTTTAAAAAATTTCCCGCACTTCCTTCCTCAAGCTTACGCATTGGGTTTCCTGTGGAGGTAGAAATATGAAGAGAATTTTTGTTTTCTTGTTATTTTTTTGTGTACTCCATGCATATTTTACAATTTTGTCCTTTGATTGTAGGTAGTATTGCCTCGTGCATTTCGCAGATAGTGTTTCTTGCTCTAAGCTTCATACATATGTCGCAAACTTCTTCAAGTACGTCGATTTGGGTTAACTCGCCTTGAGCTAAGCCTTCAGCTATTTTTTCAATAGTCTCTTCTAAACCTTTTAACTCTTTAACGATTTTAGATTTATAGCCGCGCTTAGAACGTAAGTAATAATTAATCGAGGCTTGGCTTGTGCCAAGCATTAATGCGACCGCCGTTTGCTTAAAACCGTATTCATATACTAGTTTTTTAGCTAATAAAGCACGGGCTACTGGTAAAATATCTTTAACAACTATCTCACATGGGAATTTCAACTTATCACCGCCTTAACAACTATTTATCAGGTATGAAACTTAACTTCAGTATGACCCTCATCGTGATAAAAATTACAATAAAGGTTTTTCACAGTGTAAGACTTACTCCTATTCTATAAAGGATCAAGGAGGGGTAAGTCCTCTATCATTTGTTAGTGATAACTTAAATCGCCATCAGGATAGTACGAAAAATTTAAATATATAAATATTAACATTGATATAACACTGTTATAACAATGTGGTAATATAAATGTTAGAGATTCTAGATCTCTACGTAGAAGTTGACGGAAAAGAAATTCTGAAGGGTGTTTCACTTAAAATAAACAAAGGTGAAGCACATGTTTTAGTAGGACCAAATGCGAGCGGTAAGTCGACACTTGCCTTAACAATTCTGGGCTATCCGGTCTTTAAAGTAACAAAGGGGCGAATTATTTTTGAGGGACAGGATCTTAGTGAAAAAGATATTTTTGAACGTGCAAGGCTCGGCGTTGCGTTGGCACACCAAAATCCGCCGGAAATCAGGGGGGTAAAGCTAAGAGATGTAATAAGACTGATAGCGGGAAAAGAGCCTTGGAACCCGCTCATAGAGCCTGAGGAAAAATTCGCGGTCAAATTCCTTGAAAGGGTTGGTTTTGACAGGTCATTTTTAGCGAGAGATATTAATCTTGGTTTTTCAGGTGGTGAGAGAAAACGTTCTGAACTTGCCCAGGTCTTTGCGATGAAACCTAAGTTGATGATACTTGATGAGCCAGATAGTGGTGTTGACATAGATTCGCTCAGGCTTCTAGGGAGAGAAATAAACAGGGCTGCAGAGGAGCTGAAATCTTCAGTTCTTGTAATTACTCACCATCGCCACATCTTACAATATCTAAAACCAACTCAAACCCATGTAATGTATGATGGGAAAATAGTTAGTTCAGGCAAGCCAGATGAGCTTATTCCAAGAATTGAAGAGCTTGGTTACGATGAATATATGAGGAGATATTACCATTGAGTATTATTGAGGAAAAACTGGAAGTAATTAAAGAGCTAAATTATTGGTATGAGGAACGAGATAAAGAGTATCCTGAATGGTATCAAAAAAGACGTAAGCTTGCAAGAGAAATTTATGAGGAATATGAAAGGAAAGGAATGCCTATTGGAAAATACGGGAAAGACTACGATTTTACACGTTACCATTCACATTTAGCTAAACCACACAGCCAACATCAGAGTTTGCTTGAACTAAGGGAGGTTGAGCGGCAATATCTTCAGACAATCGGTGCGAGGATTGATGAGGAAGACAGAACTGGGTCGCATCTTCAAGAAGACCTTGATAACACTTACACGGCGTTCTCCGAATCGGCTAAACTTAAATTTTTGCCAAAATATCCTGAAGGGCTCGTGGTAATGAATCCTGACGAAGCCGTTCATAAGTTTTCATGGATAGAGGATTATTTCCATAGGCTTGTTCCGTTAAATCTAGATAAATTTGCAGCCTTGGCTTCGGGTTATTCAATAGGAGGAGCATTTGTATGGGTTAAGAAGGGGGTAGTTGTGGAGCTCCCCTTGCAAGCCTGTTTCTGGATAGAAACAAACAGGTTTGCACAATTACCCTATATCCTCGTGATAGCTGAACCCTACTCCAAAGTGCATATTATCTCAGGCTGTGTTGTAGAGCCAACCTGCCCTACTGGTATACATGGTTGTGTAACCGAGATTTATGTTGGGAAAGGGGCTGAGGTAACGTTTAACATAATTCATAATTTTAAACCAGGCTACTGGGTATCACCAAAAATAGGTGCTTTGGTTGATGAAAATGGCGTGTACAAGGAAAACTATATCTCTATAGGGAAACATGAAGCCACCCAACTTTATCCAACCGTAATTTTAAGAGGCAAAGGATCGAGAGCAAGCATAAGGTCACTTTTCTTTGGCCGTGGTAATAGTGATATGGATATTGGCGCTAGTGTTGTCTTTACTGGTGAAAATACGAGAGCTGAGATAATAACCAGATCCGTTATACTTGATGAGTCGATTGTGAGAATGCGTGGTTCCCTTAAAGGCTATATACCTACAGCAAGAGGACACCTAGAGTGTAGAGGACTGCTTCTGAGCGATGAAGCCCAAGCATTTGCCTATCCTAACCTGAAAAGTATATCGCCAGAGGCTATGCTTACACATGAAGCTGCTATTGGCAAGATAGCAGAAGAAGAGTTGCATTACTTGATGAGTAGAGGCTTATCTAAAAGCGAGGCAACCTCCATGATAGTCCGTGGCTTCTTAGACACGGAAATTCCAGGATTACCAAGCCTACTTCAAGCGGAGATAAATAGGCTGGTTTCAATGACTGCAGAAGAAGTTATGTAGGTAGGTGATTTAATGCCTCCTGAAATAGACCATGAATTTTGCATTGCCTGCCGGGTATGCGTAGCAGTATGTCCTAACGATGTTATAGACCTCGTGAATGGTTTAACGGTAGTTATCAGCCCGGAAACTTGTACGGATTGCGAGAAATGTGTAATAGAGTGCCCCGCTATGGCAATTTCCATAAAAGCCGAACAGATAAATGAGGAAAGAGCTCTGGCATCTACATCTTTGTGAAAATTGTCGTTAGATGCGTTTCGACCCCTATTTCAATTGATGTTTTTAAAAAGAGATGATGGACGGTATCTGCGAGTAATTTGTTATAAGTTGCTGCAAGGAGATGTTATACATAATCACGTATCTATTACTTCGCTTATTGCAGTGGTTTTCCTGTATTTTTATCCGTTTTTATGCCTTCAAGTTTTTCAGCAGTTTTCTGAAAATCTTCTGATTTTAGAGTTTCTATGAATAATTTTACACTGGATTTTTCCATGCTTTCATTAAGTATGAGAAAGTCGTATTTTTCTTCTTTTAAGGGTATAAATTCTAAGTTTTCGTAAAACATCCAGACGGTTTTGATAGCTATGCCTATGTCTGCTTTGCCCATGGATACTGCAGAGGCTACAGCGCTGTGGGTTTTTGCTTCGACTTCGTAACCTTTTATTTCTTTTATGAGTTCTTTTAGGGGGGTGTTTCTTTTTTCGGCTATTTTTTCTAAGAGCATGTCAAAGAGTATACGGGTTCCGGATCCAGGGTTTCGGTTTATGAAAAAGGCTCCTTTTTCTATGGCGTCTTCTAAGCTTTTGATATTTAGAAGATTATCTTTTCTGATAATAAGGCCTTGAAGGCGTGAATAGCCCCTTATCAATGTTGCTTTCTCTTTTAGGGAGTAGGTTTTTAGGAAGGGTTTATTGTACTCTCCTGTTTTTGGGTCAAGGAGGTGAATTCCTGAGATGTCTGTTTGTCCTACGGCTATTGCGCGGATCCCTCCCTCAGAACCTACGTTAATTGCCTTAATTTTTAAGTTCGGATCTTTTTCAAGCATGGACTCAAAAATCGTGTTGACACAGAAGTCGTTGCTTCCGATGAAGATGAGGTCTGGGAGGGAAATTTCGCCAAATAGTTCCACGAATACCTCTTCTCCCTCTTCGATGAACTGTTTTTCTGGGGGAATTTTGGTATAACCGTCAGCTTCTGCTAATGTGCTTATAGCGCCACTTCCTTTAAGAATGGGATAGGCTTGAAGTTTTTCATGCCTTTTTATGAGGTGTACTGGTTGGAGGAGAGTTCGACCGCTTTCGGTATTAATTTTTACAACCATTTCGGCTTTAAGGGTGGCGTGGGGGATTTCCGTTTTTCCGGATATTTGGCGGATTATGGGGGCTACAAGAAGGTTGAAAACGGTTAAAGCTGAGGTGGGATAGCCAGGTAGGCCAAAAACGGGTTTCTCACCGATTATGGCAATGATGGTTGGTTTTCCTGGCTGGATGGAGATCCCGTGGACAAGGATCCCTGGCTTGCCAATCTCGTCTAGAACTCTATAAGAAAAATCGCCTAAACCCTTTGAAGTTCCCCCTGAGAAAATTATCATGTCGGAAAAAGTTAAAGCTTTTTCAATTTTTTCTCGAAGGTGTTCTGGATCATCCTTAATAATTCCGAGAAAAACAGGGTCACCTCCGCACTCTTTAACGGAGGCGATTATTGTTCCAGCGTTAATGTCATAAATTTTTCCTGGAGGTAGAGGGTTTCCCGGTTCAACTATTTCGTTTCCGGTAGAGATTACGGCGACTTTTGGTTTCTTATAAACGGGGATTTCGTAAAGTCCTATGGCGGACAAAACGCCTATCTCCCTCGCGGAGAGAACAGTGCCTTTTCGGATTAGAAGCTCTCCTGCCATGATATCTTTTCCTGCAGGATAAACGTTTTCTCCAGGGGCTACTGGTTTGTAGATAAAGATTTTATCTTCTTTTCTATCGGTATATTCTACCATGACTACGGCGTTGGCTCCTCGGGGCATTACAGCTCCTGTGGCAATGTCTAAACATTTCCCAGGTTCTACTTCGATTTTTGGGATTTCCCCGGGACCTATTTCTCCTATAATTTCGAGGACCACAGGATTTTCTTCATCTGCTCCCCATGTGTCCCTTGATATTACGCTGTAGCCGTCCATTGAAGCCCTATCAAAGGGCGGAACATCTGTTTTTGATCGTGTATTTTCTGCTAAAACACGGCTGTAAGCTTCAAAAATTGGAACGGATTCGACGGTTTTTGATGGGGAAAAATGGGATAAAAAACGGTTTTTTGCCTCTTCGATACTGATTGTTTCTAAAAAATACTTTCTACTATTTTTTAGGTTGTTCAAAGCAAAAAATCCCCTTGAAATATGCGTTTTATGAATAAAACAGTACCATTTTTAATAGGCACAATTTTAAACCTTTGCAGCAATTTTAAACCTTAGGATGTTAAACCTTAGGCACAATTTTAAACCTTAGGATGTTGTTTTTCATGTTTTTCCAAGCGGATTATCCTGTTTCAGGCGGAGAAATAGTTGAATACATACGTAAATGTGGAGTTCTTGCTTGTTTGTTAGAGGCTAGTATGCCGAAACCTGGAAACATATCGCCTTTCCATGAGTCTCATGATACACGATATTCACACTTTTTAGCAAGTGCAGTAGCCATTGATTCAGCTGTTACAGAGGCGGCGATAAAGGGAGTAGAAACGGTTAGAAATAAGCAAGATCCAAGCAGGATTAAAATAGGATCCCTTATATTTGACGCAGTTTCTTCTACAAAGAAGTGGCATAGGGGAGGAAACACTAATCTGGGCATTATATTACTTCTTATACCCTTATGTGTAGCTTCTGGGATAAGCTTGATTAGGAGGGAGGGTATTGTAGGTATAAGGCGGGGATTGGAGGAGGTTTTAAGGGCTACAACAGCAAAAGATTCGGTTTATGTTGTCAAGGCGATTAATGTTACTTCTTGTGGAGGTCTTGGATCTGTTCCTAAATTTGATGTTTGTGATGAAGAAAAAACTCTTTGGGAGTTGCGTGAGAAAAACGTTTCTTTGCTTGATCTTTTTCAAGTGAGCGCTTCTTGGGACAATATTTCCCAAGAATACGTTTCTGCCTTTGATATAACGTTTAGTTACAGTTATCCTGTTCTTGTAGAAACCTATAATTCATCGAAGGGAGATGTTGAAAAGGCGATTTTACAGTGTTTTTTGGAATTATTAGCGGTTTATCCAGACTC
>JBHLKN010000016.1:0-31156 GCA_048886645.1 Candidatus Hodarchaeota archaeon | reverse complement strand
AGTTTAAGCGGTTTTTTTAAGCGTTTTTTATCTGTTACGAAGAATATTGGTTTCTTCTCTTTTGAGAGTCTAAGTGAGCGCATTTTAGTGCTTTTTTCAAGGATTTTTCCATGGAATATGATCTCGGGTTCTACCAAGTCATATGCGATGATTAAGCGGTAAAGTATCGCTTCTATTGTTTCATTAAGATCAACGGGGAAATCTATTTCCTCAAGCTTTATCTTTTCTCCGCATACTGGACATCCAGGATTAAGGCTTAGTGGCACATAGGTAAACTTTGAGGTTAATCCGTCATAAAACATGTAGGATTCAAGGGGTGTTCCAAGGCCTTTTATGAGCAGTTTCACAATTTCTTGGCTCATTAGTCCTCCGATAATCGTTGATAAAGTGCTCACCGCTGGAGCAGGGGGTGGAGGAGGTTCTTCCATTTCTCTTTGAGCCTCCCTTACTTCCCCCCAAGGCGAACACGCCTGAGCAACCAACTCCTGAGGAAGAAGAGGACTACACATCAAACACGCCGTCCTACCCGGAACAACAACCTGAACCTGCCCCAAAAAACCATCCATTCCACCGCTTACCATTGGTTTTTTTAATCTTACAGCTATTGCGTTTAACCAAAGCCTACCCTCAAAATTATCTAAAGCAGAAACAAGAACATCAGCTTTTTTAAAAGCCTCTTCATCAATCTCTTCTAACCTATGGGCATACCATTTAATTTTCACATCACGATTCATAGAACGCAACCGATTAGCTGCAATCTGAGCCTTCCTTTTACCCACATCTTTTTCACGAAAAAGAAGTTGACGATTAAGGTTAGAAAAAGCTACGGTGTCCATATCAACCAAAATAAGCTTCCCTACGCCGGATAAAGCTAAATTCATGCCAATAAAACTCCCGATAGCCCCCACTCCCGCAATAAGCACTTTAGCCCTAGTAAGATCTTCTTGATACCATCCAAGGACACGTTTTTGACGATCGTATCTATCTTCCTCGAACAACAAACCCACACCGCTAAAATCAATAAGGTGATCAATGTTTTTATAACCTTAAAAAATTCAATTAATGGATTTAGGATGTTTTATCTACTACTTTCTACCACTCCAAAGATTTTAAACATAATTTTATCGCATCTTCCCTTCAAAAATTTAACTAAAAAGTTAGAAAAAGTCAACTACGACTACCTAAAGAAAGTGGCTCAAATGTCCAGTAAAATTCATTTCCTTTAAGGGTTATCATCCAATTTAATTCTCCATTTGTCTTTAGGAAAGATAAATCGGCAACTATTTACAAAAAGTTTTTAATAAAACGCTATTATAAATAACAAGGAATAAGGTAATACGACCGTATGACATTGTTTAATTTGTTTAAAGAGGGGGAATATATCTTATGAAGCCTAAGTTTCCATCCATGGGAGAAAGGCGTATTTTAAAAGATAAAGAACGTGATAACAAAGTTAAATTATCAGAAAAAACGGAACTTATAAAGGAATTTTCTAATATCCATGAGAGAATATTGCTATTAGCTTTAAGAGAAGAAATTCAAAGAAAAATAGACACAGAAAGTTTAGCCATTCAACTTTATGATTATACAACTTTTCTTAAGATCCAAAAAAATACTATAAAAAGGGTGTTAGACCAAATTCAGTCATGGTTTGATGAGCGTGCTTTCATTCATAAACTTCTAATAAGTTTTGTTAAAAACCTCCGATTCGATTCTATAGAAACTGTTGTTAGTGAAAAATACGGAAAAGTATTCCTTTTAAATGACTTTATCGAGTTTATTTCTAATGTTGATAAAAGCAGAGAAAAGATCGTAGAGCTCCTTATATCTACTGCAGAACTTGAAAACGTAATAGAATGCGCAAAAAGAGACCAAGAGAAATTGGAAATTTACTTGGAAATCATCGAGTATGACGAAGAGAAAAAAGATTCATTAGTCGAACGCTTCCTGAAATCTTTTGTAAACAATAAACTCTCAGAAGCGAAATTAATCCTCCAAAAATTGAAAGAAAATTATGAACACTTTATTAAGAAAAACACGTTTTAACTTTAAGCCTATTTTCAGTTTTTACTGTTTTTAGAGGAAAGTATCTAGGCTTGTAAGGCCTAAAACCTCTGTAAAGCTTATACCTAATGAGTCTAAAACTTGGCTGAAAGTTGTTTGTATGTGCTCTTTGTATTTTGGGACATCGATTTCATATTTGCTTGCTTGGCTTATAGGTACTACTGCTTGGGATCCTCTAACTTTTACAAAGTTTATTATATCGCCCCTCTTAATCGTTCTTCCTTTTTGTTCTAAAAGCTTGGCTGCTTTTACATGCTGGGGGGTTGTTTTTACGTACTCTTTTGGTTCTTTACTGAGTTGAATCGTGAAAGAGAGATCTTCGAAGGAGTATTCTCCATTTTCGAGTTTTCGGTAACATTTTCTAACTATTTCTCTTATCTTTTCTTTTGCCTCTTCAAACTCTTCTATAGAAGTTACTTTTCCAAGTTCTTCGAGCATGGTATAAAAGGCTTCTCTTAAGAATTTTGGCGTGTTTCGCTTCTTTCCCATAAGGCCTTTAACGTCCACAAGCCCATCTTTATGAACGCCTAAATAGTTCTTTTTTCGAGCGCTTAATGCCACATATCGATAAACTTTATCCACCTCAAGATCCAACCCTAACTCTTTGCGACACCATTTAATCAAGCCGTTAATTTGTTCAGTTGTGGGGTTTTTAATGAATAACGAGTCAGTGTCACCATAAAGAACATTGATACCGATTTCTTCTGCTCTTTTTATTGTTTGAGTTATAGCGTATCTACCGATGGCGGTAGTGCTTTCAGCAACAGGAGGGCAATAGAGAGGAAAAGTTTCTGCACCTAAAACGCCATAACTTGCGTTTACAAAAACTTTTACCGAACGTTCCACCACAGAATAAAGTTCCCTTTGCGCTTGCGTCAAACCTTTATCTTTGGATCTAGGCTTGAACCAAAAAACCCTTATATCCCTTAAAAACCCGATTATTAATGACATTATTCCATCATTTTTCTCACAAACCCAATGGGTGGTATCTGGCACTTTCTTGTTTCCACATTCTGGATGGGGGCAATTAACTGTCTCATAAGAAAGATTATGGGTTTTGATTATGCTTGGGTATAGGCTTGAAAAGTCTAAAACTTTAACTTTGAAATGTATACCCTCCTCAGGCTCTACCACAATAGCCCCCTTATACTTTTTATCCTTAATTATGGCCTTTGTCACCGCAGAACCTTTTTCTTTTATATCCTCATAGCGGGGTATCAGATAGTTTTTGCGCCTATGTTCATGATAAAAGAGGTTTTTTATCCAGATACTTACACCAAACCTTGTAACATCTTCTATGGGTAATCTTGAGATTCTCATAAGGAGAACTATAAGTTTCATCACTAAATCGCTGTCAAAAGTTGTAAGTTTTAATGTGATATCGCTGTCACGCCAACAGTAATTTGCTAATTCATAAGATCCGAGCTTTGATACAAAATCTTCTATCTCAAGTTTTCCCTCACCAACCAAAGCTTTAGCCACAGCATCTAACGTTCCTTCCTTATACCTTCCCCCAAAAGCTGAATCCTTGATGGAGTGGTTAATGAAAAAACGATATAAATCGACATGAACACCCTTTCTGAGTGAAGCGGCGTTTTTCCCCAAAATTATCGGAATATTTTCCTTGGGAATTTTAAGCTTAATAGCACGGTTATAGAGATATTTAAGATCAAAATTATCGCCGTTAAAAGTTAAAACAACAGGATAACTGTCCAAAACCTTAAACAGTTCTTCAATGAGCTTTTTTTCCGTATCCACAGAAGTGATTATAAAGTTCTTCTGCTCCTTTTCAGAAACTTTTCCCTCTCTGTCCAGTAAGATTACTTCATTTCTTCCCCTGTTATCTACTATTGATGCTGCTATAACTTCCTCCTCAACATCGGTTGGATCAGGCATTCGCCCCTCAACAGAAGCATACACTTCTATATCAATAGCAACACGCTTAATGTCTGGGATAGGAGAGATGAAAAGCGGCATATACTCCTCAACAAGATCCTTATAACGAGACTCTAAACCCTTTTCTTTAAAAAGAAACACAAACTCTTCCAGAACATCCTTTTCACCGAAATCCAAACGCGAAACTCTATCCCCTTCAATCTTAACAAAATGCCCTGGAACTATCCCCAGATCATAGATATAGTTTAAGTAATACTTAATATGCGCCTCCCAAGCCTTAGGTACAAAATTTCTGAGAGAGCGAACATCAAGAGGATTATTTGTTACTATTTTCGTCATTCTAGCCTCTTTATCCCTAATCAAATTTTTTAAAGAAACATCTAACATCTCCACTATTTTCCCATCAATTTGGGAAAACGCTGGTTTTTCCCACAACTCTTCTGGAGACATGTTAGTAAGAAAATAGGGCTTATGACCCGTCCTATCAACCCACCTAACAACATCCTCCCTCTCAATATCATAAAGAATCAAAGATGCCTTATTGCTTTGAGCATCGTAACAAACTCCAAGCAATAAAAACACGTTTTTATCAGAAAACCCCTTAAAAACATCAGTAGAAGATTCCGTTTCAACAACGGATGATTCAAGCTCTAAATGCTTTCCCGTCTCCTCTACTCCTCTTGAGACCCACTGATCCAAAGTACAATACGCCATAATAAACCAACCCAAGAAAAGAAAATGACATTAAGAAATAAAAAATGTTACGTGTTAAAAAAACCTGATGTTATACATCGAAAAACCTAAACTCTAACGACTTCTTCTTATCATCAAGCCAGCGAGCTTGTCCTTTTTTTACTAAAATCTCACAAACAGCTTTCAAATCTCTTGGAGGCAATGAACTCCAACGTTCCCCTGCGTTAACAAGATCAAAAAACGTGACCACTGTTTCACCACGCTCAAAAGCCCACTGAAAGATTTCCTCCGCCCACTCCTCAAGAGCCATCCAATAAACCCGCAACCTTAGCCTCCCCGAATCCCACCAAGCAGCCCTCTCACTAGACACCAAATACTCCCCAACATCCTGCATATGATTAAGAGTAAGATTTTTCTTACAAATTGGATTTTTAAACGGAAACCTAGACCTCAAATGCATTAAATTAACTACATGCTTAACCATCACCCGACACAAATCAACCAAAAAATCCCCCCAATCATTCAACCAACTCTCTAAATGATCGGCTTTTTCAGGCTTTATATACATCCAAGGCTTATCAATCCAAGGAGGCAATATCTCTTTAATAGCCTCAGAAACACGCCTTTCCTCCCTTTCCTTTTCCTCTACAACAGGAGGACGCTCCACTACGACAATTTCCTCAACAACTTCCTCCTCAATAGAAGGGGCTTCAACGCTTTCTAAACTCTCAAGCTCAACTTCCAGTTCACTTAACAATTCATCAAGTTCTCCAAGCTCTTCTTCTTCTTCCTCCTCAACATCCTCTTCTTTCTTTTTAACCTTCTCATCCTTTTCCTCCACTCTTTCCATACCACGCTACACCTTCAAAAATCTTACCAGTTTAATAGAACTCATATATTAATTATATACTCCCCCTCATACTTAAATAAATCCACAAAAAAACCACCTTCTCAATTTCCTGCTTATCCCTTTTTTTGCGTTTTAATCAAACCGTAAATATTTACTAATAAACTGCGGCAAACCGCTTTCTTCAAAGCCTAAAACCGCTCTTCTAGCCCGTTCAAAAGCAACCATAGGCAGTACTCCATGGTGAGCTAGAAGCTCGGTAGGCTGGTAATATTGAGCAGATTCTTTAAAAAAAACCGAAACATTTGGCTCAAACTCTTCAACACCTTCATTATAAACAACGGCAAGCGTTACACGGGGCAAGGTGTTAATAGAAAAGGAAAAATCGCCAAACTTCTCACGCTTAGCCCCGATTAAAACTAAAGCCTTTTCTGCTATCTTCTCATCTCTCAAAATGTCTTCATCATCTTCTAAAAAACGGTTTAAAATCCATCCCTCAACCTGAACCCTAAAAGCATTTTCAAACGATACACCGCCAGGCAAATGCCGGAACTTAATCCACCTATCCTCATCCAAAACAGTCTCAAAAGATTCAGAATAATAAGCCAGATAACTGACAAAAGGATTTTTATCCAAGGTATAGTCAAGTAAACGGTCAACTACGCCCCCAGTGTTTAGATCAACCGAATAGCCCAAAAAGTCTAAAGTTTCACCACTAAACCCCAAACGATTTTTCAAAGAAAGAATCCTTTCTTTGAAATTATCCCATGAAAAAATAATGCGATCTTCTAATTGGACATCTGTTTCCTTTGCAAATTTTTCAGCTATTTCATGCCACTTTTTCAATATTCCTGTTTTTCTCTTTCTCAAAATTCAAACGCTTCCAAATTCTTGTTGCCATTCTTCGTAGGCAAGGAGTTCTTCTGGGGCTACTGTGGGTTTTATTTTTTGAAGAGCTTTTTCGAAATCTCCAATTGTAACAGGTCTTATTTTTGCTTCTTTATCCTTCAATAGACCGCTTTTATCCATTTCTCTTACAGGATTCATAATCGCTTCTCGGCAAACTATTTCAATATCTGCCCCAGAAAACCCTTCAGTTATCTCTGAAAGAAGGCTAAAGTCTACGCTTTCATCCAATTCTACATCCCTGGTATGAATCTTGAAAATCTGTTCCCTTGCCTCCTTTCCAGGAAGGGGAACTAGAATCCGCCTTTCAAACCTACGCCTAAAGGCAGGATCAATATGCCAGGGAATATTAGTCGTCCCAATTACGACCATCTGCTCGCTATCAGACATCAACCCTTGCATTTCTTGCATTAATTGAAGTTTCACCCGCCTAATGGCATCGTGTTCTGTCCCTCCCCTCGTAGTAGCTATAGCATCAACTTCGTCAAAGAAAACTATTGAAGGCTGTTTTTCTCTTGAAAACTTGAAAAGTTCCCTTACAAGCTTCTCAGACTCCCCTAACCACTTTGAAACTAAAGTAGCGGCACTAACATTAAAAAAAGTGGCATCACATTCGGAAGCAACCGCCTTAGCTAAGAGGGTTTTACCGCAACCCGGTGGTCCAAATAATAAGACGCCCTTCCAAGGTTTACGAGCCCCTTTAAATAGATCAGGGCGTAATAACGGGAGGATTATCGCCTCTCTTAAAGCTTGCTTAGCAGACTCTAAATCAGCAACATCATCCCACTTTATCGTAGGCCTTTCCGTGATTATAGCATCTTGAATAGCAGCACTTAACTCTCCTTTTTCCGCACTTATCTCTCCTCTAGGCGCTTTCAGCTCCTTTCTAATCTCCCAAGCCCTAGAAAGATATGTCTTAGCTTTTTTATAGTAAGCCTCTTTTTGCTCAGGCGTTGGAGCCCACCTAATCATCTTATTAAGAATTTCCACAGCTTTAATATAGTTGTCTAAAGCCGCTTTTTTCTGACCTTTCTTCTCGTGCTCAATAGCTTTCTTAGCATAAGAAATGACATATTGATGAAGCTCCTGCATGGCTGAAAGCTCTTTCTGACGACCTTTTGACATTGCTATCACAAACTGATAGAAAGAATTAACTTATTATTTACATATTAGTTCAATATTTTATAAAAATTAAATGTAAAAAAAATGAATCATCATATTACGAATATAGATATTGTGTTAAAAGAGGTGTCTTATATGCTTAAAGCAAAAGTTTCAAAAAAAGAGGTTGCCCGGACTTACGATATCCTTGCGCCTCATTACGATTTTTGGAGCCGGTTTGCGGAATCAAAGGCTCATAGTAGGGCTCTCTCTTTAGTTGAAATTAAAGGGAGGGAAAAGGTTTTGGAAGTGGCTTGTGGCACTGGTAAGAATTTTTCTGAAATTTTGAAAATGAATGAAGAAGGATTGAATGTAGGAGTTGATATTTCGGGTAAAATGCTTAGAATGTCTAAGAAAAGAGTGAAGGATGCTGCAAGGGAGAGTTATGAGTTTTTGATGGCAGATGCTCGTAGTCTTCCTTTTACAGATGAAGCTTTTGATGTTGTTATTAATAGCTATATGCTTGATTTAATCCCTGTAAAGGATTTTTTCCCTATTTTACGAGAGTTTAATCGGGTTATGAGAAAAGGAGGGCGCATGGTTTTAGTGAACATGACTTGTGGAAATCCTATCTTCAACGCTTTTTGGTCCCTTTTATACCGGTTTTTCCCTCACACAATAGGTGGTTGTCGTTCAGTTCAAGTAAAACCCTTTGTGGAGTATGTAGGTTTCAAGATTGTTAACTTTGAAAAGATTACGCAAAAAGGTTTTCCCTCAGAGATTATAAAAGCTTTAAAAATATGATAGATTAAAGATATTTTTAGGAACGGTAATCCTTAATATATTTTAAACAATATTAATATTATAAGAATAGTTGGTGATTTCATTGGTTTTCGGTAAGTTTGTTAATTGGTTGATGGGTGGTCGTAGTACTCGTGATTGGATTATTCGCCTTAGGTTGATAGAACGTAGGATTGAAAGGCAACGCATGAAGTTGAAGAAGGACGAGAATAAGATGATGAAAGAGGTTAGGAGGTCTGTAGAACAGGGGGACATGGAGGCTGCGAAAGTCTATGCTCAAGACGTTGTAAGGAGTAGGCGTTTTGCTTTGGGTTGTGCGAGGTTGAATTCTAGGCTTAAGGGAATTATTGCTAAGATGGAGCATACGGAGGCTGTTCAGAGTCTTGCAAAAGATATGAAGGGTTTGGCTATATCTCTTAGGCAACTTAACCGTTCGCTTAGACTTCCCCAACTAAGTAGATATATAGATGCTTTAGAAGAAGGTCTTACTGGTATTGAAGTTTCAACAGAAGCTATTGATGTGGAACTTGAAGGAGCTTTAAGTGCGGATATTGACGATGCAGAAGTTACAAGAATTCTTGGGGAAGCAGGGGCGGTTGTAAGCGTAACTACAGAACACGGTCTTCCTACCCCATCAGCAAGGGAGAAAGAGATTAAGGAAGAATTAGAACGTTTACGCGAAGAGGAGAGTTGAAACTTTAATAAAGTTCTATTAACCTCTTTTCTCCTTATACATTGAATAGAATAGTAGGCATCACTTAACGCCTTTTAGGGTTTATTTGGTTTTATAGGAGTGTTAGGCTTTTGGAGATAGGAAGGCCTTTATGTCAGATACTTCCACCCCTCACTGAGAGTTTAGAGAGATTGGATCGAGTGGAAGAGAGGGTTCGTCCTTCTTTTTTTGAAGCGTTATTTCATGCTTACAAAGTTACTGGAGAGGAATGGATTAAAGCAAGAATGCAAGAGGTAGTATTTGGGCTTTTAACACGGCAGGAAGCAGATGGAAGCTTCTTTACAGAAGAAGGGGATGATTTAGAGCTTTTTTCCGCCCATTCTTTAAGAGCTTTATTTTATGCAAGGGAAGTTGTGGAGGTTCAAAAAGAAATTTTTGAAAACGCTTCAGAGTTTTTCCGTAAAGAAGGAAAGGATTGGCCAGCAGTTATGGGTTTATCTTTTTCCTATCTTTTAACAGAAAAAGAAGAAGATTTGGCTATAGCCCAGAAAATCACTGAAGGATTAGAAGGGGAAAATAAGGTTAGGGGTCTATGCGCCCTCTATATTGTAACCCAGGAGAAAGATCTTTTAGAAAAAGCTTATAGTTCGCTCGCTTCGCTTAATAAGGGCGATAATGAGGGAGCTTTTAAAGATTTAAACGTGAAGTTAGACATTATTTTATGGGACGTTAGTGGTTGTGATCCGAAATTTTATCCCGCAGAGATTGTTTCAAGGAACGAGATAGCGAAAAGAATGGAAGGGAAGGAGGAAGTTGAGTGGTTAAGGTGGGGTTTTGGAGCGGTAGAAGGGGAGCTTCTGGTTAGCGAAGGATTGGATAGTTATTGGTCGAAACTGCTTGAGGAAAGGAAGTATCTCGTAAAAGCTCCTTCAAAGCCGAGGTATACGCCGTTAAAAGATGCAGTGGTTTTAGGTAAAAAGTTTAAAGTAAAGAAAGGTGTAGGATGTAAAGGAGCCCTTTTCATAGGGAGGGTTGCAGAAAAGGGTATGAAAACAAGCGATGTCGGGGAGATGGAAGAGATTTATGGAAAGTCTGTTGTTATTAACGCTGGTTTTCCGTACGTTGTTTTTATTTGCGGTCATAGGGGTAGTGGTAAGAGTTATACGATGGGGGTTTTGGCTGAAGAGTTAGCGCGATCGAATCTGGGTATAGGAATCATAGTAATTGATCCTCTAGGCGTTTTTTATTCTATGAAACATTGCAATGTTGAGAAGAAAGAGATCGAGATCCTTGAAAAGTGGGGTATGAGACCCAAGGGTTACCCGAATACTAAGGTGTATGTGCCGATAGAGCTTGCTTCTGATTTTCCCCCTGAAAGTTGGGACGCTAGGTTTTCAATATCTGCTTCTGAGCTTTCAGTTGATGATTGGTGCCACTCTTTTGGGATTGATAGGTTTGGACCCCAAGGACTGCTTATAGCTCAAGCTATAGATAAAGCGAAGAAAGGCTATATAGCTGAATTTGAAGAAGGCGAACAAGTAGCGGTTGAAGGGAAGGAAAACTTCACTATTGATGACTTAACAAGGTGTATTGAAAGGGATGTTGATATATCGTCAAAGACTGTAGGATTTTCAAGAACTACGCAGAGAGCGGCGGTTGCAAGGCTTAATTCTGCGAAAAAGTGGGGGGTTTTTGCTGAAGTGGGCACGCCTTTAACAGAGTTGAGCGTTCCAAATCAGGTAACGGTTATTGATGTCAGCCATCCGAGGTTAGGGGAGGGTTTGCGTGCACTTTTTGTGGGTATACTAGCGCGTAAAATCCTTAGAGAGAGGACAAAAGCTGCAAGGTATGAGGAAACAGAAGAAATGTTAGTAGAGGTGGGGAAAGAAGTCCAAGAGATGAGAAGGGAGGAAATACCTTTTACTTGGCTTGCGATAGATGAAGCACACCTTCTTGTACCTTCAAGAAAGGAAACAGCAGCAAGCATACCCATAGTTGAATATGCGAAACAAGGACGGAAACCAGGTTGCGCCTTGTTAGTTTGTACTCAACAACCAAGTGCAACAGATCCAAGGGTATTATCCCAAGCGGATTTAATGATTGTGCACACTTTAACCTATGAAGATGATGTGAAAGCGTATATAAAACGTGCGCCTTCCCCTATACCTGATGAGTTAAAAAGCGCGGATTTTGTAAGAAGACTCCCGGTAGGAGTCGCCATAGTTTCTGATAAAGAGTCGGATAGGGCGATTGTTGTAGCGATAAGGGCTAGGTCTTCTATGCATGCTGGGAGAGAAGCCAGGCCGAAGATGGAGGAAAAACCCGAACCATCCCCCATTGAAGAGGTTCTGGAACTTGTTTCCGAAGTTCTAGAGGAAGAGGGTATGGTCGATATTGATGTTGAAGCTCCTACTCCTCCTAGTGAAGTAAAGGTTATGGTGGAGGATGAGACTGATGTTATGAGAGGGATTTCAATTATATCTCCGAGTGATGTGCCGAAAAGTCTCCTTAAAGATTTTTTAAAACGTAAACTTTTGTATCCCCATTTTACCGACGCCGTGGCAAAAAGCAAGGACGGTAGGATTCTACCTTACGAGGTTTCCTCGATAAAATTAGGTTTAACAGGGTCAAATAGTGCCTCTATTGTTATTTCACGCATTAGGGACGTTGAGTGGAAAATAGTAAAGATCCAGGAAGATGAGAAGTTTCCTACGGTTATTTTTGACAGAGGAGGGATGAAACTTGGGATTATTTTTGCTCTTTTAGAGGATGGTCTTGAAATTGTATTTACGATAAGTCCTCCGAATCTTTCTGTTGTTTCTGAATTAAAAAGAGTAATTGAAGGAAGAACATAATAGAAAAATAGAAACCCTTTTTAGTTACAGCTATCTTTAATACATTAGGAAAAATAATCCTTAAGACTAATAAAAAAATAGTTTAAGTGATTGTTGTTTGTCTTCAGTATTTTTTAGATGGAGATTTTGATAATGGGCATTAAGAATTTTCTCTTTGGGGATAAAAGAAGAAAACCATCAGAAACCATAGCTAAGCTTAGGGCTGTTATAAATCGTTTTGAACTTAAATCAAGGGCCATAAGGCGTAAAGCGGATGAACAACGTTCGTTAGCTATGGAAATGCTTCGTGATGGCAATAAGATGGGAGCAAAAAAATCTTTATTGAGGAGACAGCTTTACCTTAAGAAGCTTGAAAGTACAGAGAATAAAATCCTTAACATGAATCGTATAATAGAGACCATCGAAACTGTGAAAGATAATATTGAGCTTAGTGGCGCTCTCAGAGAGGCAGATATAGTTATAAATGAGGGTTTGAGGGAAGTGGGACCGGAAGTAACAGAAGAACTTATGGTACGTCTTGAAGAGGGGATGGAAAGGGCTTCTATGGCTGATGAAGCCCTTGCTGATGTTACTTCTGCCGAAGCAGAACTTGAGCTAGAAATAGAAGACGCTATTGATGCAGAGATCGCCGCTATGGAAAAGCAACTTGTGGGAGCAGAAGCAGTAACTACTGAACCCGTATCCAGAACCTCCGTAGAAAGACCAAAAGAAACCCGTGTAGTAGACAAAGAAAAACTGGAAGCAGAAGAAGCAGAAGTAGAAAAGGAGCTAAAACTTCTAAAAAAACAATTAGAATCGTCTTCCCAATAAAAAATCCTAAACAAAAAAGTATAAAATTCAAAAACGCCGAATAAAAGTCGAAAACATTTTTTTATTTTAATACTGTAACTAGGCTCATTTAGGGAAGGGAAGGAATAAATTGCTATAGATGCCTATTAGCGGAGTTTTATATGAGCCGGGTAGGGTAAGGGCGATAAACATCTTGTTTGTTAACTTTTACTTTTAAATTCTTATGCGAATGGACTCCCAAAGCGTGCTTTTCTACGTTCTAATTCTCTTCTAATAATAAACTTTTGCTGATTATAATGTTTGATGTTCCGCATATATTCAGGGCCGTTTATTTCACCTCTTTCAAATCTATCATGGAGAGCGTTTAACACTTTGATAATCCCGTAATAATTACTTTCTAAAAGATTTCTATAATAATTCATTTGACGCATATATTCGGGGCTGTTTATTTCGCCTCTTTGAAATTTTTCATCCAGTTTGTTTAAAACTTTGATAATCGCGTGATAATTATTTTCCAAATGGGTTATATCTGAAAAATCAACGAAATCAAACGGGTAATAATCGTCTTTAATATCTCCGAAGATTTGTTTTTGGCTTAAACCAAGCGGGAAAAGAATATGATCGATGTATTTTTCAATTCTCTTTTTGAAGGGGTCTATATTTATTTTATCACGGGCTAATTGTTCGAGAAAAGAACTATTTTTGGAAGTGTAATCATGATATTTCTTAGAAAACTTGAAAGCGTCTTTAAGTCTACCAACTTCTCTTGTAGAAAATAAAAACACGTACTCGCCTTCCTCGGTCCTAAAAATCACTTTTTTACGTGAAAAAAAGTGTTTTGTCACGTCTATCATGTGAGTTTTTTCAAGATCTAAAGCGTAAAAGTTTGATGAATCAGTCTGGCTTTTCTCTCCAGTTTTGAGATTTATCCCTTTTAGGGGCACAAAAATTATTCGTTGATCTGTTAAAATAATATATCCTCTGCCTTTTTTTAGATTGATGTTTCTTGGAGTGTTAGCAATTTTTTTATATCGATATATGTAAACAGGCGATTCACCTGGCATTATCTCGATGAACCTTGATAATTTATCAAAAACAGTCTTTGTTTTTTCCATCCTTTTCACAGATCTTTCAGCCTGTTTTAAACGATCGGAAAAAAAGCCTAATTTTCGCGAGACTAGATTTTCAAAAACTTCTACTTCGTCTGATAATGTTTTTCGAACTGTAAAATTAGCTTTTAGATCAAGGGGACTCATTTGGGTAGGTCGGGAGAAGGCGAGAACATGTTGCGCGAGGCTTCTTGCCGTATAAGTGGTTACTTCTTCAAGTTCTTTTAAGCAAGTCGGAAAACCTTTATGGATATCGTTCAATGACCGTTCAATAATCGGATAGTGTAAAAAGTTATTTTTACGCAGTAAAATTCCCCGATTTATAACAGAGTTAAAGACTGAAACAAAGTCTGCTATATTTGTAAACTCATGTCTCAACTTTAATACTAGGTCACGGAAGGAAATAACTAAAAATTTTCTTTCCTCGATTACCGGATGGATATCTCTAGAAAGACAACTAGGACACATCCTGATGGTGGTATTTCCCTGTTTTTTTTCACTTCTACGTCTACAAACAGGGCAGAAAATAGTCTCTTCTGGGACGAGGGCAGAACAATAACTACAGAAAAACGCTTTGAAATAATCCCTTTTCAAGCATTTACAACAGATAATCGCGCCACAACTTCTGCAAAAAAGCAGAAGATCTATAGAAAATGCATCACCACAAAAAGCACAATGAACAACTTCGCCATTGCGACCATCTCTCGTCCTCAAAAAAAACCAACCCCGACCCTATATTAAAAGAATAAAGAATGCTAAAAAAAGAAGATATCATCATTGTAATACCGACCCTTCCTTCCTTTTAACTATATTTAGAGGCAAATAATATTTTTAAGGGGCTTGGCGGGCCCGACGGGATTTGAACCCGCGACCCCCAGCTCCGCAAGCTGGTGCTCCATCCAAACTGAGCTACGGGCCCCTTTACCAACTGACCAACAATTGTAAATAATTATAGCTCTATATTTTTATATTTAGTTGTAAAATATTTGCTCAAAAAATTTTAAATCAGATGTAAAAAAGAGTTTGCTGGGTGATTTTGTTGAAAGAAGAAAAAGGGCCAACTGTTGTAGCTTTTTTGCTGATGCGGTGTGAGGTTGGCAAAGAGTGGAATCTTTGCGAAAAGTTAGTAAAAAAAGAGTTTGTTAAATTAGCTTTTCCCGTCTATGGAGACTATGATTTAGCTGTTCTTATTGAGGCTAGGAATATGCGTGAGCTTGATGATGTTGTTTCGTCGATAAGGCGGGAAAATCCTGAGATCGTGGAGACACGAACGTATGTAGGCATGTTAAAGTAAACTACCCCTCCCTAACGGAAGGAGCTTTCCATTTGAGGGGTGATATGTTGTACAGCAAAACTCAAACCCTCATCATCTGGATGAACGAGTCCGTTTACAGGGACTCTTCTCTTGGAAATCTGGACAAAAGAAGGTCTTTTGAAGCCTTGGTTTGATGTCTGCTGCAAGAGGGATTTTATAGCTATAGCCAAGGAGGCTTTTCTATCGCTATTCACAACCAAACCGCAGTTCTTACAGATATACAAAGCGTAGTTAGGAGATGAGCGTCCTTTGTTTACTGCACCGCAGTGAGGACACCATTTGGAAGTGTGGTAAGAATCAATTTCGCGAAGAGGGATACCGTGTTTAATGCAGTTACTTTTAAGAAACTCTCTGAACTGAGCGTAAGGAATGCGGTTAATCTTCCTGTTAGCCTTCCTGTTAAACTTACGCTTCTTCCCCCTAATACTAAGCTTTTCAATTGAAATAGAAGCGTTATTCTCAAGGGCAAGATTAACAATTTCCTTAGCTATCTGCCCGCTTCTTGTCTTAACAAAGTTTCTCTGTTTAATTTTAATCCTTCTCAAGTATTTCTTGGCTTTTTTAGAGCCTTTATCAGCATAACTTTGAAGTTTACCCCTTCTTTCTTCGTATCTCCTCTGACTTTTAGCGACGCCTCTTCCAAAGTAAAGTTGTTTAGCTACTTTATAAGTGTTAGAATCAAAAACAGTTACCGCCGCAAGGGTGGAAGAACCGATATCGATCCCAATAATATATCTTCTTTTTTTATTAGAAGGTTCGGGAAAATCTTTCTCAATACAAACCGCAATCTTGCCACCATTAAGGAGGGAAATGCACTTAATTTTCCAACTATCTTCAAGAAACTCTTTGAACCTCTCATAACCTTTGTCAAGCTTAACAGGGATTACAAAGCTTTTGCGAGGAGAATAAGTGATCTTGAAACACGGAGTACCTCTAAAAGTTTCAAAGAGTCTGAACCACCTTTTATTAAGTCTGATAGAGCATCCTTTAAAACCGCTCTTAACAGTTTTTCTCTTAGCCCAAACATCCTTTCGAGCTTCTTGGATAATATCAGATGGAAGGAAGGATGTTTTGCGTATGTTTGAATATGTTAGATGGTGCAGTTCGGTAGAAGACTTGGCCTCCGGTAAATGTTTAAGGGTTTTATTGAGGACTTCGAGATATTCAATAAAAAAACTATCGAGAATCTGTTCTTTTTTAGCAGTTAAAGGCAGACAGTTAAGCAATATACTTTTCTTGAACCTCAAAGTTTCACCACTATTTAATTTCTTAAGGAGATATTTAAAGCCAGCTGAGATGAGGGGTAATTTCTCCCCGTGCTTATGCATGAGGTCTCCCTGCCCACTTGAGATGAGTTAGATTGAACGTTGTTTAATTCGGTTTAATTTGGTTTAATCGGTTTATTTAAAGGGTTGATAGGGGGTCAAATTCCCCTTGATATTCTTTTTCTGCTTTTTCTTTTGCTTTTTTGCTTTTTTCTAGCATCTCGTTTGTTTTTTTTCTTTTTCTTAATTTTTTGTATGTTTTTGCAGCGTTTTCATATTCTCTTGCTGCTAAATATTCGTTCTCCACTCCCTTCTTTTTTTGGAATTCTTTTGCAAGTTTTTCATGGCATTCTGCTTTATGGGTGAGGGATTTTTTAGTGTTTTCTTTATCTCCAAGTTTTTTATAACAGCGAATAGCGCCTTCCAACCATCTTAGTGCTTCTTCGCACTTATTGTTTTCTATAAGGGATTCGGATTTCTCAGAAAACATTTTTACGGCTTTTTTTAGGCTCTTTTTCATCCTTGTTGTGTCGCCTATGGCTGCATAGCACTTTGCTGCCCTTTCAAAGACAAGTTTATCTTCTTTAGCAATAATTTCAAAAAATTCTGCAGCGCGTTTAAAACTCATTATGCCGGTTTCTTCTAGCAACTTTGCACTGCGTGTTATATCCCCTAATTTTTGCCAACAAAACAAAGCTTTTGCAGCGCTTTCTAATGCTCCCTCAAAATCGTTTATTTTCATTTTTTCGCGCATTAAATATTCAAAAGCAGAACCGGCATCCTTCCATCTCCCTACTTGTAGGTTTCTTGCAGCTTCTTTTTCAATCATTTCTATCTCGTCTTTCAAAGGACTTCACCGAACATCTTTTTTTACAAATTATAATATTGGAGTTATACCATTTATTTTTCGCGCTTTTTTAGACGGGCTATTCTAAAGGCATAAGCTCCAAGACCTGCAAGGGTTACTATTGTAGCCATGGTTATGAGTATTAAAGCGGTGGAGTTTAAAGATGTTCGAGGAGTTTCTTTTGGGAAAACGTCTACTATGATCCATGGATATGTTGTGATGTTTGTGTATCCGCGAACCTTTGAACTGTTTGCCGAAAATTCTACCGTTCCAGCTTCCTCAAAAGTTGTGGAGTTATAGGCAGCGTGGAACTGTTTTCCCGTTCTACTAATATTTAACATTGTTATGTTCATTGTGGCGATTTTGTGTACTATGATGCTTGCGTTTATTGCTACGATTTCTTCCATGTTTTCGTCTTCGATTATTACAGAAACATTCACCTGCTCCCCATAAGTTATCTTCTCTTTATCTGTGGTCATATCCTCATAAAGTACTAAGCCCGTAAGTTTTGCAAGCCATTTTATCGTTTCATTGGCAAACATCAGGTTTTCATAAGCGCTAAAATTGCCAGTGGCATTTGTATAGGTGTTGTTAAACATTGCAACAGAGCCTATTCCTATAAATCTTCCCTGATTTTCTGTTTCAGCGCAAACGCCTAAAACTACATCCGTTCCATTAATATCTCCTGAATCTTTTACTGAGTTATTGTTTTTATCAGCAAAAGCGGTAACGTTTGCCCATGTTAAGTTATAATGATCAACTACTTCAAGTTTCGTGGAGTTTATTAAGGAACTGTTGGTGATTATGGGTATGCCACGGTATATTAGGAAGGCGTTTTCTTGGTTTAAAACATGGGTTTGAGGGATTTGATCTAAGAAGAATGGGGCTATTATTGAGGTGTTTGTGTCCTCAAAATTTACTGGATCTATTACTGTTACATTTTCAAGGAATTTGAAGCCAAAATATTGGATCACATTGTTGATATTGGTCGTGGTGTTTGTACTTTCTGGAGCATGACATATCATAAGGGTTTTACCTTCTTTAACAAAGTCTTTCAATGCATTAATTGCATTCTCTGTAAAAGTCAAATTGGAGTGAACAAAGAGAATAAAAACGTCATAAAATTGCAAATCAATGGATGTAAAACTTGTCCTAAAAACAGTTTCATTCTCCCAAACTGTGAGATCGAAACCGGTTTCATTTTCTAACATATCTAAAAATATGCTTGCAGATGTTTTGTTAATATATTGAGATACGTTTGCAGCAAAATTTACAAGAACCTTAATATCTTCGGGTTCAGGTATCGTGGTATCGGAAATTGATTCCCTTTCCGTGGGATTAGATTCAATTTTAGATAATGAGTGAGAAAAAGATGTGGAAAACATAATGAAGAGAAATAAGACTGTTGTTAAAACCGCTTTGTTTTTAAAACCCATTTTTTATAGCGCTCCATAAGCTTATTACTGTTTAAAGCTTTTTAAGCTGAGATGATGGTATAGGTTTCTGATTTCTTTCTCCAACTTTTATTTTAGTAGTTGGGTTTTCTTTAAATATGTATAGGTTTAATAAAGGATTTTAATGGTTAAGTTTTAAAATCTTAACGCTAACAAAGTACGTTACATGGGCGTGTTTTTAGGGTGACAATCAGTTCTATTGATGAAAAAGCTGTTTATGAGAGATTAGTGGAGGGCATCAAAGCTGTTATTAGGAATAGAGGATACACCCCGGTTAGCGCAGAAGATGTGGGAGATAAGATCGAAATTTTAGGGGAGAAAAAAGAGGGAAGGCAGAAGATTAATGTGGTTGCTTGGCTGCCCAAGGTTAAAACGATTGGTGTTAAATTTGTTAGGGAATTGCAAAAGTCGATGGAAGAAAGAAAGATAGACCATGGTTTTTTGTTAACTGTGGGTAAATATACGCACTATACGCGTAAGGAAGTTTCAGGAAATGAGAATATTGAACTTATACCTGCCGAATACGCCTTTTTTGACATTTTTGCTCATGATTTAGTGCCACAACATGAAATAGTTCCAAAAGAAGAAGTGGAAAAAATAGTCAAGGAGTATGGAATCCAAGTCAATCAGTTATCTATGCTAAAAGAGAGCGACCCCGTTGCTCGAGCTGTAGGGGCGCGTGCAGGGGAAGTTGTGAAGATTACGAGAAAAAGCCCTACTGCTGGTGTTTTAGTAGCTTATCGTTACGTTATAAAATGAGCGGTTGATGAAAGAAATCATGATACTTTTTCTTTCTGGCGGTACTGGTACGCCCAAGTTACTCCAAGGTGTTTTACCTTTAATCAGCCCCGAAGAGGTTTCGGTTATTAGTAATGTAGGCGATGATTACGAGATATACGATCTTTATGTTTCGCCTGATCTTGACGTTATTACGTATACTATTGCCGGAATTGTTGATGGAGAAAAAATGTGGGGGATAAAAGGGGATACTTTTAACTTTATTCGATATCTTGAGAGGATTGGTGAAGATTCTTGGTTTAAACTTGGAGATAAAGACCTTTCTTTCTGTTTCTTACGCACCTATCTTTTACGAAAAGGGTTTCGTTTAAGCGAGGCTTGTAAGTTTATTTGTGATATTTTAAATGTGAGAGTTTCTATTTTTCCTGCAAGTAATCAAAGTATCCAAACAAGGATTTTAACTGAAAAAGGATGGATGCATTTTCAGGAATGGTGGGTGCGTGAAAAAGGATCCTTAAAGGTTTTAAATATTGACTTTAAGGGTGCAGAAATCGCTAAATCAGCTCCTGGTGTTTTAGAAGCAATTAATTGTGCTGAAAAGATTGTTATCGGTCCAAGCAATCCTGTGACGAGTATCGGTCCAATATTGGCAGTAAAAGAGATTAGGGAGGTTTTAGAAAAAACGAAGGCAAAGGTGGTTGCTGTGTCTCCAATCATAGGAGATAGTCCTTTAAGCGGTCCTGCTGGAACTTTTATGCAGTTTTTAAACCTTGAAGTTTCCCCCTTAGGTGTTGCTAAAGTTTATCAATCTTTTTTAGATTGCTTAATAATAGATGAAAGGGATAAAAATATGGTTAAAAGGATTGAAAAAGAGCTTGGTATTGAAGTTGTTTCGGTAAACACTATAATGAAGACGCTTGATGATAAAAAAGAACTAGCAGAAACAGTGCTAAAAGTGTGAGGATTCTAGATTGATTGCAGGAAAAAAGACTATTACAGTTGCGGCGGTTGCGGTTAGAAGTCTTGATAGTGGTAAAAGCAGGCTTTCTGTAGAGCTTGGGTATGAAAATAAAAGTCTTGTAAAGGAACTTATAATGGGGATGTTTCTCGACATATTAGACGTGTTATCAAGCTCTATTACTCAATCTATTGTGGATTTAATCATTGTTTGTAGTAGTGACGATAAATTATTAGATCTTTCAAAGGAAAGGAATTTTTTGCCGTTGAAAGATGATGGAAGGAATCTGAATTCTGCTGTTTTGAAAGCATTAAACGAAGCAAAAAAAAGGTCTGCAACTCAATCTATTATTATCATGGGCGATACACCCCTTATTAACATTAAAAATATCAGAGATCTGGTGGAAATAGCGAAAAATTATAAAAGAGTAGTGGTAGCTTGCCCCACTAACGATGGCGGTACATCTACTGTTTTGTTCAAACCTTGTAACGTTATGGAGCCTGTTTTTGGTGGAAAATCCTTCAAAGCGTTTCAGGAGAAAGCACGCTTAGAAAAAGTTCCCTTCAGAAAATATGATGATCCTTCCGTGACCCTTGACATTGACACATTAAAAGATTTAGAAAAATCATTAAAAATCTTGGAAGATAAAAAGAGCGGAGTAGAAAGAAGTATAATTCCGAAAAGAACTTTAAAAGCTTCTAAAAAAATTTTAAATAGCAATATTTTACCTGTCTTACCTTTATCCAGGTGACCGGAGGTATTATTGGTGTTAGATATAGAGTTAGAGGTAATAGAGCGGGCTCAAAGTCTTCTTGAAGAGTTTGGTTTTGATAGTTGGTTAATCGTTACTCGTGAAAATGAGGATGTTCATTCTCGTTTTGTTTTAGGCATTCGTGTTTATTCCACTCACGCGATAATTGTTCCCAAAGAGGGTGATGTAAAGGTTTTAATCACTCGGATGGAAGGAGCAATGGTGAGGGATAGAGGGTTTGTTGTTGAAGAATATGGTGGGGAGAAAAAGTTTACTGAAAAATTGAAGGAAATGATTTCTGATCTTGGTGAAACTCCTAAAATTGTTATAAACTATGTTGAAAACTCAATTATTGAGGGGAAAGGGGGATTTGATAAGATGCCTGTCGGTATTTTCACAAGCTTGAAAACAATTCTTGAAAACGTTTCTTTAGAGTCTGCAGCTCCTTTTCTTGAAAAATTAAGAAGTGTAAAAACCCCAAAAGAGATAAAAAAGATAGAAGAAGCAGTAAAAGCCACCATAGAAATATTTGAAAATAAAGTGCCAGAATTCATTAAAGAGGGGGTAACTGAAAAAGAAGTTGGAGCAAAGATTAATTACGAAATAGATAAAGTGGGCGAACCATCCTTTGAAACAATAGTTGCTTCAGGTCTAAATAGCGCTTATCCCCATCATCAAACAAGCAAGAAAAAAATAGTCAAAGGTGACATAGTTTTAATTGATATGGGTGTAAAGTTGGATGGATACTGTGGAGACATTACGCGGACGTACCAACTAGGGCGAAAAGATGGTGAAAAGCTCGAGCAGATGTATGAAGCGGTTTACAACGCTAAAAAAGAGGCTATTGAAATTTTAAAACCCGGAATAATGGGGATGGAAGTAGATAAAATCGCGAGGGAAGTTCTCAAAAAACACGGTTTTGATGCTGACAAGTTTTTCATTCATGCTTTAGGACATCCTCTTGGTATAGAAACCCACGATGTCGGAGCAAGGCTTAGTAATGAAGGCGATCCTTATGCAAAAATCCCCATACCAGCAGGTTCGGTGTTAACAGTAGAACCAGGGCTTTACATAGAAGGGGTTGGAGGCATAAGATTAGAAGATAATGTAGTGATTACTCGGGAAAAATGTAGACCTTTATCATATTCGCCCCGTGAACTTATTCATTTGTAGAATAAGAGTTTAATCTTATACGTGATCTTCAAAGCTTTTAGGCGGTGTATCAGCATAATATAATCGGAGTTTGAGCGGTTTCTTTACAACGTCTCCTATTGTGCCTCCTACAAGGATACTTATGTCTTTTTCAGCAGCTACGTCAACAATACGCTGTGTTATGACCCCATCAAAAATTACAGCGTGGATTTTTCTCTCTATATTTTGAATTTTTTCAACTAATTCTCTTACTGGTATCCTTGAAATTTCTTTGAAGTTTTCGTCAAGTAAAATGCTTTCACCAGTACCTTCTATTTGCCCAACAATATCGATTAATGGTCCGGGTAGATCTGTCCTTTCTCCTTCTTTCTTTTTCAGAGGAGCTTTTACGGCTTTTTCTTCTGTTATCTTCATCTTTTCATGCTTTTTCTGGGGTTTTCTTGCTTGTAGAGGAATTTCTGGTAATTGCTCTACCGGTACCTTGTTTCTTAAAGCCTTAATCACTTCTTTCCTTGTAAGTTCTTCAACCTCTTTGCTTGGGGGAGCTCTTGATACATAGTCAACATCTGCCACTTGTAACAGTTCGGCTAAAATAAGGTCGCCGCCTCGATCACCGTCAAGAAAAGCGGTTACAGTTTTTGACTTGGATAGCTCGATGATTGTCTTTGGTATGCTCGTGCCTTCTACTGCTACAGCGTTTCTTATACCGTATTTTAAGAGATTAACAACGTCCGCTCTTCCTTCAACGATTATTATGCTGTCAGCTTCTTCCACATCAGGACCGCCAGGAAGTCCGTTGCGACCGTAATTTTTGATAGTGCTTCCTCGAACCGATTTAACAACTTCTTCTGCAAGTTCAGAGTAACTTTGACTTTCTCCTTCCTCCCAGTTTCGGATCAAGTCAATAGCCCTATCGATTACTCGTCGTCTTTTCGCTTCTCTAACATCTTCTATCCTTTCAACTCTAACAGTTGCTTCACAAGGACCTATGCGATCAACTGTTTCTAAAGCACCAGCTAATATGGCTGTCTCAACTTTATCTAAAGAGCTTGGAATTACAATCTGTCCGGAGCATTTTCCGCCTTCACTTTTCAGCTCTACTTGAATCCTACCAATCCGTCCCGATTTTTGTAGTTCACGCAATTCTAAATCCGGGCCCAAAAGACCCTCTGTTTAACCCCGATCGTGAGGTTCCACGTCTCGGTTTGGCCAAAAAGAGCGCCAACTACATCAGATTTTTCACACATGCCGTTAGTTTCAAACCGAGAACGGATCAAATATTTAGTAGTACCACTCATTATTGAGCTTGTATCTTTTCCCATGATTATGAATCCTCCTGAAATATTTTTTCGTTTTTAAATGAGTAATAGGCGCAAAAAACGGGCGCCTTTTCCGACCCATTTTACTAAACTTTAAACCAACCTTTTACAAGTGAATAAACGTTACAAGTGAAACGTTATATTAATGATAGAGTATTTTTACAGATGATATAGCGTGTTTTATGACTCTAACTTTACAAAATGATTATTTGTTTTTCAAGGTTTAAATCTTGATATTATATATATTTTATATATTATTTGGTTTGGTTAACTATTTTAAGATTTTTGAATTCTCCAAAATTTTTGGAATATAGGTAAAAAGTAAATAATAAAGAGGGGGATTAAGTTGGATAGATTCCTGGTTCTAGGATTTCTAATGTTTTATTGGTGAGGGATATACTTTCTTCTTTAGTTGTTGTACCAGTGATTGCTCGTAATGCATCGATATTATTAGGTACAACTATTGCTTCTTGGTGTACTGCTTGGAAGAAGTAGAGGGTTTTGTTTTCTACTTTTACGCTTTCAAGCCATACAGCTAGTTCATAGAGATCGTTTCGGGGCCTTTCTAGATCCCTGGCAAATTCGATTAATTCTGCTGTACTTTTGATACCTTTTTCTGCACTAACCAAGATTATTCTAGGAGATTTGGCAAAGATATCGATTACTTCTTCAGTTGTAGCTTCATTTTTTAGATCCACTGTAACGCAGTGCAGGTGAGAAATTGTCGTAGGAACTTTTACTGCAAAAGTTGTGATGTTTATATTGGGCATCACGGTTTTTACATCAGGACCATGATGAGATGGTAAAGTTGGAGGATCTACAACTATCGCGTTAATTGGGCCTTTTTTGATCTCCGGAGGATCTGCGCTCCTTCTAACCATCGTAGCTATTACCCTTTCTATGCCGAAAGCCTGATCTACTTGGTAAAGTGAACGCACTAAACCCGTCGTGTTACAAGAAACGCAACGAATATAGTTTTTCCCTACGCCTTCATCATAGTTGCATATAGAAACAAAAGACACATCGGCAACAGGAGCTTTTTCACCGCCCTCAAAAATAGCTTTCATATTTTTGGGAAGATAAATAGCTTCCTTGTTTTTTATGCCCATTTTGTCAGGAGAACAATCGACCATCAAATCGACTTCTGCAACTAAATCTTCAACAGTTCCCTCAACTTCGATACCGGCTTTTTTAAAATCCTCCATCTTTTCAGGAACCGCTAAAAACAAAGGATAATTATACCTTTTCGCAAACCACGCCTTCCAATCCGGACTAGCCTTAGTAACCCCAACCAGGGTCATATCAGGTTGTTTACTCACAGCAGCTGCAATACGTTTACCAATGGTACCAAACCCATTTATCCCAACCTTAACAACCAAAAACATCAACTCCTATTCATTCTTACATTATTTTTTTCACTTATGTTTGAAGCGAAAAAGGTGAGAATGCTTATGTTTGAAGCGAAAAAGGTGAGAATGCTTAAATTTTTTTCGATTTTAAGAAAGTAAAAAGATAGGTAGTTAAATGTAAAAACAAGGATAAAAAACTGTAAAATATTAAAGGATTTTCAAAGAACAAATTTTTGTTCAAAAAACGAAATTTTGGAAGCTTAGAAGGCTTAACGCTCTAAATAAAATCTATGTTTTATATCCCCAACAAGTACTTTCTCACGTTTTTCTTTACGTTCAAGCAAGAGCTGTTTTTAAGGATTAGAAGATGGTAATTAGGGAGCTATCTGCTAAAATGAGTATTCCTTGGATTATTCCTAGAACTCCAAGTATCAATGATATTATTGGGAAAGTAAGTATTGCAGCGAATAGCTTGAGAAGTGTTTCAGCCAGTTTTAAACTGAGAAATACGAAGATGAAGATTATTATAAAAACGATGCCAAGTATCGTGGCGTTGGTTGTGTCTATTGACAGGTAAATAACTCCTGCAACAGCACATCCGGCCATCAAGGCTATAGTTGCTGCTAAAGGTATATCTTTTATTGAGTTAAGGCACAGAGCAAGACCTATAAACACTAATAAAGCGCTTGTAAACCAATCAGCATCCTCCAACGTTAAACCTGAGAGTATCAGCATGAAAAAACCAAGTGTCGGTCCCAAAAACCGTGTGAAAAATCTATCAATTCTTTCCAAAGTATTTTTTTCGGGAGATAAAATTTTTTCAAATAACCAGAAAGTGGCAATAAATCCTCCAAGAATTAATGTAAAAGGAACAATATCCATCCATTCCATAATACTCGCATCCTTATTGTTTTAGATGCTCTATAACATAATATCCGTCTCTTTATTATTTTAAGGTTTTTAGAAGATTTTTCACGTTTATTTATAAAAAAAACAAAAAAGTTAGACAAAAGCAAAAAGGAACTGATTATTGAACGTAAGTAGTTATTTCTTCCAGTAGTTTTTTTGCTTTTGGCGTTTTTTCAAAATATCTCCTACTGGGTTCAAGAATGCTTATAAGCGAGCTTGCAACGCCATTTTTTAGATCAAGGGGGTGTATTTCCCCTTTAAGGTATGCTTTTTTGAAATCTTCCTCCTTTTCAAAAACTATTGTTCCACCATGTTTTTCTGATCGTTCTAATACTAGCTTCCCTAAGTAAGGGAAAATTATGTGAGAGACCATCTCTGCCACAGGATTTCCATCCAAAACCTGTGGAGGACAGAAAGCTTTCCTGATCTTCCTTTTTATATCTTCTGGGGAGTCATGGATAAATATACAGGTGTCAGGCTTGCTTTTACTCATCTTTGCTGATATTTTAGCGGCTAAATCTGACTGCTCATCAAATTCCATCTTACTCCCCATCCCCTCAAGCCCAGTTAAGAGTGGAGTATGCACGGCTACAGGCTTCTTATACCCCGCTTTTTCCGCGACATCTCTGGCTAGCATGTGCGCTTTTCTTTGATCCATACCCCCAGCTGCTACATCTAGTTCCATGAAAAATATGTCCGCAACTTGCATAGCAGGATAATAGATCCAAGCGCTTTCAATATCCTCAATACCCATCTCTCGACCCATTATAGGTAAGCAACGAAGCACACGTTTAAGCGAAGCAGATTTAGCAACCCTTACAACAGTTTCCCAATACTCTTCCTGCTTTGTGAGATCTGAAGCAGTAACATACCTCACAAGGTCTCCTTCAATACCCAAACTCTTAAAAGCCTTAATAAAATATTCACAAGCCCTCTTAATTTTATCAAAATCTCCCCCCAACTTATTATTTATCCAAGAATGCCAATCAGCAAAAAAAATAATAGTTTCAAAACCAGCCTCAATAAAATCAAGAAGCTTCCTCCCACAAATCAGACCAACACCTACATGAAGGAAACCACTGGTCTCAAAACCAATGTATGCTCTAGGCTTATCTTTTTCTAAAAGAAGACTCTCCAAATCAGACTTCGTAATAACCTCTTCCACATTACGCATAACCAATTTCACACGATTTTCATGGTCTAATGAAGACAATTTTCGATCCACCATCACCATTCTAACCCAAAATCAATACCCTTGCTTAACAAGGGAACTAAAATAAACAATAATCTATTTGTTTGTGGAACTAAAATAAACATTTCTAAGCCTAGAATTGATCTCCATCATTTCAATTACCATTTTAATTGTATCATTACTCATGTAGTTTTTGAAGAAGTCTTTTACCTCCGTTTCTTTTCCTAATCCAGCTAAAGGAATCAAGCTAACGATCACACGTCCAAAAAGAATTGGATGAAGCTTCTCTAAGGTTTCGAGATTATCCAAGAACCAGTCCCATAAATCATCCAAAATAACAAGATTTTTGCTGATTTGCCGTAGGGGGAAGAAGTTGTTCTTGCTAGGAACTTTTTCTAAAGTATAATTGAGAGCTTTTAAGAGGCTTTCTTTGTTTTTGAAACAACCTAGAGCCATTAGAATGTTTATTTTTTCATGTTCTGGCGTGTCAGGTGTTTCTAACTTTTCAATGAAATAGTCAAACGCCCACTCATCACTAGCAGCACCGATTTTCAATATACTCGCCATAATATCCGGGTGAATTGTTTTCCCATCAAAAAGTTCTTGAAACTTACTTACCCCGAATTTAGCCACTTCTTCGTCACCAAAAGTGAAGGCAGCCCAAAGTAAATTGTCTCTAAGAACTGAAATTAAGTGCTCTTCATCATCTTTGGGTTCATACCCAATTTTGTCAAAGACTTGTTTGAATATTTTTCTTCCAATAGAACTGATCCTGTCTCTCCTTGATTCAAAAAGCAAATATGCATTCATTAAATTGTTACTAATACCTATCAACGGAAGATATTCATCTTCTTCATGGTAATAATTATCAACAAAACCCAAGTAATCATCAATAGAATAGCCAAAATTTCTTACTAATGCATACAGATCACTTTGCAGACCAAAACGGTCCAGAGGAGACAGCTTTTTATCTAAAACTAATTTACCTAGTTCTTCTAATTCTTTTTTCTCATATTTGACTCTATAAAAGCCAATTTGTTCGACATTAACTTTGAAAGTGGCTACATTTTCTGAAATAGATATTTTACTCGATTTATCTTTGAGGAGAGTTCTAAGAGTTTTCGATTCCCCATTATTATAGAATAATATAACAATAATAGGAATTATCCATGTTTGATCCGACTCATCAGGAAGAAAAGTGAATCGACACTGCGTAAAAATTAATTCATTTCCTTCCCTTTTCACTTCAACCAACGGATAACCTGGCTGATACACCCAACTTCCCACAACCTCATTAATAGGTTCTCCTGTAGCTTCTTCAAAAGCCTCCCAATAGTCTGGAGTAGAAGCACAAGAAAATTCAAATTTCTCCAAAAAGTGGCCAATTCCGTTTTTGAAATTTTCATCTCCTAAATAACCTTTGATCATTCGAAGAATGCTTGCAGCTTTACTGTATACAATAGGGGCAGTTGCTGAGGTGATGTGTGTCTTTTCACCACTCGGAAGTTCAATCGGTAAGGTTTCAACTAATGAATCACGCTCAAAAGCTGCATTTGTTTCACCAGAAACAAATCGGTCCCAAACACGCCATTCAGGATAGTAATGATTTGTAATAAAATATGCAAAAAAAGTTGCGAACGACTCTTTCAGCCAAACATATTTCCAATCCGTAAAACTGACAAGATTTCCAAACCATTGGTGAGCAATTTCATGGGCCATCACTTCAGCTATACGTTCGATACCGGCCTTGGATGTAACATCAGGATAGACAAGAAGTAAGTTCTCACGGAAGGCAATTGCCCCAAAGTTTTCCATTGCTCCAAAAGCAAAATCAGGAACAGCAATCAAATCCATTTTGCCAATGGGAAACTTTATTCCAGTATAATCTTCACCAAACTTGATAGATTTACGGCCAAACTCTAACCCAAAACTGGAATATTTTGATTTGCCTGGAGTAGTTGCCACTCTAACGAGGAAGCCTCCAGAAGCATCCTCAGTAAATTCAAAATCCCCCACCCCAAAGAATATTAAATATGTGCACATTTTCGGAGTGCGTTCAAACCTCACCAATTTTTTTCCATTACCAAGATATTTTTCTTCAACGATGGGAGTGTTTGAAATACCTTTCAGGTTTTCGTCTATAACAAATTCAATATCGAAGGTGGCTTTTTTTGAAGGATGGTCAAAACAGGGAAAGGCTCTTCGAGCATGACTTTCTCCAAATTGAGTAACTGCAACATACTTCTCTTTCCCTTCAAATTCATACTTCGATCTGTAAAAACCGACCAATAAATTGTTTATTTTTCCATCATAATCAATTTTTAATCTAATTATATCCATCATGCCAGGAAGCTTGATAGTGACTTCTTCTGCTTTTGGATCAATGGAAAAGGAACAATCAACATAATCCCCATTAGATTTGACTTTACAACTCCAAAAAGCCAAATCATTTGCATTCAAAACTATCTGATTGATTCTATTTTCAGCTTTAATTTCAATAATAGTGGTTCCCTTAAAAGTAAAACTATCAAGATCGGGTTCAACTAAAATTTTGTAGTGTATAGGGTAAATGTAATTCATTAAAAACGCCTCAAATAAGCGCTTAAAAACAGACTATAATTTTACTATTACCAAGAATGAATAAAAGTTTTGCATTTACCCGTTTAATGTGATGTCAAGGCGGCTTGTAGCCCGAAACACTAACCCCTCGTCTCACAAAACAGGCAATTTATTTAACGCCTTTTTCAACGAGGTTCTCTCGTGACGGGTTGGTGAAGCCGCCCTGACACTGGGCTTACCGTGTAGCCGGTTAGGGTTGGCTCCGCCCTCATTGATAGGTGAAACACCTGACTTGGAGAAGAGCCCGTCAAGACCGACTCCTCTTTTTGAGGTATCCAGCAAGCCCGATCTTGTGTGCTCCACGTTTGCTCCAGCGATCATTTTTCACACTGGTCCTCGACATGGAGCATTTTAGTACTTGTTTTAAGGGGTCTTAAAGCTTTTTGATTATTTTTCAGTTTGTTTAATTAATGGGTCTAAGGTTATTTCGAAGGCTGCTGCGGGGAGTTCGAGTCCCCAATTGGTTATTACTTGGGGGTGGATTTCTCCTATTATTCCTAATTCAGTGTTTTCTACTTTTATCTTGCCTGTTCTTCCTTCAATAAAGGAGGGGTGGGAAGTTTCTTCTAAACTATACTCTGTGTCTAGTAGTTGTAAGAGGGTGTCTAGGGCCCCGTGGATTTCTGCAAAACATGCGTTGGCATGGATTGTTATACAGGCTAGGTTTTTGTTTATTTTTACCTCCCTCTTGATCACCTGAACTATTTCTCCTGTTTCGAAAATTCTTTGGGGGTATTCTTCGTGGGTATTTTTTGAAAGGAAGTTAAGGAGCCCTGGAAGCAATGAGTCCCGAATAACGGAGTAGTTTATATTGATGGGGTTTGTTACTTCAACAAGTTGTTTCCTGTTTTCTTTTAGCATTTTTATGGTTAAATATTCGGGATTGGTGAGACTAAAGGTTAATACTTCTTGATATCCTAAACCTATGGCTAGATCGCGTATTTTGTCGACATAATTTGTCGGAAAGGATAATCCGCCTAGGGTCATTTTTGGAGTCCATCTTGGTTCTATTTTGTCATATCCTATGGCTATTGCTATGTCCTCAACTATGTCAATGGGGTGCATGATATCTGCCCTGTAAGCGGGAGCTAAAACTTTAATTTTTCCTCCTTCAAGGTGTGTAGCGTCATATCGTTTTATTTTGAGGTATTCCACCACTTCTTCTGGAGTTAATTTGATGCCGATAATTTTTGAGGCATAGTTTACGTCGATCTCCCATTCAAGGGGGTTTAGATTGGGGGTTATGAAGGTTTTTTCACCGTTTACCTCGAAGGGAAATTTAATGGTTAATGCATGTATTTCGCCTCCCCTTTCAGCTAGAGCGGTGACTATGCCGTCTAAAACACAGTTTACCGCATTCCAATCTGATCCTGTTACTTCTACCAAAACTTCTTCTGTGTATTCGTCAACTTTCCCTGTTCCTTCTGAGTTTATTATGGGGGGCATGCTCAAAATATTTCCTTGGGAGTCTATTAGAAGGGGATAGTAGGGGTTATCGGCTATTATGTGACCGAACTCCTCCCCTTTTGGGTGAACTTCTAATATTTCACGAAG
>JBHLKN010000015.1:0-31897 GCA_048886645.1 Candidatus Hodarchaeota archaeon | reverse complement strand
GATCCGCAAGAAGGTTCATAGACCTCATAGGATACGACATAGACCAGTTCAGAATCCACGTAGAATGAAACCAAAGTTAAGAAATATAACCCGAAGAACTACCGTTTTTAATTCCCTGTCTTGTTTTTTTAAGTTGTTTTGTTGTTGGAGAGGGGGATTCCGCTGTTTTTTTGTTTTTTCTTTGGAGGCTTTTTATTTATAGTCACTTGTTATTATGAGGGGAGGTAAAATTGGCTGGTTGAACTCCTTAGAAAAAGTTTTATAAAATTTTTTTAAAGAACTAAAAGAGTTTTTCACTATTTTGATGAGGGATGAATGTTTATTATGAGGAATTCTAGGAACGGTTTTAATGTTGTTTTAAGCCGTAGAAGGAAGTATGAACTTGAAGAAGTGTGAATATAAGGCTTACTCACATGAGAGGGCAAACTCTTCACGAAGCCTCGCCCATAAGGACGGAGCAGTTCTCCTCTTTTAACCTAAAAAAGAGAAAAACAAAATATTTTAAACTTGAAAATATTCATTGTAAATGCTTAAGCTTGTAGTTTTAGCTGGTATTTTTGTAAGTGGTGGCGGGGGGGTGGGTTTCCGCTGTGTTTTTTTGTTTTTTTATTCGTTTGAACGCCTAATATATTCACTTTTACCCCCCCTCCATAAAGTTTATATATGGCATATAATATATGTATTGTATATTAGAAAATGTAAAAAAAGGTTACAATATCTTTGGTGTAAAACGATGTATTTTGTGCAAAAGAATCATTTGAGGGTTAATAAAGCAGAATATAGGATACTTAGGCTACTAACCCGCTTGTCTAAGAATCTTTACAACTACACGCTATTTACTTTGAGAAAATATTATGCTGAGAACGGGAAATATCTGCGCTATGAAGAGGCGTATCATCTTGTTAAGGGTAGTGAAAACTTTCAAATGTTACCCTCTCAAGTTGCACGGGAAACGATGAGAACGGTCGATAGAAACATGAAGTCATTTTTTGGATTACTTAGAGAACGTAGAAAAGGGAACCATAATAAGCCAATAAGCTTACCCAAGTTTTTGCCAAAGGACGGATATTTTCTGTGTATCTTTCAAAAGGATATGATAAAAGTCGAAGGGGAAAGAGAAGGCGTGGTAAGGCTCTCCCTTGGAAGATATTTCTCGAAGGAAATCGGTATAAGATATCTTAGATATAAACTACCTCCTCTTTTAGCAGGTAAAACGATTAAGGAAGTGAGAATCCTGCCGAGATGCAAAGGACTGTACTTTGAAATAGAGTACGTCTATTTAGTTGAACCAGAAAAACAAGAGTTAGACGAAAAAAAGTATATGAGCATAGATCTTGGATTAGATAATTTTGCTACTTGTGTTTCCACTAACGGGACTTCCTTCATAATTGAAGGTAAGGGTTTAAAATCTTTCAACCGCTGGTGGAACAAGAGGAAAGCAAAGATACAGTCAGTATACGATAAGCAAGGTATAAAAATGGGTAAAAAAATGGCAAAATTATTTAAAAAACGTAAAAACGTTATAAATAACTACATGGCACAGGCAGTAAACTACATAACAAAACATTGTTTATCGGAGAAAATAGGTAACATCGTGATAGGAGAACTTAAAGAAATCAAGCAAAACATGAACATGGGTAAGAAAAACAACCAGAACTTCCACCATATAACGTACGGGTTGTTCAAGCAAAAAGTGAAATATAAGTGTGAATACTACGGGATAAAATACATGGAAGTTAATGAGGCTTACACATCTCAAACCTGTGCGGTGTGCGGGATTGTTGAAAAAAACAATAGAAAATATAGAGGATTGTATGTTTGCAAGAATTGCGGAATTGTTTTAAACGCAGACGTTAACGGTGCTTTAAACATTATGAAAAAAGTAGTCGGGGAGTTCGCAAGGATACCCGATAGTGGGCGTGTGAATCGCCCTGTGAGGATAAGGCTTTCTCGCCTGAGAGGGCAAACTCTTCACGAAACTCCGTCCAAATAGGGCGTAGCAGTTCACAAGTGGTGGCGTTTAGTAAAATGGTTCAAGAAGAACAGGTTGAAAAAGTGGAAAAAAGAGAGAAAATAACTTTCAATATCGATAAGGACGAAAATTTCACCGAGTGGTATAATAACATCTGTGAAGTAGCGGAGCTGGCTGATTTAAGGTATGGTGTAAAAGGTTTCGTAGTTTTCCAATCGTGGTCTACAATGACTATGAAGATTATGTATAGGATGTATGAGGAAGCTCTTGAAAAGAAAGGTCATTTACCTGTTATGTTTCCTGCGGCGATTCCTGAGAAAAACTTTATGTTGGAAAAAGAACATGTAGAAGGCTTCGCGCCTGAGGTGTTCTGGATTACTGAGCACGGTGCTGGGGAACCTTTGGAGGAAAAATTGGCCTTAAGACCTACGTCGGAGACTGCTTTTTATCAGCTTTATTCCCTTTGGATAAAGAGTTATCAGCAGTTGCCTTTCAAAAGATATCAGAGTTGTCAAGTGTGGCGGTATGAAGGTAAAGCGACTAAGCCTTTCATAAGGAGTAGGGAATTTTATTGGATTGAGACTCACAACGCTTTCGCCACTCTAGAAGAAGCAAAAGACCAAGTCCTAGAAGATATGGAAACAACAAACGAAGTAATGACTGAACAGTTTGGAATACCCTTCATCTTTTTCCAAAGACCTCAATGGGATAAATTCGCAGGGGCAATAAACACTTACGGCTCAGATTTTCTTATGCCTAATGGTAAAATGCTTCAACTGCCTTCAACACATCTTCTCGGTCAAAACTTCGCTAAACCTTTTAAAATCATGTTTCAAGACAAAGATTTACAGATGAAATATGTCTATCAAACATGTTATGGTCCTGCTATATCGAGAATTTACGCTGCGCTAATTACAGCTCATGGGGATAACAAAGGTCTGATTTTGCCCTTTAAACTTGCCCCGCTACAGGTAATAATTGTCCCTATACCTGTTAAAGGAGAGATGGAAAAAGTAAACGAGAAATGCAAGAACCTCCTCTCACTCCTACAAAGAGAAGGAATAAGGGCATCAATCGATGATAGCGACAAATCTCCCGGGGATAAATATTATTACTGGGAAATGAAAGGTGTTCCTGTAAGGTTTGAAATTGGGCCAAGAGAAGTTGAAAGTGGAAAACTTACCCTTTATAGAAGGGACATTGATGAAAAAATGGAGATTAAAGAAGAAGAACTTTTAAACAAGCTGAAAAAGCTCGAGGAAAAAATCCTTGAAAACTTAAAAACAAGGGCAAAAGAAAAGCATGCTGCAGTATTTAAAGATGCTAAAACTTACGAAGACTTAAAGGCAATAATTGAAAATAACGGAGTTGCAAGGGCGTCCTTCTGTTCAACAGATATGGATGGTGAACCTTGTGCAGCAAAAATAAAAGAGGAACTAGCAGCAGATGTAAGGGGTACAAAAATAGATGTTGAAGAAAAACCGGAAGGAAACTGTGTTATATGCGGAGAAAAAGCCACAAAAGTAGTGTACATCGCAAGATCCTATTAAACAGCCATAAAACACCCAATTTTTATAACTTTATAACATTTATTATGCCCCTATTTTTATGTTATTAGGGGTGCAGATGTTACCACCACAAAAAATATCCCCCAAACAATGAAGGATCTTCCCGCCCTTTGTGAAATACCAGAAAGAAAGAATATTGCGCCTAAAACGATGAGACACAAGCCCAACATTAAAAATAAAGGAACCAAATCGATGAAAATCTCTATGACACGTTTGAATCCCCTCTCAAACCATCTTTCTATCGAAAAATCAGGGGAAGTCGAAGAAGAATAAAAAAAGAACACCATCAAAAGAGCCCCTCTAAAAATTATATTACCTATAACCATTTTTAACCTCCAATCCCTCAAGGATTACAGTCATAATAAAACATCCGTTCTATACCAAATTATTACCTCTAAGACCAGCAAATATCCAAAAAAAGGCAGGCCTTTAAAAAATGGAAAAACTTGATGAACTGAAAAAACTTGCCCAAGAAATCCTCAAATGCACAAAATGCAAACTATCACTCACGAGAACCAATGCTGTACCCGGTGATGGAGCTCTAAACACAGACATAATATTAGTCGGAGAAGCTCCAGGAGCAGAAGAAGACAGACAAGCCCTACCCTTCGTAGGCGAAGCAGGCAAACTTCTTACAAGTCTCTTATTCTCCATAGGCCTCTCAAGAACTGATGTTTACATCACAAACATCGTTAAATGTCGCCCGCCAAAAAACCGAGACCCCACAAAAGAAGAAATAACTACATGCTTATCTTACTTAAGAAAACAAATATTGCTAATAAACCCCTCAATAATATGTACCCTTGGAAGAGTAGCATTAAAAACATTAATCGATAAAAAACTATCAATATCAAACGACCATGGGAAACTCAAGAAAATAGGGAAAATTACCTATCTGCCATTGTATCACCCTGCCGCCGCACTTTACAATCCAAAACTTAAAGACACTTTATGTGCAGACATAAAAATTTTAGAGAAACTAATCAAAAAAAGCAAAAATAACCCTAACAATGCTTTATAACCATTATAAAAACTAAAATATGAAACTCCAATACATATAAAAAAGTTTAATCATGGGGGATTTTTTTTGCAAAAACGGGATAAAAATTATTTTGTTTGTAAAATATGTAGAAAATCATCATTTGCCAGTAGGCGCTGTATTCTTTGTGGAAAAATTACTTGCGTAAGTTGTAACGATGCCATAACCGGTTTATGTGTCTCATGCGCACCAAAAAAACAGAAAATAAATCCTTCTAAAAAATGAAAATAGCAGTAAACCTCGAAAAATTTTCTACCCTGGATTTTTAATTCCTTTAAGTTTTTCTTGCCGTGTTTTAAAATGCATGGGGGCATCTTTTCATTCTGGTATAACTGGCCTGATCTTCAACCCTTTTTTATTTGCGGATTTTTAAAGGATTTTACCACTTTTCATAGTGCAAAACTTCTGACAATCTAAACCGTGGTGTTGGTCGTGGTATCTTCGCTGGATGACCTATTGGTATTATGGCTACCGGTCTAACACCTATTGGAAGCTCTAATATTTTTGTTACTCCTTCTTCATGAAAGGCTCCGATCCAACAAGCTCCAAGACCTAATGCCGTTACTGCAAGAAGCATGTTTTGGATAGCGGCAGCAGTATCTTGAATACAGTAAAGTCCGCTACCACGTGATCCATAACGTGATGCAGAGCGCTCCATATTTGCACAAACAACGACCACTACAGGTGCTTCTGCAATAAAATTTTGCCCTAAAGCAGCCTTAACAAGCGCTTTTTTAACCGACTCGTCCCGAACAATAACAAAATCCCATGCTTGACGATTACCAGCAGAAGGAGCCAAAATAGCTGCCTCCAAAATTTTTTCTAAATCCTCCTCTAAGACATCTTCATCCATATATTTCCTAATGCTTCTTCTTCTCTTTATAGCTTCAAAAAGATCCATCAAAAAAACACACCCTAAAACTTAGATATCGGCATTATTTTGAAATAGATATAAAAATCCTCTTTTTCCTCCACTTGTTTTTAATCAAGTTGATTATTTTGTAGGCTTACTCATCATACAATCCCTTACAAGGAAGAAGGGTGAAACTATGGGGGTTGTTACTTCCCACCACTTTATTTGCTGTCTTTCTTTGCTAAGCGCTACTGTGTTTTTAAAAATGTTTAAAATGTTGTCCGAAACCCTAAGACCCCTAATAGGCTTCCATATCTCTCCATTTTTAATAAGAAACATTCCGTCCCTTGGTATTGAAGAAAAAGTTCCTTCAACCCTGTTCATGAATCTTGTATAGCGAGTTGAGGTTATATATAGCATAGGATTGTTCCCGGTTTCGTTTAAAAGTTCTTCAAAAGAGTAATCTCCTGGCTCAAATACTATATTACTTGGTTGTGGAGAAATTATCCCTGCATTACCAGTACTTTTTGCATTATAGCGTTTTGCGGTGCTTGTGTTATGTATCAACCCCTTTAAAATCCCCTCTTCAATTATCGTCGTTTTTTGAGTGGGCACCCCTTCATCATCAAAAATCATGCTGTTTAAACCATTTTCCAGCCTTCCATCATCATAAGCTGTAATTTTTCCACTGCCTATTTTTTCCCCCACTTTCCCCCCGAGCCAACTTAAACCAGATTCTATCCAAAAAGGGTTTGCAGCCTGAACGGTTGCCCCTAAAAATGTTGCTCCCACTGTCGGATTTAAAAGCAAGTCATACTTTCCAGGACTCGATTCCTCAGAATTTACGGCCAGTTTTGCTATCTGCCCCGCCTCAACTCCTGCTTTTTCAGCATCAAAATCTTCTAAACAGCATGAAACATTTATACCTTGACCTGAAGATAATTCATCTACAAAAGCTCTAATAGTGAACCGCAAAAAAGTTCCACCAGTACCTTTCTCAACACCCCGATTAGTCTGAATAAAATAATATCTCTCACCAAAATAAAAAACCCCTGCAGCCCTCTTTGCCCCTTCCTCTAAAGCAGAATTTATACCCCCCTCAACAAGATCTATTGCCTTCTCCCTAAGGTCGCATATCTTAGGATCAAAAGTTTTTGGAATAGGATCATAAGAAAAAGGTCCCTCGGCTATCCCAAAATAACCCTCATTCTCCTTCATAGCCTTACACAAAACAACTAACTTTTCAACAGTACCCCGCACTACATCTCTATCAATTTGGTTAATTTGTGTCATCGCAATTTTACGCCCAAAAGAAACAAAAACCTGCAAATTCAAACCATTCCACTGTTTTACAATGCTTACTTCGTTCCTTGCAAATCTCACTTGATTATTCCTATAAGATTCCCCCATCACGGCTATATCATCCACACCTCCCTTTTCACCTGTTCTCACACAAATGCTCACAAGATCCTTTAATAACTCCGAAACATCAAGTTCACTAAAAGAAAAAGAAGAAGCTTCAAAATCATTATCATAAGTCATTCTCTCAAGTCTCCTTCTATCCTAACCTAACATTTTTTAACCGTGCACAAGGTCCTCCGTGCCAAACCGGCGCTATTTGCTCAGGATTAGATTTCCCACACAAAGCAGCATCAAATTCAATCTCCCGCGTACAACCATCAATACTCCCAAAAAGAGCAGGAGTAGTAATCTCCAAAACAGGCCGTCTCACAGGATACTTTAGCCCTCCCTTCTCAATCAAATAAGCTTCCCTTCCCACATACTTAGACTGAAAACGCCTATCATCAATGTTCCACTCAGTAAAAGAAACAATATAAACACCAAGCTTTATATCCTCCATCAACGCCTCCAAAGAAGCATAATCTCCAGGCTTCATATAGGTGTTAGCCATTCTCACAATAGGCTCACGATTATAACCCGAGGAACGGGAAGCACCATTGCTTTGAGTGCCCATAAAGTAGGCAGTCTCCCTATTGTGAAGCATCCCCTTATAAATCCCCTTATCAATTAAAACCCTCTCCCTTGCCCTAATCCCTTCATCATCATAAAGGTAAAAACCATAAGACCCTTCCAATGTTGGATCATCAACAATCGTAACCTCCTCATTCCCTATCCTATGCCCTAACATCTCCCTATTTAGAAAAGACTCTCCTGCTTGTGCCCCCTCGCGCCCCAGAATACGATCAGCCTCACTCGGATGCCCGCAATTCTCATGAGCAGCAATCCCTGTAATATTGCTACCAATAACACAATCAATAACTCCCTTCGGAGGTTCTCTTCCCTCTCTTAAAACCTTTGACAAAATCCCCACTTCCCTCTCAACAACCCCCCTCAAATCCCAGTCACGAACAACCTCCCATCCACCAGAAGAACCCTTCTGTATCGGCCCTTGCTCGCTCTGGTTATTCACCTTGTTAAAAGCCGTGAACAAAGAAGTAAAAAAAACTCGCGGTATGAAAGACCTCACCCTAGTCCCCTCACTCGTAACCAAATATTCTTCCCTATTAAAACTAAGCAAATGCATTAATCTAAATGGAATAAAAACATCAGAAGAATCTACATCTACCGCTTTATCTACATCAAAAAGAAGGGAAATTTTCTCCTCCAAATCAACATCCAAAACATTCTCCTTAAACTTCCCCCCATAACGCACATCCACAACCTCTTCATCCGAAAACTTTATCGCCTCCTTCCTAAGCTTCGAGGAAGCTCTTGCCAGCCTCACCGCATTACAAACAACTCCCCTAACCTTCTCCCTCGTTGAAAGATCATTCACACTACAAAATCCCATAGCTCCATTTACTAAAACCCTCACCCCCAAACCATAACTCCTAAAAAACCCCCCAACCTCCAAATTACCATTCCTAAGCAACAACTGATCCCCCATAACTCCCTCAAGACGAGCTTCAACATAAGAAGCATCCTCCCTTAACCCTTGTTCTACTGCATAATCCGCTAAATCCTCATGTTCCATGATTTTTTCACCGATATTTTCCATAACCTATGTTTTTCCCCCAATTCCTAAAACGTTTCGTCTTGCATGTATGTCTTCCCCAATTTCAGACAGGCTTCAGCCTTTGATAACTCGCTTCCTAAGTAAGCTGCATGAGACATCTCTGAAACCAAACCTTGATTGAGAATTTCCCTGTAAAGATTTTGGGAAGAATCTCCTATGAACGCTTTAGTTTTCTCACCTTCCGCACTATAATGTATCACTATGATCTCTTTTTCGGCGTGGTTTACCCAAATTCTAAAAACGCCAAAAGGATCCATTTTAAATCCTTTAACAGGTTTAGCCTTTATTTGCGGTATGCCTGTCATATCTTCTAAAGGTTCTCCTCTAAGTTTGCTTTTTGCAACTAAAAGGTCTATACCCTGATCTTTTGGATAGGCTTTTTTAACGTTTGATACAAAAGCTAAGTTCCTACCCCTCACCAACTCGTTTACAGAATAGGTGTTTTTTACACTAACCTCTGTTGTAAGAATGCATGAAATATTTTCTTCCACCGCAATACCAGCTAAAAGCATATTCATCCCAGTGCTATCTGCATCGGCAAGCTCTACAACATTCCCTACCCCCATAAGCATTGGCGTTACAGAATCCGCTTCCCGAAAAAGATGATAACCTAAAAGAGAATTCATCAGCCCAGGATGAACAGCTGCCTCAAGAAGCGGATCAATTAAAAGCTTTTCAAACCCCTTTTCAAGAAGAATATCCCTAAGTTTTAACGAGTTTTCCACCCTTTCCTTCGCACTTTTAGGCATATAACCCTTTTTAACATTGGTAGGAATCACGGTAAGAGCAACTTCCTCAGAAAGACTATCAACAACCTCTAAATTCCCAAAATCAACGCTAAGAATGAGCTCTGCCCCAGCCTCAACCCCCTCAACAATCTCCCCCTCATCCAAAGTATCAACACTCACAGGAACAGAAAAAGCCTCCTTAATCAAACCAACTATCTCTCCAATCCTTTCAGGATCAGGAAGCCCCGCAAGAGCACCCACATCAATTATCTCGGCCCCCCCATCCAAATAATATTTAACAAGCTCTAGAATAGATTCATTAGAATGTTTAGGAGCATCAACCACCTCCGCAACAATTCTTGGAGGATAATCCAAACCAATCTTGAGTCCTCCAACCATAAAATTACTACGCGAAAGAACCAAAGGCTTCGCGTTAGCAGATTCAATAATCTCCATAGCCTTTTTAATCTTAAACTCTAAAAGAAGACGATCCGCAGGCCTTTCTGTAGAATACTCAAGATACAAATTCTCTAAAATCAGCGGAAAATCAGAAGCATAACGCGAACCTTTAAAAACACGAACATCCAAAGCTTCCCCCACACTAGCCAAATCCCCCCGCATCATACCTGGCGTAAAAACAACATCATAACCACTAACATCCTCCCTGGTTAAATTTTCCAAAATCAGTTTAGGAGTCATAAAAGCAGCAACACTAATAGGAAGAACCCTAACATCACACACAACCTCAGCTTTACTCTCCGCAATAAAATCCCTAACAATATTCTCAGCATCCTTCCCCGTTAAAGCCAAAACCTTCTCAGTATTATCTTTCAAAAAAAACACGCTCCTTAAAAAACCAAAAAATTACAAAAAAAGCAACTAAATAGAAATAAAAACATTTCAAAACAAAAAGATACCGTATACGATGAATTGCCATACGATGCTAACACCATAAAGTTAATCTATTTTTGCCAACGCCATGCTTATGCTTCCGTTACCGCCGCTTAAAGTACCTTTAAAAAAAGAGGAAGCAATCCATATCGCCCCCAAAATATGGCGAAAGAAGTTATGAGGAGAAAAAATAGGCAGTAAAAAAATCTATTTAGAAAAAGATAAAATTATGATTGCATATTTTAGAAGAAAAAAACAGCAAGAGGAGGAAAATATGGCGAAAGAAGTAAGTCTAACAAATAGATTGAATAAAACCCTAGGAGACACAGCTTTCATATGGTTTGTTTTTATTATAGGTTTCATGATCGTTTTTATTTTTGTAGACACTATTGAGGGGTTAATTCAAACCATTCTTGCTTGTCTATTAGTAATAATTTTTTATGATTTAATTACGAGGAAAAAACAATAGAAATTTGGTGGTAAAAACAGTTCCCCACAAAAAAACCGTTTATAAGTTATCTTTAAGGCTCTATAGCCTAATTTTGGATCAAAAAAGCCCCTAAAACAAGTTTTTAAACGTTTGAAAATAAATATTTCACTCACCAAAAAATAAAGCAAACCTAACTATTAAAAAAATAAGAGTTAAACTGTTTTTATTTAGATTTTATGTTGGGGGTGGGTTTCCGCTGTGTTTTTCTGTTTTTTTCGTTTAAAAGCCTAATATATTCACTTTTACCCCCCTCTCCATAAAGTTTATATATGGCATATAATATATGTATTACATATTTGAAAACGTAAAAAAAGGTTACAATATCTTTGGTGTAAAACGATGTATCTTGTGCAAAAGAATCATTTAAGGGTTAACAAAGCAGAATACAAGATACTTAGACAACTCACTCGTCTGTCTAAGAACCTTTACAACCAAACGCTATTTACTCTAAGAAAATACTATGTTGAGAATGGAAAATATCTACGATATGAAGAGGCGTATCATCTTATTAAGAGTATTGAAAACTATCGAATGCTACCCTCTCAAGTCGCACAGCAAACGATGAGAATTGTTGATAATAATATGAAGTCATTCTTTGTATTACTGAGGACTCGAAAAAAAGAAAACTATAACGGGTTGATACGCTTGCCCAACTATTTACCAAAGGACGGATATTTTCTGTGTAAATTTCAAAAGGACATGGTAAAAGTCGAAGGGGAAAGAGGAGATGTGGTAAGGCTATCGCTTGGAAGATACTTCTCGAAGGAAATCGGTGTAAGATATCTTAGATATAAACTCCCTCCTTTTTTAGTAGGTAAAACGATTAAAGAAGTGAGAATCCTTCCGAGATGTAAAGGACTGTACTTTGAAATAGAGTACGTCTATTTAGATGAGCCAGAAAAACCAGAGTTAGACGAAAACAAGCATATGAGCATAGATCTAGGATTAAGTAATTTTACTACCTGCGTTTCCACTAACGGGACTGCCTTCATAATCGAAGGTAAGGGTTTAAAATCGTTCAACCGATGGTGGAACAAGAGGAAAGCAAAGATACAGTCAGTATACGATAAGCAAGGTATAAAAATGGGTAAAAAAATGGCACAACTATCTAAAAAACGTAAAAACGTTATAAATAACTACATGGCACAGGCAGTAAACTACATAACAAAACATTGTTTATCAGAGAAAATAGGTAACATCGCGATAGGAGAACTTAAAGAAATCAAGCAAAACATGAACTTGGGTAAGAAAAACAACCAGAACTTCCACCATTTAACGTATGGATTATTCAAGCAAAAACTGAAATCTAAGTGCGAATACTACGGAATAAAATACATAGAAATCCATGAGGCTTACACATCTCAAACCTGTTCTGGGTGCGGGATTGTTAAAAAAAGTAACAGAAACCACAGAGGATTATACGTGTGTAAGAATTGTAGAACTGTTTTAAATGCAGACGTGAACGGTGCTTTAAACATGATGAAAAAGGTAGTCGGGGAATCCACAAGGATACCTGATAGTGGGCGTGTGAACCGCCCTGTGAGGATAAGGCTTGCTCACTTGAAAAGGCAAACTCTTCACGCAACTCCTTCCATAAGGGTGGGGTAGTTCACTTAGATTTTACTTTTAAAACTTCGTTTTCTTTTTTAGGAATAGTTTTTTCCATGTTTTCTAGGAGAAAGTCGACAACTTCTTCTGGTGTTTCCATCACTTTAAAATAGTCAAGTTTAGCCAATTTTTCAGTGTTTTCAGTATCCCTTGGAGAAACAGTAATCACGTGTTTCTCCCCAAAAGATACCACGCCATAAGGACATGCTTCTACACATGACTGACAACCTTGACAAAACATGCGTTCAACCTTCCCCCTACCACCTTCATACGAAAAAGCTCCATAAGGGCATCTTGGAACAACTACGCAAAAATCGATACTAACACAAAACTCAGGACACTTATCTGCTCTAACAGTTATAGGTAAACGGGTTTTCAAAGGCCCTGGTCTAAGATCCGTAGGCACAACGATTACAAGCGTATTCCCTTTTATTGCTTGAGATGCCATAGAAGTAACAAGCGTATCTGCATAACTAAAAAGAAGCTTTGTAACAGTGTTTGCAGTCGCCGGAGAAATAACTGCAAAATTGTAATAACCAAGAGATAAATGCCCTGTGCTCGGAAAAGAATGTCCCTCTGCACTCCCCCTCATTATCCTCCGCAAATTCTTAGCATAATCCTTGCCCTCAATCCTCTGATAAAATCCCCTCTTATCAAATATCCCATACATGCTGCTAACCTCTTCTCCCCCTTTACTATAAAACATATCAACTAAAACTCCCTTCTTTAGAAGCTCCTCAACCGCATCATGGGACTCAAGAAGATAATGTCCTGCACCAGTTATCCCCCAAGCAACTTTAAACTTCAAAAATCTAATCCTCCTTTCCTCTCTTCATAAAACCGCATCAGTTTCAAAAACCTTATCTTTTTGAATAGGGATATTTTGAATAGGGATATTTTTGTCAGAAATTCGCGCTATCTTGTTTGATTTCGGTAACACGCTTGTGAGAGTTGTATATAACTACGATATACAAGTCGCAAGCCTCTACAACTTTTTTATAAAAGAGGGTTTTGCTTTTCCCTCACTTTGGGATTTTAAAGAAACCTACTCAAGGACACGGGATGAACAACGACTAATCTCGCAAAAAACTTTGAAAGAAATCGATTTAGACGAAAGATTTTGCAAAGTCTTAGAGAAATTCGGCTATTCCTGTCATCCTGAAACCGACTTAATTATTAAAGCGATCGACCTCTATATAGGCGTATTTTTCAGAGGTGTAGAACTCCACCCAGGCTTAAAAGATCTTTTACGGGACCTTAAAACCGTTTATAACCTAAAACTCGGAATCATCTCTAACTTTCCTCGATCCAAAGACCTATTAAACTCCTTAAAAAAATTCAAAATAATCGATTTTTTCGACACCATCACAATCAGCGCAGATGTTGGTTGGATAAAACCCCACAAAGCTATTTTTAAAAAAGCAATATCTGATCTAAAAATATCCACTAACGAAGCAATATTTGTAGGAGATAACTTTTATGCAGACGTTTATGGGGCTAAAAAATTTGGAATGCGGGCTGCTTATTTAAAAACCGATGAAAGCCCTCAAAATTCACATCTTGCTGATGAATATACGGTGAAGCCAGATTGGGTGATTAACAGTTTAAACGAACTCAGAAGCATACTAAAATAATGTTATTACTAACCTCAGATTCTATCTCATAACCTGTATCATTAAAATAATCCTATATCATCGAAAACATCGAGAAAACTATCAAAAATCGCTATAACCATTGTTAATGGCGAAACTAAACCTGTGAATGGTTCTACTTCAAAATAATCAAGCAAACCGATTATGGAGACAAGAATAACAAAAGGCGCATGTTCAAACCAATAGGGTGTTGATCCTCTATTCATTAGTATATCAATGAAAACATCCTTTAGAAGTAGGAGAATAACAATCGCTAACAAATAATCGCTATACTCGCTTTCAAGAAGGAAATACAGAAATACTATTGATATTATCGCCCAGACAGGATAGAATTTCTTTATTCTCTCAATTCCTTTTACCGCCATACTGTATCGATAAAAAAACAAGATTTTTATATCTTTTTCATCAACCCCACTCCCCAAATTATGCGACAAAACAGCCATACAGAATCTGGAAAAAAGTAGTCATTAAATACTAGTAAGTCATTATAAATAGGTAGGCTTCTATATAGATATGTTCCTATATAATGTATCGCGGTGGTTAAATAGTGCGAAGTGAAAATTGTTTACAAAAAGAAGAAGAAAAAAATCTTAATTCAATCTTGATTGATAACGATCTGACGAGCCTTCCTTTATTAATACTTGAACAAGTTGATCATGATTTAACTACGTATGAAGAACAAGTTCTAACAGTGTTAGCTGAGGATCCATTTTCTGAGATAAAATATTCATTTCAAGGGCTGAAACGCAGACTGGAAATACACCAACAAAAGCTAGCAAAAGCCCTTAAACGCGCCCTTGAAAAAGGGCTAATTGAACGCACTAAAGAGGGTTTTTATTTCTTAACACCACAAGGTAGGTCCTTGATATCAACCAAGATCAATAAAAAAACAGCCACCCTGTTAGACCAAAACCCACAGAAATCCGGTTCTTTTCTCCAAGTTGAAGCATTTATCGAGACTGAAATGATCGATCATAAACCAATAGTTGAACAGTTAATTGGCAAATATTGGGGAGTTTTCAGGTTCTTATCTCACTATAATGATCACCTTGAATCTTCAGTCGCATGGATAACGACAGACGGTTCTCACACGGCGTTATTCACGGTCCGTGAAACAGGAACTGCACAGATCTTAATCCGCCCCCTCACACCTGATACCTCTAGAATGAGAAAAGTCTTTGATGAGTTTTTCAACCACCTTAAAACTTTGCTAGAAAAAAAGTTTGGAGCTCAATTAAGGCTAAAATCAACAAACAGCCATCTAACAATTAACCCTTGCTTAAACTAAATTTTGACATTATTATTAACAAGCCCTCTTTACCTAATTTAACGCCTAATAACCTTTTCTCAAGCTTATTGAAAGTTAGTCATTATAAGAATTCCATGCACCTTTATTTTGATAAAATGTTTTAAGGGGTGTATAGAATTGTGTATAGGAGTTGTATGTGGCCCACTCATGTCAAAAGAGGAGAAACTCAAGTACTTAGAGTTCCTGAAAGTAAGACTTCAAAAAAAGGTAGAACGCATAGAAAACGAAATAGAAGAACTGAAGAAGGAAACTGTTTAAAATGATTAAAAACGCAAAGGATCTCAAAATCCTTTGCTAACGCTTTTTTTATGTTTTATCGACCCTACTTTTCTGGGGATTTAGTTATTAAAAACTAGTTTTCCATTTTTTCATCGTTAAGAGTCGATATAAGAGCAAAAACTGTAAAAACAATGAATATCATTTATAACTTAGTAATCAAAATTCAACTTAGAAGACTTCAAACACTGCTGGGGAGCAGACGATGCAAAATTCGCTTAACAACGAGAGGTCAAAAGTGGTTGATCTCCTGAGTACCTTTAGATACAAGTGTATATCATTGGGAGACTGGAAAGTAGGCAAAACCTCCATGCTGAAAAGATTTTGCGATGGAACTTTCTCAGAAACATATATACCCAATATTGGATGCGACTTCCTAACAAAAATGATAAAAATTGAAAACGCGAAAATAAAGCTCGTAATATGGGATATCGGAGGACAAAAACTACCTCTAAACTATAGAGAACGCTTCTATAAAGGATCCCAAGGCGCCCTCCTAATCTTTGACGTAACAAGACCGGAGAGCCTCCCAACCCTAAAAAATTGGCGAGAAGAAGCCCTAAAAGTTTGCGGAGAAATACCTTTCATAGTGTGCGGAAACAAAATAGACCTAGAAAGCAAGATAAACGAAACAGAAGCAAAAAACTTCGCAGAAGAAATAAACTCACCCCTCCTATTCACAAGCGCGAAAACCAGGGAAAACATAGACGAAGCCTTCACCATCCTCGCAAAAAAAGTCCACACAAAAAAGTAAATTTTTCAAATTTAATACTAGAGTATTAGAGCAGAGTAGCTAGGATATATACTCTAACTTTCCTTTACCTGGAATCCAATCTATTCTTCTACCTACCAAACCCTTCGCTTTGCGATACTTGAATATCTCCCTCTGAAGTTCCCCTAACTCTATCCGTTTTTTAAGAAGTTCGGGGCTTCCGATATCTTTTCTATGGAATAAACCCCAACCATCTAAAGTCTTTATAAAGGGTATGCAAGATTCTGCCTTTTTACTCGCTTCTTCAATGGTTTCTCCATTGGTCCATATTTCAATGGCTCTAGAACCCTTTGTAACCATCTGACCATTTTCTTCGGATATAGAGCCAAAGTAAACCCTACCTCCCCTTTCCTCAATAGCATTAATATCTATTGCAAGGGGGTGATCCTTTGCAAGATCTCTCCGTCGCGGATAACCCTTTGGAGCTATACACTTAACAACAGTTGCAGTATTATCCCACTCCATCTTTATTTTATGTAGTTTCTCGCCGATTATTGCTTCTGATATCTCTACGAGATCGGTCTTTAAAAGCGGTAAAACACTTGTTCCCTCCGGATCTCCAAAACGACTATAACACTCAATTATCGTAGGCCCCCAAGCATCAGTAAGCATCATCTGCCCAGCAACAATACCCTTGTATTTTTCTCCCACCTCTTTTTCAACCGAGTTTATTAATTGCTGAACTATCTTTATCGAGATCTCTTTTTCTTCTGCGGTTATAAAAGGCAATAAACCGTCCTTTCCTGAAATACACCCCATTCCCCCAGTCTCAGGTCCTATATCCTCCTCAAAAGCGTGCTTGTGATCTTGAATTATCGGCATAGCCTCTACGATATTGCCGTCTGTAAAGCATTGAGCGGTATATTCGGGTCCCTCTACCCTTTCTTCTATTAAGATGCGATCTTCAATATCATCGTAAGGTTTCATATGCTCTTCAAACACTGCTTGTGCATGCTTTTCTTTCACAGATTTTTTCTCGTCACTTAAATAGGCTTGCACATCGGCAATAACTTTCACACCCTTCCCCCCTGCTTGTCTTGCAGGTTTTATAGCCACAGACTCGGCATATTCATCTATATAATCAATAGCGTCATGGACCGTTAAGAAAGCTTTGAATCGTAACCTTCCTTCCACGTTATGTTTCCACATTAACCGTCTCATAAATGCTTTAGACTGCTCTAATTGCGCGGGTTTTTGCCTTGCGCCTACGCAAGGAATCCCTGTTATATCTTCAATAGCATCACAAACTCCGTGGAACAATGGTTCTTCAGGTCCTATGAAAGCAAAATCAACAGAAAATCTTCCAGCAACTTCTGCGGCGAGGTTAGGATCTTTATCTTTTCCTTGGACAATTTCTCCCCCACTTTTTTCTACAAGCTTCTTTATTCCTGGGTTTTTCACGCCCATTAAGGCGTATAGTTTTGGTTCATAAGTACTCCTAACTAAAGCTTCTGCAATGGCGTGCTCACGAGCACCACCACCAATCAATAAAGCCTTAACCTTTGTCATTAAAACCACCTTCGATAATCATACAAGGGGGTATTTTTCTCTAAAACAACCTACACAAAGCTTTTCTTGAGGCATTCCAATCGCTTCGCATAACCCATTTATAGAAAGATAAGCGAAGGTGTCTGCCCCGATTATTTGCGCTATCTCTTCCTCAGTATTGTGTTTCGCAATAAGTTCATCTTGAGAAGGAACATCTAGTCCAAAAGGACAAGGAGCTATAAGATGCGGACTTCCTATCCTCACATGAACCTCCTTTGCTCCCCGCTTTTTTAAGAGATATACTGTGTTTCGTAAAGTACTTCCCCGAACCACGCTATCATCTATCAAAACAACTTTCTTACCTCTTACTGCGTTACGTATCGGGTTTAACTTCAATTGAATCCCAATTATCCTTTCGATTTGGGTAGGTTTTATAGCCGTTCTTAAATGTCTTCCAGTCCTCACAAATCCCAAATCAATCGGGATTCCTGAAACTTTTGAATAGGCCATCGCGAAGGGAAAAGCAGTTTCAGGAACTGCTATCACCACATCCGCTCCCTCTACAGGATTTTCCTTAGCCAAAAACTCTCCGATTTTATATCTAGCTTCATGGACATGAATACCGTTTATTATGGAGTCGGGTCTAGCGTAATATACCCACTCAAAAGAACAATAGTGTGCGTTTCTATTCTTAAAGGTCTGATCGTCTTTTTCAATGCTGTGAGGTTCAAAAACGAAGATCTCTCCCGGTTTTACATCCCGACTAAGATCTGATCCTGTAACGTCTAATGCCGCGCTTTCTGAGCTTATGACACCAAGGTCAAAACCGTGCCCCCCTATTACAAGTGGTCTTATACCATGGGGGTCTCTTGCTATTATCATATCCCCTATTTTAGTGAGAGCTACTAAGGAATATGCCCCTTTTATTTTCTCCATAACTTCCTTCATAGCGTTAACTGAATCGTTCTTTTCAATACTTTTTTCAAGCAAATTTGCAACTATTTTCATATCTCCATGAGTTTTTTTCGCTAGTTGCGGGTCTATATCTTCGCAATTTATTATTTTTCCATTCATGGAGACCGCTACATTTCCCTTCTCTGAGAATATAGGAGGTATAAAATCATTTTCTGCTGTAAAAGCACTCACTCCGCCGATGCCACACCAGCCGGGTAATCCTTTAAATATTTCATCGTTTTTAAAAGCTTCTTCAACCATCCCCTTATCCGCAAACCTAGACAGTTTTTCACCGTCAAAAGTTGCAATACCTGCATTTTCTTGACCACGATTTTGACAACCAAGAATACCAAAATAGACAAATCTTGCAATTTCCCAATTTTCATCAAACGCATACATTCCAAAAATTCCAACCATCTTTACAAGATCCCCTTTTTTTAGAAACTTTTAGTTTCTTGTACAGTTGCCTGGAGCTTTACTTCTTCTTCGTCTACGCGGCCTAAAGTTGTCGGAGCTTCTTTCAGCAGATATTCGCCAGTAAGGCAGCTTAAACAAAGCTCATTTTTACCTAAACCTATCGCTTCTACAAGGCCATCTATCTTCATATACTCGAGACTATCTGCTCCAATTATCTTTCTGGTCTCTTCTAAGGAAGTTTTACCCCGTATCAACTCTTCCCTTCTTTGGAAATCAATACCACAATAACAGGGACTAATTATGGGCGGGCATGATATCCTTACGTGCACCTCTTTTGCTCCTGCTTTTCTTAAAAGTGAAACTATGTGTTTCATTGAAGTTCCTCTTACAATAGAATCGTCCACAAGCACTATCCTTTTCCCTGAAACTACATGGGGTATCGGGTTCATTTTTAGCCTTACAGCATTCTCTCTTTCATTTTGACGCGGCATTATGAAAGTTCTAAAAACATACCTATTCTTAATTAATCCTTCGCTAAGAGGTATTCCAGAAACTTCTGAGTAGCCTAAAGCAGCTGTTCTACCAGAATCTGGAACAGGAATAACCACATCTGCTTCCACAGGATAAAGTTCTGCTAGTTTTCTTCCAAGCCTTCTCCGCACTTCATAAACACTAATACCTTCCATCTCACTATCAGGACGGCTAAAATAAACATATTCGAATTGACAATGCGCATACCTTTTACTTTCTACTAATTGTAAACGTTCATAACCGTTGTCTGTCACCAGTATAACTTCTCCGGGGTTCACATCGTCTATATATTGGGTGTCTGTACTGTTAAGAGCTACTGTTTCTGATGAGAAAACTATGCTTCCGTCTTTCTGTCTTCCAAAAACTAGAGGTCTATATCCATAAGGGTCTCTGAGCGCTAGTATGTGCCCTCCTTCAGTGAGAATTAACATCGAGTAACCGCCATCCAAGATGTCTATGAGTTTTTGGATAGCGCCTATAAGATCCCTTCCGTTTTCTAGCATAAAAGTAGCAATATATTTTGCTATAAGCTCTGTATCTGTGTCTGTTTCAAAGAAGTGCCCCTTTTCTTCAAGCTCCTCTTTCAATCTTCCACTGTTTGATATATTACCATTAAAAGCGATTGCAAAGTTTATCCCTGTAAGATACATGCAATAAGGTTGAGTCTCCTCTTTTTTACTATAACCTGTCGTTGAATATCTAACATGTCCTATTCCTCTGAAGCCTATAAGGCTCGCTAAAATCCTTTTTGGAAAAACTTCGCTTACTAGTCCCATATCCTTCTGTATAATTATCGCTTTTCCGTCAAATATGGCCATCCCTGCTGACTCTTGCCCTCTATGCTGGAGGGATAATAACCCTTCATAGACGGTTCTTGCTACCTGTCGTCTTGGGGGAGCAAAAACGCCGAAAACACCACATTTTTCCTTTTTATTATGCGTTTTAAGCCGCCTCCATCTCTTTTATTAAACATTGAAAAAAGCTCTCATAAAGCTTTGATAAGGAACATGAAACCACAATATTACCCTCATCTTTAATATTGAGGACAGAATACTTCTTTACCTCCCCTATAATCCCTGCCTTTACTTCATGTTTCTCAAAAGTGTCTAAAACTTCTCTCAAATGATTTTTTCTAACTGATAGAATATAACGTCCATTAGTTTCTGAGAAAAGGAGGGAATCAAGGGGGATTTTTCCTGGAATAGGAACTTTATCAAGATCCACATCTGCCCCTAAACCGCCCTTTAAACACATCAAACTTAAAGCCACAGCAAGCCCTCCCCGTGAGCAGTCATGAGAAGCAGTGATATACCCTTTATTTATTACCTCGAGGATCGCATGCATTGTGCGTTTTTCCTTTAGAAGATCCGTTCTTGAAGGCTTCCCTCCCTCTATCTTATGTACAACAGCATAGTATTCAGATCCCTCAACCTCGTCCAAAGTTTCTCCTACAATCACTATCTTTTCGCCTGGTTGCTTAAATTCCATAGTAACTGCCTTTTCTACATCCTCCATCAACCCTACTGCCATCACTACTGGGGCAGGTTTTATTGCAATCCCGGTTACCGTGTCTTCGTTGTAAAAACTCACATTTCCCCCAACACATGGAACTTTCAAGAACTTACATGCGTCAGCCATCCCTCTTACCGCTTCTTTAAATTGCCAGAAAATTTCAGGATCTTCAGGGTTTCCGAAGTTACAACAATCAACCATTCCTACAGGTTCGGCTCCCACCGAAGTAACGTTGCGGCAGGCTTCAACAACAGCTTCTAAGCCCCCATTATACGGGTCTAAATAAACATGGCGAGAGTTACAATCAGCGGCTATGGCAATGCCTTTTTTCTTTCCAAGAACCCGTAACACAGCAGCATCTGCTTTACCGGGCTTTACAACGGTTCTCACTCCCACTTCATGATCATACTGCTGATAAATCCACTCCTTACTACCAATATTCGGAGAACCAAGAAGGGCGTATATAGCTCCCGCAATGTCCTTGGGAGGAGACGGTCGTTTAACTTTCCAAGCGGTTTCTACATAGGAAGGTTTTTGAGATTCTCTATCTATAGTAGGAACTTTTGTGAGAATACTCGGAGGTAAATCCACAACCAAATTCCCTCCTCTAGACATGACAAGTCTTCCTGTGTCTGTGACCTTACCTATCAAGGCATAAGGTAGCTCATACTTTTCAAAAACATCAGTAACCGTGTTTAATCCCTCAGGATCGATTATGAAAAGCATTCTTTCCTGCGACTCAGAAATAACGATCTCCCAAGTATCCATATCTGGCTCACGAAGATAAACCTCATCAAGATTTATTTCTAAACCTACCCCTGCTGCCTCTGCCATTTCAGAAGTACCGCAGGTTAATCCTCCTCCTCCTAAATCCTTAAGCCCCTTAACAAATCCCGTCTCTATTGCTTCTAGTGTTGCATCAATAATTTTCTTTTTTGTAAAAGGATCACCAATCTGAACTGATCCCCTATCATCCTCCTCAGACTCCCCAGACAACTCTTTCGAAGCAAAAGTTACACCATGAATACCATCCCTACCCGTAGAACCGCCCATTAAAACCACGTAATCTCCAGGATTACCCGCCTTACTAGGTATTATCTTATCATGGGTTGTGACCCCTAAACATCCCACGTTAACCAAACAATTTTTCTCAAAATTAGGGTCAAATTCCACCTCCCCTCCTACCGTAGGAACTCCAATACAGTTCCCATAATCTCCTATACCCTTCACCACGTACTTTAACAACCATTTTGTATGTCCATTATCAAGTAATCCAAACCTTAAAGGATCTATTAACGCTATTGGACGGGCCCCCATACAAAGAATATCTCTAATAATCCCTCCAATCCCCGTAGCTGCTCCATTATAAGGATCTACAGCACTAGGATGATTATGACTCTCAATTTTAAAAACAACTGCCAAACCATCCCCTATATCAACAACTCCCGCATCCTGCCCAGGACCCACTAAAATCCTTTCACCTTCCCGAGGCAACAGTTTCAAAACTGGTCGTGAACTTTTATAAGAACAATGCTCGCTCCACATAATGTCTATCATTGCCCATTCAACAGTGTTAGGCTCTCTGCCCAAAATTTCCCTAACCTTTCCTATCTCGTCATCGTTCAAGTCTAAAGTGATATCTGAAGGTCTAAGACAAACAGAGGTCATTTTTCACGCCACCCCCTTTCTTATGTACTCGATCATGGATTGGAAAAATCTCTTTCCATGATCTGTCCTATATGGGCTGAGAGTTTTTTCAGAACCTCTTTCTGGGTGAGGCATTAAGCCTAAAACGTTTCTCTCAAGATTGCATATACCCGCTATGCTATCCAAAGAAGCGTTAGGGTTTGCATCTTCCGTAGGTTTACCTTCATCATTGGTGTAAAGAAAAACGATTTGGTTGTTTTCATGAAGTTCTTTTAAGATTGTTTTATCTGCAAAATACCTTCCTTCTCCGTGGGCGATAGGAAGCTTCCATAAGCCTCCTTTTTTCTCGATGTTGGTAAAAGCAGTATCGTTATGTTCTACGCGTAAATTAATCCATTTACAAATAAACTTTAATCCATCATTAGGTAGTAAAGCTCCGGGTAAAAGTCCTGCCTCTATAAGGACCTGAAACCCGTTACAAATCCCTGCTACAGGTATACCCTCCCGGGCTAACGTTTTTACTTCTTGGATTACAGGACTATAAGCGGCAATTATTCCAGCTCGAAGAGCGTCTCCATAAGCAAAACCGCCGGGAAGAATTATCCCATCAAATCCTTCAAGTTTATCCTTATGCCAGACGAGATCCGCACTCACCCCTAGAACATTACGAAGAACATAGACCGTGTCAAGATCGCAATTACTGCCAGGAAACCTGACTACGCCTATTTTTATTTCTATGTTCAAGTTTCTCCTCTCTAATCTTTTATCTCAACACGATAAACATGGGCTACTGGGTTGTAAATTCTAAGCTCATTAACCATTCTTATCACAGTATCTTTTGCCTCTGCTTCACTAGAAGCTTCTAAGTTCAGGCGCAAGAGTTTCCCTGTCCTTATCGATTTAACGTTAGTATACCCTGACTTATGCACGAGGTCCCGCATCACAGTTTCTCCTTCTGGATCCCTTGCGGCAGGTTTGTTTTCAATAACTATTTCTACGGTGTATTTTTGCGGCAATCTATCACACACTCTAACTTGTATGAAACAATCATTTATCCTTCGAATTTTTTCCCTGTTACGCGTTCGTAAACTTCGATATAGTGTTCAATCACCTGTCCTAAGTCTTTCCTATACCTGTCTTTATCCAGTATCCTTCCAGTAGCTGTGTCCCATAACCTCATACTGTCTGGATTTATCTCATCTCCAATTCTCAAAATGCCGTCGGTATCTCTACCGAACTCAAGTTTAAAATCTACCAAATCTATACCGATTTTCTTAAAGAAAGGTAATAGAACATCGTTTGCTTTTTTCGTAAGCCCTATCATCTCTTCTATTTCCTCAGGCGTCGCAATTTCTAATAACGCTATATACTCTTTGGAAAGGAAAGGATCATGATACTCATCGCTTTTCAAGAAAAACTCAGCTATAGGCCTTTTTAAAACGGTTTTTTCCTTAATCATTGGTAAACGCTTAATCAAGCTTCCCGTCGCAATATTCCTTAAAACAACTTCCAAGGGGAGCATTTCCAGTTTTCTAACGAGCATCTTATCCTTGTCTATAGTGGCCACGAAATGGGTAGGAATGTCTACCTGCCCGAGAAGCTCAAGAAGTTTCGTCGAAATTCCGCAGTTCAAAACGCCTTTACTGGGTAAAACATCGCGTTTTTTCCCATCGCCAGCCGTAATCCTGTCAGAAAATTCGAGAATCACTTGTGTGGGGTCTTCTGTAGAGTAAACTTGCTTTGTTTTTCCCCTCAAAACTTCTTTTAAAGGCTTTTTCATGCCTTTTCATGCCCCTTAACTTGAGTCTAGTTAAAATGATATTAAAAGTTTTGTATATATTTGTAAATAATACATTTTTTTTATACAATTTTATGTTAAAAAATAAGCAATTATTCAAAGTTTCTAAAAGCTAAACTATTTTATAAAACCTTCACAGATTTTTATAGCGAGGTTCTTCAAAGTGAAAACCCTCGGTATTGATCCTGGTTCTTACAGTTACGATGTCTGTGGCCTTGATGATGGTCAGGTCTTTTTAAGCAAATCCGTTCAAACCCGCGAAGTTGTCTCAAATCCTGAAATTATAGCCAGCTTAGTAGGAGAAGATTTAACCTGTGTAGTGGCCCCCAGCGGATACGGATTACCAGTAAAAGATGTAACAGCTTTAACCGAAAAAGATCTACTACTTGCAACACTAAAAACTACGGAAAAAGCTACGCTTGGCATTAGAAAAGTCCTCAGTTTTCTATCAAGACGTGGCGCACGCTGTTTCACAGTACCTGGTGTAAAACACTTATCCACAGTTCCAAAATGGCGAAAAATAAACAGGATAGACATGGGAACAGCAGACAAAGTTTGTGCAACCGCCCTCGCCCTCTTTCAACATAGGGAAAAAACAGGGCAAAACTACGAAGAATCCTCTCTTATTCTCGCTGAATTAGGTTATGCCTTTAACGCTTTCATAGCAGTCAAAAATGGAGCCATTGTCGATGGAATAGGAGGAAGTTGCACAACAATAGGTTTTAGAAGCTGCGGTTTCCTCGATGCAGAGTTAGCATACCTATTAGGTGAAATTGAAAAAAAAGTGATTATAAGTGGTGGAATAACAGATCTTATAAAAAACGTAGAAATCACTATAGAAGATCTGATAATCAAAGCAGAAGAAGGGAAGAAAAAAGAATATGAGATATGCTTGAACGCTTATTTGGAGGGAATAATAAAAGACATCCATCGTCTAATTCCCTCTGTATACCCCACGCTGGAAGAAAAACCGTTAATCTATTTATCCGGTCGTTATGGTCAAAATAAACTTTTAATTAAAAAGTTACACGAAAATCTTCTAAAAGCAAAAATATTTCCAGTAGAAAAACTGGATTCTGAAACCAAAGAAGCCGCACAAGGGGCAGCCCTAATCGCCAACGGATTAGCTGGAGGAGTAAATAAGCCATTAATAGACGTTTTAAAAATAAAAGAAGCAAAAGGAACAATCCTTGACGACATATACGTTACACCTTCACAAAAGCTTAGAGAATGGCTAAAAAACACATATTAATCTTTTTCCAAATTTTTGAATAATTGCTTATTTTTTAACATAAAATTGTATAAAAAACACATATTATCTTCAGATATAAACAAAAGTTTAGAAAATTTTATAATATTGTTTTAATTAAAATCAAGTTAAGGGGCATGAAAAGGCATGAAAAAGCCTTAAAAGAAGTTTTGAGGGGTAAAAATTGGGTGAAAAATCTATAACTTATGCGGAGGCGGGAGTCGATATCGATCTTTTAGATTCTTCAAAAGAACGAATTTTAAAGATGATTATGAACACCTGTGACGCTAGAAAAGAGGTTTTAAAGATTTTTGGACACTTCGCAGGACTTATCCAAATCGGGGAGAAAATCGTTACACTACACACTGATGGAGTGGGAACGAAAGTTCTTGTCGCACAAATGATGGACAAATATGATACTATTGGTATAGATGGCGTAGCAATGAGTGTCAATGATACGATATGCGTCGGTGCAGAACCCATAGCTTTAGTGGATACAATAGCCCTTGAAAAAATGGATCCAAACTTAGTTGAAGATCTTATAAAAGGAATAGTTAAAGGAGCAAAACAGGCAAAAACCGCCATAGTTGGAGGTGAAACCGCACCATACCCAGGAGTAATAACAGGAATCCCTGGAAAAATAGGATTCGATATCTCGGTAACAGTTCTAGGATTTGCGGAAAAATCAGGCATAATCCTTGGAGATAAAATACAAGTCGGAGACACCATAATAGGTCTTGAAAGTAGCGGAATTCACAGCAACGGCCTTTCCTTAGCAAGAAAAGTCTTCTTCGACATCGCCAAACTAAAGATCCATGATGAAGTTGAAGAAGGATTTATCGTAGGAGAAGAGCTATTAAAACCCACAAAAATATATGTACCTGAAGTTATGGAAGTTATTAAAAAAACAACCGTTCACGGACTAGTAAACATAACAGGAGGAAGCTTTACAAAACTCAAAAGAGTAAAGAAAACAACTAGTTTAGGATTCGAATTAGATAACATGCCTGATCTCCAATCAATCTTTAAAGCAATTCAAAGGCTTGGAAACGTCAAAACACAAGAAATGTACAAGACCTTTAATCAAGGCATAGGTTTTTGCATCATTTGCCCAAAAGAAGAGAGTGAAACAATAATTAAAATATGCAAAAACCACGGGACAAAAGCCCAAACGATAGGAAAAGTTACAAACAAAGAGGGAACGGTAAAAATAAAAACCGAAAAAGAAACCGTTAACTTTTAAAACAAAATAACACCTTTAAAAAGAAAACCTCAACCTTTCAAAAGGAGGGCTTCTAAAAACATGATAACTTTAGAAGAAATACACAAAATAGTTGAAAAATATGATAAATCAAAAATAACTATCGGTACCATAGGATCCCATTCTGCCCTAGATATCACAGACGGTGCCAAAGACGAAGGATTTGAAACTTACGCTTTTTGCCAAAAAGGACGAGAAAAACCGTACACTAAATACCTAAAATCAAAATATTTAGAAGGGAACCTTGTGTGCGGTTGTGTTGATCACGCCATAGTTTTGGACTCTTTTAAAGAGATGCTTCAAAAACAAGAGTTCATGCGCGAAAAAAACATGATAATTGTGCCAAATCGCGCCTTTACCGTTTATGTGGGAGAGGATGAAATAGAAAATGAGTTCAGAGTACCTCTTATAGGATCAAGAAACATGCTTCGTATAGAAGAAAGAGGAAAAAGAGGCGAAGAGGGAGAAGAAGGAGAAATAGCCGACTATTACAGCCTTTGCGAAAAAGGTGGCATAAAAACCCCCAAAAAACTAGAATCCCCTGAAGAAATAGACGAAGTAGGCCTTGTAATGGTGAAACTACACCATGCACAAATGAAATTAGAGCGAGGATTCTTCACAGCTTCAACCAAAAAAGAATACGAAGAAAAAGCAGAACGACTAATAAAACGTGGCATAATCACAAAAGAAGACTTAGAAAAAGCAAGAATAGAAGAGTACATCATAGGACCAGTTTTTAACTTTGACTATTTCTACAGCCCAATAAGCACGGAATTAGGCGACGAACCCTTAGAACTTTTAGGAATTGACTGGAGATTTGAAAGCAACTTAGACGGATACATAAGACTACCCGCCCAACAACAACTAGAACTACCACAAAACATGAAAGAACCACTATACATCGTTGTAGGTCACAACATCTGTACTGCAAGAGAATCAATACTAAGATACGTCTTCGAAATAGGGGAAAAATTTGTCAAAGCTACACAAAAATATTTAAAACCGGGAATGATAGGCGCCTTTTGCCTCCAAACAATTATGACACCTGAAATGAACCCTGTAGTCTATGATGTAGCTTTCAGAATAGGCGGAGGGACGAACGTACACGCATATTGGGGGCATCCCTACGGCAATATTTTGTGGAGAAAAAGAATGAGTAGTGGCAGAAGAACTGCTCTAGAAATAAAAAGAGCAATAAAAAACAACATGCTCGAAAAAATAATAACATAAAACCAAAAATAAAAGAATTAATTGAATAAAAAAACAAATCATAAACCCCCTCCATCTTTTTGTTTTTATTAAATCACGCTCTATTTCTAAGAAAATAATTCTTCTCCGAAGTAGGTTTCAACTTTCACAAACATATTTATAGCCTCTAACTGCTACAAATACAGGTAGATGGGAGTTTCTCACCATTAGAATAATTTGGTGATATAAGTGGCTATACTTTGTCCCAGGTGTAAAGATAAAGAAGGTTTCTGTGTGCACGATCTATTGATTTTCGCAGCTATTGCAATAGTGGTTATAGTAGCAGTTTTGCTATTACTATAAAAACCTCAAACCCTTCTTTTTTTATTTTTTTAGCAAGCAACTTTATAATCATAAAAACTCTAAATGAATCTATAATTTTTCATAAGCTTTCTTTTAAAGATTCATGGAGGTATCTCAGATGGGTTTAGAAGTTTTCAAATATGCTACAAAAGAGGTTTACATCGCAGAAGAAGGACAAAATGTAGAACAAGCAATCTGCATAATGGATGTAAACGGTTTTCGCAGGCTACCCGTAGTTAAAGATAAAAAATTTGTAGGAATGATAACCTTCCGGGATATAATGAGGGAATTTGCTAAAGGAGTTTCTGAAGACGTAGAGAAAGGAAAATCCTCCTTTGCAAAACTGTTTCTAGAAATCCCTCTCACTGAGATTATGACCCCGGAGTTCATCTCCATCTCTATAATTTCTACAGTAGATGAAGCTTCAAAAATAATGGTAGAACAAAATATCGGTTGCCTGCCCGTGTTTATAGACGAAAAACGCAGTCTAGGCGGCATTATAACAGAACGCGATGTAGTCTCCTCTGTAGCAGAACTTCCGGTTGAAGAAAAAGTCCAAGATTACATGACAAAAAACGTTATCACAGTAAACGAAAAAACAAACCTTTTTGATTGTTTAAAACTGATGGTTGAATCGAATATTCGCAGAATGCCAATTGTTAACGATGAAGGAACACTTACCGGTCTCATTACTGCTAGTGGCATCCTAAAATACCTCAATAATCCTGAGACCATAAAAGGATTAAAAGAAGGAAATTACGAAAAAGTGCTTCATAAACAGGTAAACGAAATCATGACAAAAACCTTGATAACCGTCAATTCAGAGGTATCAGTAAAAGAAGCCGCAGCAAAGATGCATGATAAAGGTATCGGTTGCCTCTTAGTGATGGAAAACTCAAAACTAGCGGGCATAATAACCGAACGCGACCTACTCAAAGTGGCTATGCAGAGCTTAACCAAAAAATAAACACGCATAAAAAATAGTAAATGGAGGTAAAAAATTGAGTAAAGCATCAGATGACTCGGAGAAAGTTTTATGCGAAATATGCGGAAAAAATGAGATTCCTAACGAAGAGCACTACCGTTGTCGTTACTGTGGAAAATACGTTTGCTCAGACGACGCTAAATGGATGGCGGTTTACGTGGACGACTATCCCCATCGCCGACTCAGAACAATGCGTGTATGCCCCAACTGTGTCATAAAACCAAGACATAAACTATTCAGCAAAAAAGAAGAAGAGGAAGAATGATTAAAAACAAGAAAGCTGCCCTATTTTTTAATCCCCTTCTCATCCTATTAATACCATATAAAAGCGTAAAAACCCCTAATATGCCCCATCCTTCAAACAATAGTTATATATTTTAGAAACAATAAAATTTAATAAGTAACTAACCAAAGATCATCTTCTTTCAACTTTTACCTTTTAAGTTCTTCATCTTCTATAAAAAAATTTTTAATTCATGCACATTTATTGGAGGCTTGTTATTGGCATCTAATCGCCCCGTCGGCGTGTCTATTATTTCCTTTTTATTCTTGCTAGGTGGCATTTTGGCTATAGTTGCAGGCTTAGTTCTTTTAGAAGAAATTTTTCAATATCCTAAAGACTATCCTGCTTCAGAACTTTTTACGGGAAGTGATGCTGAAACTAATTTCATAATTCTTATCTTAGTAGGCGTGATCTTAATATTTTTATCTATAGGTTTATTTTCGGGGAGATATTGGGCATATAATGTTGTTTTAGTCATAGTATTACTCCTCGTTATAGCCCGTTTAACTTATATGACATTTCAAGCTCTAGACGCGTCCCTAAAGCCGGAAATAGACGAAATCTTCTTCTGGCAGATCGCAACCCTCACCCTAAACCTGTTAATACTTTGGTATCTTTTAGATCGAAGAGACTATTTCCTAGAGGAGGGAGCCTTAAAAGAGCCCTCGGAAACCGTATAGGAAGGGGTTTTAATCGAAGAAAAGTAAATTTAAATCATGACAACTATTTTTACATTACTGTAACTTTTTTATGTCTGAATACAATAGCTAAATAGGGATCTTTGTAGATGGGAAGTTGGTATGGAGAAACGAATAAGGATTTTGCTGGATCAGCTTGAGGAAAAGTTTTGGTCAGGAGAGATTGATGAGGTAACATACGAGGATTTAAGAGACACTTATCTTCAGAAACTTTCAGAAATTGAGGAAGAAAAAGCATCAAAAGAAAAGGCTGAAAAGGTCGAGGAAAAGGAAGAAAAGACATTAGAAGAGGGAAAAGAAGAAGAGGAAAAGAAATCTCAACCTTTAGAAAAAGAAATCCCGATTACTTTGCGGGAAAATTTGGAAATAAAGAGAAGACTTCTTCAATTTTCTAAAGAGCGTAGCATTTATGCTTTTAAACTTCACCAACTTTCAGAAAAAATAAAGAAAAAGGGTGGAGGGTTAAAAATATGGCCACAGGTAAAAGAGTATCAAAATAAAATTATCGCGTTAAACCAAAAGATAGCTGCACATACCCGTTTTCTAGAAGAGAATCAGCCGAAAATTGTGGACTTATATAGAAAATCCCGCGATTTAAAGGAGAAACTCCTTACTTTGGAAAAAGATATTAAAAGAGGAGATACAACGCATTCATCAAGAGCGCAAAAATCTGCTTTGGAAAAAGAGTATATGGAGGCTGCTAGAGCTCTAGGGGAGGAAATAAAAAAGTACAAAACTTATTTACAAATTCTTAAAGATAAATTAGAGGAAAAAAAGAAAGAATTTAAAGAAAAAAAGGGTCACCCAGAAAAGCTACGAGAAAAAATTTCTACTTTACAAACACACATCAACCTATTATCCTCTGAAATTGTGAAGTTTTCCTCCATTCTACCACCCAAAATCATTCAAAAGATGGAACTAGAGCAAAAAACCATTCTCGCTCTCCTATATGAAAGCGAAAAGAGGGATATTGCTCCAAAAGAAAAGAGTATAAGTATGCCAATAAAAAGGATTAGCGTTCCTGAGAAACCCCTTTTTGATGAGCCTAAAAGTAAAGCACTTTCCGAAAAATTAGAAGATATCCCCGTTCCTTTAAATGATGATGATGCTGTTGCAGCGTGGAATATTGTCGATAAAATCATAATCAATGCTCAAAAAAGATTTATCGGTTTTACCGGTCCTCCTTTATTATGCAAAGGTTCAGTCACGGTTCCAATACTGATTGAAAATGAATCCTCTCAGGAATCCTTAGATATGTTTTTTGAAACGCTATATCCTGGATCATTTGAAAGCGACTTAGAACAGCGAAAAGAATATTTAAGATCGGA
>JBHLKN010000014.1:0-32207 GCA_048886645.1 Candidatus Hodarchaeota archaeon | reverse complement strand
TTATTTTTTTCTTTATTTTTTTCTCCCTTTCCTTGGTTTTTTCTAGACAATTTTTGCAGCCCCTTTATTATAACAAAAGAAGACGAGCTTTATTCTTAAAAATATAAAAGCATAAAAATTATAAAAGCTTTTTTTCCTTTTTCAAGCCGATTTTTTATCCTATGGCTTTTATTTTTTCTATCTCATTTTTTATAAATTTTTTTAGTTTTTCTTTTCCTTCTTCATTCGGTTTTGCTATAAAGGGATTATTTAGCTCTTTAAGGTTTGTGGGTTTCAGGGTTATGATCCATCCTTCATCGTAGCAATGATCGTTTATTATTGTGGGTTCTTCGATAACGTTTTGATTTATGTCGGTTATTAAACCAGTTAAGGGAACCCTTAGGGGACCGATCCATTTACCACTTTCGAGGGTGCCAAAAAGTTTCCCTTGTTTCACTAGTCGTCCTACCGGGAAAATCCTTAAAGAGATTATGGGTCCTGCATGAACTGCACCGAATTCGTCTAAACCTACCTTTATTCGATCTTTCTCCTCTATTAAAAACCATATATGTCCAGGATCGCCTATCCAATAATAGCGGTCAATAGGAAAAGTCCAGACATCATCGTTTTCCTCTATTACAAGAGTTTCAATTTCGGACAAACCATACCCCTTCATGCATGTTAGAAATAAACTCTAGTGAAAGATAGGAAACCGTATATTAAGAAATAAAAAAACTTTTCCATTGTTTATAAAAGGTTACACTAACTTAAGTTAATTGTTAAACCCGCTGTAAAGCCTGTTTAGTTTGTTTAACTTTTAACAAAGTTTTTAAAAAAAATAGATAAAAAGTTAAAAAGATTCGTTTTAGTAGTATCCAAAAAAAGTATTAACGTAAATTTTTCATGTAAACTGTATTGGAAAGCGAATGCCTATATAAAATTGATATATATTTGGGTGAGGTTATTGAACGGTTTTAGAATCATAAGGTTAGTAACTCCTTTAGATATCGAAAAGAAGGTTCCATCTTTTTGTTTAGTTGGCCGCGTGGAAAACATTGGAAAAAAGCAAACACTAAAAGAGCTTTTAAAAACTGTAAATAATTGCCTTGAAATAGAGAAAATGGCGCAAAAAATAGGCGAAAAACATGGGCTGGATGTCGAAAAGGAACCTTCACCTCAATTACCGGATGTTACAGCAAAATCCATAAACCGTACTTTACAAATGAAAAGTGAAGTTTTAAGGATTGAGAAGGAACTCGACACTATTTTTAGCGAAATTGAAGAAGAGGAAAATTCGTTAAAAAAAGCCGAAAAAAGCCGAAAAACGTTGGAGTTAATCAAACAGTTAGGGCTTGATTCAAAACTGAGTAAAGACATAAAAGGATTTCATATAGAGCTTGGAATGATAAAAAAAGATAAAATTACGCGATTAAAAGAACATATGGAACATATGATACCTGAAAAATTTGTTTTAGTGGAAGGAAAGGAGCTTGAAGGAAAGTTAGGGGTCCAAATTGCGGTTGCCCATGACGCAGAAAGAACTTTGTCTCGCATCTTTAGTATGATAGAATTTGAACCTATTACATTACCTGAAGATTTGTATGAAGAAAAACTCATCGAACTAGTAAAAATAGAAAAAGAGGCAAAAAGAAAAATTGAGGAACTAAGTAAAAAAAATAAGGAGATAAAGGAGGAAGCAGTTGAAAGTTTAAACAGGATAATAGACGAAACAAAGGGACTAAAGCTCCTCGCTGAGGCAACTATGAAGTTTGGCCGAAAAACAGGGACGACTTACGGTTATATACTTGTTAAAAAGCATGATTTAGAAGAAATTGAAAAAGAACTAGAAAAGGCCATAGGCAGCGATTTATTCATAATTGATAAATGAAGTTAGATTTTTTCACTTATGTATAGAGAACACTGAAATCTATAAAAAAACACCTTCAAAAAAGCCAATAAAAACCTAGGAATAGATAAAGAAGAACGATTCGAATCGTGGTTTCATAAACTTTCCGAAATAAAATATAGAAAATAGTTCTATGGTTAAAGAGAATGGGATGGAATATTGAGCCAAATTAATAAATACTCAAATATTCTGGTTGAGCCTACGGAGAATATTGTTTTCGCTATTAAGTGTGCAATAGATTTGAAGGGGGGGTTAGAAGGATTTTTAGAAGAAATCTTAAGTTCGGAAAAGAGTGTAGAAATGTGGTTGAATAAAATAGAGCCTGTACCTTTAAAAATCATAGTTAAAGTTTGTAAAATTAATCGAAGGGAGGGGGGTGAAAACCTACCAGTTGAGGTTCGGTATTTTGATTTGTGTATTAAAGGCGCAAAAATTATGCAAGAAGAAATTGACTCAAACACAATTGTAAAAAAAACAGAGAAAAGGGAGGATAGTAAGGCCTATAAGAGTGCGCTTAGATATTTGATGAATAAAATAAACAAGGAGCGAGAAACAACAAATTCAAAGCATCAAGAAGGTTTAAGATTTTTAGGCACTTCAACTAGTATAGGGTTATTTGTAGTGGCAATTTTGTGGATAAGCGAAACAAATAATTGGCCTATGAATATTGTGATACCGATCATAGTAATAATCGTTATAATTTTTCCTTTTTTAGAACTTTTTTTAATAGATTTAGGGAGAAGAGGAAAGAGGCAGTATGAGGAGTTCACGAATACGATCTGAAGGAAGTCCTGTTTCTATGCCCAAAGCAATAGCTCTAAGGTTTCTAATCTCGAAATAGACTAAATTATAGTAACCAGCGATCGTTCCAAGGTGCAAAGGTGAAAGTTTGAATTGTTCAATGCTTTTTTCTAGAACCATACGTTTCAAGTTATGCTCTAAAGCAAAAAAGCTTCCAGTCTCAGCATAACCTTCTCGGGAAGCGTCTATGTAAGGCGCATACTCATGGATTTTAAAAAGAAATTGAAAGGCATCATCTAAGCTTTCAGAAAGGATAACTTCCTCTAATAAGCTTTCAGAAACGTTGTAATAGATAGGGATTAAATATCGTTTTATATCTTTTAAGTCTATACCAAGGCTCTTACAACGGAAAATGGTTACTATGTTTTGAGCGTCAATTTCTGAACCAACGAGTATGCTAACCCTTTCTCTTTCACTTTTACTCAGCTTTTGAACGTATTTCCATAGAATAGGGAACACGAAATGATCAATTGCAGTCTCCAATTCTAAGATCTCTGAAGCTTTAAGTAATTCTTCTCTATAAAACTCTCTTAAGTGATGATAATATTTGCGAGCGTTTATTTTTATAACCTCTAGAAACTCTTCAAAAGAAGTAACGCTAGTAATCTTAGAAAGAACTTCTTGGGTAAAAATGCCGACAGGAATTACTGAAGATAAAACTTCTTCTGGATCTATTTTAATGAGGAATCCTCGGATAACAGCTTTCAAAGTCTCGGCTTCAAATTTTGTCAAGAACTGGTCTAAAAAGTCTCTGACTATGCCTGTAGAAACTTTCATTATTTGCAAAACGTTTGAGAAGAAATATTGGGATAGGGCTTGCTCAATGGAGTTAGCAGATAATTTACCTGCTTCGATTTTTAGGAGCTCTTCGCGATAAGGAGTAATATCTAAGAAGGAAACAAGTTCTCCAAGGGAACGCATCTCAGCTAAACTACGTAAATCCAAAGGAGATAATAACTTTGCCTTCCTAACTGCAATTTTAGCTAGGGAGTAACCATGATTAAGCAGGTAACTAAACGAACTTGGCATATTAAACCGCTCCAAGTATATAGTTAATAGAAAAAAGAAAAAAAATTCGAGAGCACTGCAGCGGGTAAAGCCGCGTCAGCGCTATAAGTGAAGTTATGGCAAAGCAGAAACCATTAAGAAACTTATGATTAAGCCGTAAATTGCTAGAGCTTCGCCAAGAACCACCGGAATCAAACTCATAACGAAAAGGTCAGGATCTTCTGCTGTAGCTTTAGCGTTGCTACTACCAGCATATCCGATAGCTATACCCGCAAAAAGTGCAGCAAATCCCATAGTTAGCCCGGCCCACATCAGGGCAGGAGCACCGTTTATAAATTCCTGCGAAGTGACATCATCAGGAAAGTATCCAGTATACCATGAGAGTCCTAAGAAAGCTATTATGAGGCCATATATTCCAAGTGCTTCAGCTAAAACAGTGCTGATTATCATTTTCGACGCTTGGTCTTTTCTCTCGGTCATAGAGCCGCCAATTGAGGGGGATGAAAGCCCGATACCAAAAGATGCTCCAGCTAAACTTAAGAACATGGCTGCACTAATGCCTACAGCTCCTTGAACAATCGGATCACCAAACACCATATTTAACCAACTCCTACTTAATTATTCATTACATATACCAATTTTTGATTACTTTGAAAACAATAAATTAATTACTCGATTGCGGTAAATTCACGCTTAATGGTAAAGGGTTCATATTTGTATCCATCAAACTTCAAACCCAATTTGCTGAAAAACTCGACCCACTGTAACCTGAGGCTGTGCAAGAGCGAAACCAAGGTTTCCAGCACAATGACTAGGATGTTTCCGATGAGGAGGATTAGGACGCTTACAGGGGTTATTCCTTCTCCAGCCATTTCTATGAAAACAGCCATGAGTGTGAAGTGGGCAAGGTTTAAAGCGAAAAGCCGTATATAACTTGCAGTGTTCCCAATACTACTTAAAGCCCCTTCAACAGCCTCTATAGCAGAATGACCAAAAGCAATTTTAGCCATTGCAACATCGCGATGTAAGAGGATTTCTGCCATTCCTATGCCAAAAAACATGCCTAATAGACCAACTATAGCAACATAAAACAATGGGGTGCCCGTTAAAATATTCATAAAGGCAGTAATAGCTCCTTCATGATCTTTATCAAAAAGCTCCCAATATCCTTCAAGATCAACAAGAGACCAGAAAATTAAGATCCCCAAAACTCCAAAAGTACTGGCATAAAAGACAAGCCAGCTAATGGAACCCACGACCTCTGCAAACTCGCCCTGTTTAATCTTATTATAAACATTTAACACAAGGCCGATCAATATATGAATAACTCCTATGACAATAGCAAGTTTAATTTTAAACTTGTTAAATTGTGTTTCATCATGTTCTACCAGATGAAACATCTCATCACTTAGCATATAACGCATTAGTGGTAAAAACGATTTAGTACTGGGTATTTTTTCGGTGAGGTGATATCCAAAAATTTCGCCGAAAAAGAGACCGAAAAATATAGAAAAGATTCCGCAAAGAATAATAGCCTCTGCACCATTAAAGATCATTTTACCTATATCACCCTTAATTTTCTTCGTTTTTCTAACATGTAGGGCCCATAAACCAACGAGTAAAAGAACAAGACCATGGCCTACATCAGGAAACATTATGCCAAAAAATATGGGGAAAGATAGTGCGACGAAAATACCAGGGTTGATCTCGCGATGGGAGGGTACACCATAAGCATTAACGATTCCTTGAAAAGGTTGCATCATAGGAGGAAACTTGAAGTTGGAAGGAGGGGGATCATTTTCGCCTTCATCATGGCCATGTTTTCCAGGATTGTTAGAAGAAGAAACGCTTTTTTCTTCTTCTTTTTGAGAGAGTTTTTTATGGTTTTTATGCTTGGAAAACCCATTCCCTTTTAATGCTATCATGGTAACAGTACCATGGGTGATTTCTTCAATCGATTTCTTAAAATCATCAAGGTTATCTTCGGGAAGCCAACCTTCGATCATTAAAGTTTTTTCTGTGCGGCCAAACTTTTCCCTGGCTTCAGCTTTAATCTTTTCGATTTCTACAACTTCTTTTAAAATGAGCAGTTCTTTTCCTTTTTCCTTTGCTATTGATTCTAATGAAGCTTCAAGCTCCACGATGCGTTTTTCATCTTCTTTAAGTTTCTTTTCTATTTCTGGTAAAACTTTGTTAGGATCTGCATCAAACTCGTCTGCAAGTTTTAGTTCTTGGAAATCAAAAAGGGAAAGGTTTTTCTGCACAATTTCTTTAAAGGGGGATAAAGAACTAATAAGAACGGCTTGTCTTTCAGCAAATTCTTTCCCTTTTAGGAGGAGGAGATTGTTATAAGTTTCTTTACTTAACTTTTTTTCTAATTCTGGAAGTAAACGTGAAGGAACTGTTCCGAAAAAAACTGTTAACATAGAGATAGAACTAATATCATAAGTGGTGATTTTAAAAGAGAGAAGGGCTTCATAAACGCGTTTAAGTTTGCTTAAACGTTCAGATTCTTCCTTAAGTGAATTGATATTGGAAATGATTTTTTCGGTTTCACTTTTAATTTTAGTAACCCTTTCTGCGAGGTAATCAATCATTTGTTTTGGAGGTAAGCGCTCAAAAACTTCACAAGAATCAACCATAACACTTTCTTCGTCTATCCCTAGAAGTTCAAAAGTATTATTAACGCCTTTAAGAATTTCATTGGTTCTTCTTAAAGCATAAAATTCTTCCTTAGGCCTAACTTCGCCTTTATAAAGGCCGAGCTTTCTTCGTAGATCTGAAAGGTGTAAAACACCTTTTGCGGAAAGCACGTCGACAATATCTTCAACATATTTTTCCAACACTAATAGTTGGATTTTTACCATTGGTTCAGCGTATAACATCTGGACACACCATCTCGCATAGGAAACAGATTTAGGCGCATATTTAAAGTCTTTTTGATAAAAAGGGGGATAAGAACAATTTGTTATAATCTTTTATTTGACATATATCTATTTTACCAGTATAAAGGATGAATCTCTTTAGAATAGCGTAAAACGCTATTTTTATTATTTATGGATAACCATTCTGAGTATAAAAAATAGCACTACAAATATTGATTAAGAAAAATTGATAAATGCGGTCAAGAATAAAACGTTCGAAGATAATTTAAAAGAGTGATAAAAATGAGCGAAAACGAAGAAAACAAAGAAGAAACTTCGGGTGAAAGTATTATCGATAAAGAAGTTATTACAGCAATAAAAAGAAAAACGGAACTAAGGGAAGGAGAACAAAGAACAAGGAGGTTTATGGAAAGACCAGGAAGAGAGATAGCGGATGCCCTCTATTATGGTACGAGTATACCTATATTGGCGGTAGTTGGAGCGCTTATAGGGTGGTATTTAACTCGGGATTCGAGCGCGGCTTTAAAAGTTTTAGGTGTCGCAGGCGGAGCCATTCTTGGACTATTATGGGGAGTATTTGAAATAATCAGAAAAGAACAGAAAAAAAGCTACTAAAAATGAAGAAGGAAAACTCCAACATACTTTTTAATAGAGATAAAATTACGGCTAAACTTGTTATTTAACACTTTTTTAAATTTCTGATCTCTGCGGATTTTTTGATTTATAGTAACTGCGGGAGGGGAATATTTCCCTGTTTTTTTGGGTTTTTATTCGTGATTTTCTGAGCAGTTATGAATTGGAAAAAAACAGTTTTTAGAATTTTAAAGACTAATAAAATTGTTTTTTGTGGACCATTATAAAAAAATTAGGGGAAGGGATCCGAAGTCAGTTATAAGAAGCTCGAACCCCGGAAAGTAAATAAAAAATAATAAAGGTGCAACAAAGATTGGTCATTTTAGGCACTTACATGTTACCGAACAGCAGGATAGCGATAACTAGACCGTAAATAGCGATAGCTTCCATCATAACGATGAAGATCATGGATTTACCGAAAACCTCTGGCTTTTCTGTTATAGCACCGATTGCCGCAGCAGAAGCATTACTCGATACTAATTGTACCGAACAGCAGGATAGCGATAACTAGACCGTAAATAGCGATAGCTTCCATCATAACGATGAAGATCATGGATTTACCGAAAACCTCTGGCTTTTCTGTTATAGCACCGATTGCCGCAGCAGAAGCATTACCCATTCCGACACCAGCACCTAGACCAGCAAGGCCTATGGCCAAACCTGCACCAATAGCTAGGTCACCCTGGTTTGTTAATTCAGTTGTTGCTTCTTGGCCGTGTACCGCTAATGTGATCATAAGAACAAGAAGGGTTACGCACCAGAGAAACAACACAAATTTCATCCAGTTTTTGATTTTCATGCTTTTACACCTCTTATTTTTCATTTATCCCTTGCATACAGTTTTTTTAAAAAAACTATTTTTTTCTTTTTTCTGGTTTTTAACACTTTTTATTTAGTTTAGCTTTTAGTGATGTTTCATCTTCCATCTAACCGAGCAGTATTAGGTTAGACTTGATGACTTCAGGATCTAAGTTATTAACCTTGCCAACGAATAGTGTCATGATATCTTTGATTTCATAAAGCGATAGTTCTAGGAAACCGTAAACGCAGGCGATTGATAATGGGGACATTTGGAACGAGCTTTTGACCTTCTTTGCGATATAGCGTTTACTTAGTAGTTCGAACTCATATAGGCCATCACGTTCGTTACCTGAGGCAATTTGCTCTACTATGTGGCGATATGGGGTTCTTGACAGTATGGTTAGGAGTTCGGTTACTGTTTCTGTGGCAAGTATTGAACAAAAGTCATCACCTAAGGCAAAATTTGCTGGAATTAAATAGTCTGAGAAATCCATGCCAGTAAGGAGACATCGCATTATTATACTCATATTTACTAGGTCGATTTCTTCGCTTACTAAACGATATATTTGGAACCGGTCTGCACCACCTGCCCCAGAACCAACGCCCCAGTATTTTACCATATTTCTTAGATCGCCGTAGATAACCGTGTCAATTACAGCCTCCATAATGGAATATTCTTTCATGCGTTTGTAATCTTCGTAGACTTCTAGAAGCGTGTTTCTTAACCTCGTATCTCTTATTATTTCGATAGCTCTTGCAATTGATCCTAACTCTAAGAAGCGTTCATAATATTCTGGAGGATAGAATACGGGCGTGAACAACTTCTTTAGTTCTTCTGGGACTTCTTCTCCCTCAGTTTCAACGAGGTGAAGGATTCTTAACCCTTGTTTAATGTTTAGTGCTTCAAATTTTTTGAACTCTAGGTTTACCAACCGCATAACGTCGGGGGGGATACACGTGGTGATAGTTTCGAGCCTGTTGATCATTTCCGTTCTAGCGGCGTGTTCAAAATCTACTATTGAGAACTCTGACTTGTCCCCGGAAAAACTTGCTGCAACGTTGTTATAACTTGTGTTTAGTAATAGTTGTAAGAATGTGGTGACATCACTTCTGAGGATGTCTTCAACTTGGCTTGGTGAAAGCATCCTGCTTAGAATTCCTCTTGCCCGTGCATATATGTAGGGATATGCCCATGTTGCCATAAATTCAAGCCTCCAAACAACATACATAAAAGTATTCTTCAATTAAAGAGTGAAAAAGGTTTAAGCGGCGGTTACCGTAATAGCAGGGGCTGCAACTGGTTTAACGGCGATTTCTGAAACTTCTGTGTATATTCGCTCGTAGACGAAGGGTTCGAACTCGTGTCCTTCACCGAAGTACCATTTACTAAACCATTCTACGTAGTGTAACCTGAGGGTGTGAATGAAGCTTAACAGACCTTCTAAGGGAATTACTATTAAGCATCCTATGATTATGCCAATGTATAATCCCCCGATCTCACCGATTCCAATTGCTTCTCCCATGCCTTCTCCGAGGGCGTTGAAAAGTTGTGTTAAAACTCCGTGTACCATTAGTAGGGCGAGTATTCGCGCGTAACTTATAGTGTTTGATAGAAGAGCTAAAACGCGTTCTAAGACCTCCATTATGCCGTCTACGCCGTGTTTTGCAAATATAGCTGAAAGTATGACTAGTGGTAGTATAACGAGATATAAAAATTGTGCTCCGGGTATTGGTTCCAGTGGTGCTCCCCAATCTCCGAATTGAGTTCCATATCTCCATACGAGACTGACTCCGCCTATATAGGCCCATAACAAGAAGAATGGTAAAGCTTTGTGTTCGAAGTGTTCTTGGTTTCTTATAGCGCTTATGAAGCTTATCATTAAACCGCTTGATATGTGTATTATGCCTACTATGAAGCTCATAACTAAGAAGGCCATCACAGGATCTAATTTAAAGGAGAAAATATCCACATAATGTTCTCCTCCATTTGCCTCAGCACCGGGTACTATTGCTAGGCCTTCGAATGGGCTGAACCATAAGGCGTGTATTACGTCTTCTCGACCGAATACGCTTCCAAAAACTAATCCAAACGTTACTGCGGATATCCCGCATAGGAGTATTAGTTCTCCGGCTTGTACTATGTAGTTTGCGAATTCTCCGCCCTGGTACCCTCGTCTTCTGAGTCTTGTGGCATATATTCCAATTGCTATGAGTATTATTCCGTGTCCTATGTCGGCAAACATTAAGCCGAAGATTAGCGGGAAAGTGAATAGCATTATTGGTGTAGGATTATACTCCTTGTATCCAGGTAAGCCGTAACTGTTTGTTATGTTTTGGAAGGGTTCTGAGACTTTTCTTGAGGGTAAATAGGTGGGGAAATGTTTCTTTTCGAATGTGGGGACTGTGGCTTCCATTATTATTTTTCCGCCAGTTACTTCTTTTAGGACTTTTTGGAGATAATCTACTTTACTTTTCGGAGTCCATGCCCAGAAAGTGAGTGAGTATTCTGTTTCGCGGAATATTAGGCTTACGGCGAGACGTTCTACCTCTATTTCTACAACTTCTTGTGCTGCTAAGAGTTCTTTTCCGTTTTGTTCCCAGTATTCTTTCCTTTCCTTTTCTAAGACCTCTAGTTTTTGCTCCAGGTTTTCTCTTTCGTTTCTTAAAGTTTCTAAGGGAACTTCTTCAAGGTTTATTCTAAGGCTAGGAGGTAGTTCAAGTTCTTTAAAAGCATGTTCCCGGAGAACTGGTTTCACTTTCTCTACTTCAGATCTTAGGTGAGTTACTAAGATCACACTATTTAACTCGTCAAGTTCAGCAATTTCTATATAGCATCTGTTATCAGTTGCCTCTTTTAAGCTCCATTCCAATCGCTGTGCTAAGCTACCGTCTACTATTCCTACAGAAGCGGTGATGTATTCTCCTTCACTTTCATAGCTTGGTTGGTTTAATTTCACGTTATGTTGCCTACCAAGCATCATCATAGCAAGCTCTGAGGAGTGTACTTGCCCAAAAACTTCTTCAGCTTTGCCTATATCCTCAAGAATTCTCTTTGCTTCGCCAATTTCTTTGTCTAAGCGTTTTGCGATTTCTTCATGCTTTTTCAAGACTTCTTCTGCAAATTTTAGCGTTGTTTCTAAAGAATCTCCTTCGAGTCTAACTCGTCCTCCTCGGGAAAATTGTGAATCTTCGTAATTTGCACGTAACGTTCGAATGACATAAGAAAGCCTTTCACGGGCTTCATAGACTTTTCTCCGTTCTTCTGTAAGTTTGCGTACGCTTGTGTGCGCCTTTGCTTCTACGTCTATGAATTCTGTAAGGCCAAGTTTTTGCAAATTTGAGATTACGGCGCTTTCGTATAATTTTGGAAATGTACCTTTAAGTATAACCATTTGTTCTGGTATAAGCGTCAATTTCCGCGAACTCCTGTTATAACTTTTTAAAAGAAATTTTCAAAGTATTTAGAACATAATTTTTTCGAGTTAAGACATTTTAGTCAGCTAAAACATTTTAATCAAAGATCAAGATTTTTTAAACAAGTATTTTAATTTTTTGTATCAATATTATGGGTAATTTTACTCTTTGGTGTTAAAATTTAAAAAACTATGGGTTTAAGGTTTAGGAGGTTATGGAGCTTCTTTAAGCCTTGCTTTTAGGTATCTTTTTCCTTCTCTTTTAAGGCGGTGATTTCTATTTCTTCGCCTATTCTTTTTTTAGATATCTTCTTAACAATATCTCTCATATTTTTCTCCGTTTGTAAGAAAGATGTCAAAATTTTGGCCGTTTTTTATCTCGTGGGCGGTTGTTATTTTGTGGCCTTCAGGTTTAATATTAGGCCAGACCCTATGCCTGTAGTTGGTACAACATGGTAGGCGTATCCGTGGCGTTGGGGGGTCATTTTTAGAGTGTTTATGTTTACAACGCTTTTGCTTATTTTTTCTATGGCTTCAAAGATTTTTGTTTCATCGAAAAACATTTTTTAACCGTCTTTCATGTTTTTGATAATATTTTCAAATTTTAGTTAGAAACGGTGAAGTTTTATTTAATAATTTTTTACTTTATAGGAGGGGGTTATTAGTTTTACTAGTTCTAGTAGGGTTGTTTTTCGTATTAGACTACTTTTATCTTGTATTTTTTCTATTAAAAGAGAAGTAAGGTCTTCTTTTTCAACTATTGTAACAAGGGGGGTAATTGTTCCTATGAGTTTAATTGCGTGGGCTTTTTCGTCTTCATTTTTTTCTTTTTCGGCTTTTGATTTTATTATTTCGATAAGGGGGGGTTCTATCATGTCTGCAGGAAGGGCTTTTGATTTTACAAGGGCTATAAGGGCATTAAGGGCACTGATTCTGACGGAGGGAGATGGTTCTTCTTTTAAGGTGGTTTCGAAGATGGGTAGTGTAGATTTTATGAGGGAGGGATTGGCGTTTAAATATTCTTTCAGGGAGTTATAAGCGCTTTCTCGCACTTGTTCTTCTCCGTCGCCCATTGCCTGTACAAAGATAACGTGTAAAAGTTTTAGTTTAGATAGGGAAGGAGAGATTTTTATTAGCTCACCAATGGTCTCTATAGCAGCTTTACGTACTTGGGAACTTGGATCTTTTGTGGCTTCTTGCGTGGCAAGAGGTAAAAGGGTCTTTTCGATTATTTCTGGCCTGTTTTTTGCGATTTCAACTATTATTTTGACAGAGTTTGCTCTTACTTCTTCATCTTCATCTTTAGTAATATGGGCTAAAAGTATCGGAAGGATAAAGTTTTCGACTAACCATGAATTGATGATACTAAGTTTTACGAGAGCATATACTGCGCTTGTTTTTGTTGAGCTTGCTTTCCCTTTTAGTGCTTGCCCTTTTAGTATTGGAAGAAGCTTTTCTTCAACATCTGATTCCTCTTTTATTATTTCTGTAAAGGCATTTAAAACCTCAATTCTTGCTTTTTGATCCGACTCTCTCCCCTCTATAGCTTGGAAAAGAATTGGTAAAAATTTTGTTTCCGCATGATTAGTTTTTGTACAAATTAGGACTTTTGCAGCATTGTAGGCAGTTTTTCGAATTTCTGAGTTTTTATCATTTAAGGCTTCTTCGATATAGTCTAAAAAAACAGAATCAATCGATCCTGGACTTATGGTTGCAAGCTCGCTTACGGCGCTTATGATTGATTGCCGCAATATATTGTTTTTTTCTTTTAAACTTACGAGAGTATTTAAAGCAGGTTTTAAGGTGTTTTCCACTAACTCCGGATAATTGATTATAAGTTTTCTGAGAGCGTATAACGCGTTACTTTTTGCCCATGGATCATTATCATTCACTGCAATGTCAAAAATTTGTGATAAAAGTTTTTCTTGAATAAGCTGGGGTCTTTCTCTTATTTCCTCAATAACCGCGTAAAGTCCTATATTTCTAATTTTTGGGCTTTTATCCGAGACTGCTTTTTGGATGAAAGGCAATAATAAGGGTTTGATACCCTCTTTTTTTATTTTTGCTATTTCAAGTATCGCATAAAAACCAGTTTGACGTATGTTTTCATGTTTTTCTTCACCAGTTTTTCTAAGTTCTTTGATAACTTTTTCAAAAATTTCCTGACCTTTATCACTCTGTTTTATTACCTCGATCATTGAGTCAACTGCTGCAATTCTGACGTTTTCTTTCTCATCCTTTAAAGTAATTTCCAAGAGTTGCTCAAGGGCAGCTTCACTCAATTCTGGTCTCAGTATGATAAGTTCGGCAAGAGTGTAAACCGCGTTTCTTCGCACATCTTCTGCCTTATCTTTTATTGCTTCAAATAGGATGGATTCACCGGCAGCCAACAGCGTAGTGTGGATCCTTAAAAGACGGCCTAATACATTGATAGCTGTGGCGCGGACATCTGAATCCTTATCTTTAGTTAGATCTGTGAGCAATTTTAAAGACAAAGAGGGGCCTTTTTTCTCTTGGGAATTTGAGGCATTTTGATTTTCGTTGTAGCTCATTAAAAACACTCTTGAACGTGTATTTGGATGTAAATGTTTTAGTATTAATGTATTTTTAGTATATGTATTTTAAACGTTTTAGTTCTTTGATTATCATTGTGACATTTTTTTCAGGGGTTTGTTCGTGGGTTTCAATCCTTAGGTGATATTTTGTGGGTTTTTCGAAAGGTGTTTGGAGGCCTGGCAGGTCGCTTATTTTTCCTTTTAAGGCCATTTTAAATAGGTTTTTGGGGTCACGTTTCATGCATACTTCAAGGGGACAATCACAATATACTTCGAGAAACTTTTTTATCCATTTTCTTGCTTTATCCCTATAAATCCTTTTATGGGCGGTAGCTGCAAAAATTATGTTTACACGGTTGTCCACTAGAAGTTTTCCTATCCACGCTAACACATTATAAAAAAAATCTCTTTCTCTTTCCGTATACTTAGGGTTAGGAGTTATAATTTTACGAATGAAGTCTGAATCAAGGATTTGAGTATGGATTTTCCTCCGTAAAAGGGCTTTCTTTAAGACTTTTGCGATGGTTGATTTCCCCGAGGCAGGTATACCGGTAATCCAAACCGCGAAACCTTTTCTTCTGGCCACGAAAATTCACTCACAATTTTAAAATTTTATAGAGAAGTTATAAAAAATTTGATAGGTGTGGGTATTTTGATATTTTATTTTTTTAAGGCTTATGAGAGTTTTGTTTTTATATAGGTGAGGTTTTTGGGTGCTATTAGGGTTTTGGGATTGGATGTTGGGGGAGCGAACGTTAAAATGTCTTTTGTTAGTTTTAATGGATGGCAAGATTTTGATGTTTTTTACAGTGGATTGTGGTATTTTCCTTTTTGGATCAAGAAGCCATTATTTAGAGATTTTTTAGAAAACATTCGGAGAGAGATTGAGTTAAAGGAAGAATGGAAGGGGTTGGGAGTAACTATGACTGCTGAGCTTTCTGATTGCTTTCAAACAAAAAGGGAGGGAGTTTTATGGATTGCTAGGAGAGTTTGTGAAGTTTTTGGAGAAGAGAGGGTGTTTTTCCTCACAGTTGATGGGAAAATGGTTTCCCTAAAGGAGCTTTTAAAGGATCCTTTTAAAGGAGCTGCTACTAATTGGATAGGTACGGCTTTTTTGATAGGAAGCCGTTTTCCAGACTGTATAATGGTTGATGTGGGTAGTACGACTACAGATTTAGTATCAATAGTTGAAGGTAAGCCTTTTTCTAAAGGTAGGACTGATCCTGAAAGATTAGCGCGAGGAGAGCTTATTTATACAGGAGTTTTGAGGACTAATGTTACTTCCATTGTGCAAAAAGTACCTACGCCTTGGGGGGAGTGCAGGGCGTCTTCAGAGCTTTTTGCGATTACGGGGGATATACACCTTGTGCTTGGAAATATAGAAGTTAGAGATTATAACGTTGATACTCCTAATGGAAAAAAACCGAGTTTTGATTCTGCTCTTACAAGAATTGCACGAGTTGTTTGCGCAGATAAAGAGATGCTAAGCAGGAATCAGATAGTTAACATAGCGCGTTTTATTTATGAAAAACAACTTCAACAAATAATTGAAGGATTAAAACAAGTAATAGAAGAAAATAAAGATGTTTTAGGAAATTCCCCTAAAATAGTTTTTACGGGTTCTGGGGGGGAGTTTTTGGGTAAAGAAGCGGCTAAACGCCTTGGTTTAAAAGAACTATATGATTTTTCAAACTTTATCAAAAAAGATACAAACGTGGTTTCTACTAGCGTAGCAGTAGCTTGCATGCTTGGAGAACTACTGAAGAAATAAGCGGATAAAGAGGGGCGAAAATTTGAGAAATATGAGAAAAAGATTTATTGTTTTAAAGATAGGGGGAAGTCTTCTTAACTATTTTGAAGAGCTTAAAATTTTTTGTAAAACTTTATCAAAAATATCAGAGACCGCTAAAGTTTTGGTAGTACCTGGAGGAGGGATTTTTGCAAACACTATTCGTGATCTACAAAAAAAGATTAAATTTTCAGATGATACAGCACATTGGATGGCTTTACTTGCCATGGATACTTATGCGTTTCTACTTAAAGACATGATTGAAGGATCAAAAATAATATACACTTTAGAAGAGACTCCTTCTAGAGATAAGCCTGTAATTCTTGCGCCCTTTAATCTGATGAAGGAAAAGGACTCTTTAGAGCATTCTTGGCGGGTTACAAGCGATTCTATTGCAGCATATGTTGCCCATCAACTGGGAGCAGGTCTATTAGTGTTAGTAAAAGATGTAGATGGTATAATTGATACCGAAGGTAATGTGTATAAGGAGATTCGAAGCGAGGAACTTTCGGGTTTAGGGAAATCGTGCGTAGATGAAGTGCTGCCCATTTTAATTAAAGAATATCAGGTTGAATGTTGGATAGTGAACGGAAGATATCCTAAAAGATTAGAGAAATTAGTATTCGAAAGAGAAACTTTCGGAACAAAAATAGTCCCCTAAATGAAAAATAAGCCCTTATTTAATGGTGGGCAAGGGGTGTTTTAGGTTTATTAATGATGCAAGCTCTTGGACTTTTTCTGGTTTTAATTTTGCAGTTCTAAGCCCTTTTTCACAAAGAGCGCCTCTAACCCCAACAATGTCTACGGAAAGGTCATACAGTTTTGGAATGTTTTCTGCATTTAAAGAGCCTGCTAGGGCTACTTTTAGACCGTAAGAATGGGCTTGATCTACGAAAAGCCTTAGTTCATTTAAAGAAATAAAGTCGAAAAGACCACCTTTATTTTTTTGAATTGTATCAAGCATTACAACTTCACAGTCAGAGAAGCGCCCTACTTCCGGAATTGAGAGGGGAGATACTGCGCCGATATTTGCTGCATCTGCATAACCAGCGACAACTAGTTTAGAGAGGAAACCTAGCTCATTTAAGCTTTTTTTTGCTTGTCCCATCATATAAATTGCTTCTTTTTCATTTTTGACTCCAAACAAGCCTATTTTAACATAATCAGCTCCTGCAGTAGCAGCACCTACACATGCTAAAGAGATAGTACCCGGCAAATTTGGAGCGTCACCCACAGCAGCGCTAACTTCAAAACCGTTTCTGAAAACCATTTTTAGCGAAGAAATTTCACGTATAACTTGGGGAAAGTTTGCGCCTAATGAACCTTCATCTGGATTTTTAACATCGATTATATGAGCTCCACCGATTATTGCAGCTTTAGCTTCTTCTACGTTGACAACTGACGCAAGAAGCTTCATTCAATCACGCCACATCGTTTTTTATTCTTCGTCCATTTTTGATTCAAAAGCTGCTTTTTCTTCAGCCTCTACCTCAACTCTATCCCGTTCAATTTCTTCCCTAGCACGGCACATAAGTCGCGTAATATACCCAGCAACACGATTACGAACATGCTTACTACTAATATTAGTAAGCTCCATTACAGGAACCTTGTTTTCATCAAAATTTACACTAAATCTATCAGGATACAGACGGACTAGCTCACGAGCAGTGGCCTTAATATAACCTAACCTCACTTTACCCATTCATCTTACCTCTGAAATGAAAGTTATTCTTATCAAACTGAATAAGTATGAGATTATAAACATAAATGGAACGCTAATTTTATATAATTGGCATATAACTTTTTCAATGTTTTGATTTGATAGTAAGTTTTTTAGGGAGTAAAGAAGTATCAGGTGTATATTTTTATATTAAGAACTACATGTTATTCCCTACCTACCCGGAGTTTTAGTAAAGGCGCCATTTTTAGGAGATTTGCCGTTATTAAAGAAATTTGAGATGTGATTTAAATTGAAAGAAATAGAAAACGAGGATCTTAATCTCCAAGAGAGTGTGAATATACATAGAATAGCTTTCGACATACTTGAAATAGGGAGGGCAGAAGGCGAGCTTGTTCGGCATAAGGCACCCCGTACCATTGAAACTATTATCAAAGTGTTACCTGCTCGAGTGCGCGCCCTTGTATACCTGGATTCGGAAATTTACTTTGAACTTCCGGTATCTTTAGGTTTTGAGAAACCTACTCGGACGATAGAGGTTGGGGATGTGGCGTTTTGGCCGCAAGGCAATGCCATGTGTATCTTTTTCAAAAAGATAGAGCCAGCTGGGCCTGTTAATCTTTTGGGAAAAGTGACAAAGGGTTTAGAATTGTTTGAACAGGTGAAGCTGGGAACAAACATAACGGTTACGTTGATAGATTGAAAAGCAGTTTAACAAAAGTTTTTTTAAGAATTTGAATGAAAGAGGAAGCAAACTGTTTATATTTTCGCATCAACAGCCGCTCTGACTAGAAAAGAATTGTTATCTTCTTCTAAGAGGAATAGGAGGAGGTTTCTTACTGTGAGTACTACTGCACCTTTGTCTACCATTTCGTTCCAGATTTTAGCAAGATAATCTAGTCTTTTTAGTTCTTTTACTGTATCGATACCGGTTTTTTCCACGTCTTTTTTAAAGTATGTTCTTTTTGATGTAGGATGTAATAGTCCTTTACATGGGGTTTTAAGTACTTTTGTGCTTCCTGCGACGCCTACCTTTAATATTCCTTTTTTGTCTACAGAAAAAGCTAAAGGATAGTTTGCACATGCTCTAGGGCGTATGGGATAGATAAGGCAAGAGTTCCCTTTCAAAAAAATACATTCGCTACTGTTAGGCTTTTTAAGCAGTCCGATGTAGGCTAAACCTCTTAACGTTTTAAAAGCAGGAACTTTCATCTTTTCTTTTAAAAGATCGTAGTGTTTTTCATTTTCTGGTTGATAAAAAGCTATATACTCTAGTAATTTTTCGATAGACCCAAAATGTTCGTACAATCGTTGAAGATCTTTATGCGTAAGAGTGACCAAAATGTTCTCAGAGGAACAACATTTGGCACATCTTTTGCATTCAAAGAAGTAGATTCTTTTAAGTAGGTTATTTTTATTTTTTGACTCCCGTTTTTTCAAAGTTATACCTCTTTAAGGAGTACTTTTAAGTGATTCCATCATTGCTTTTCTTTAATAAATTGAACCAAACGTTTTAATCCTTCTTTTATTTGCTCTGAAGAAGTTGCGAAAGAAACTCTTATGTGATGTTCTCCTCCGGGTCCGAAAGGATCTCCGGGAATAATGCTGATATTTTTCGTTTCTAGGAGCTTATGGGCAAAAGCATAAGAGTCTATTTTTAGGTTTTTTATGTGCGGGAAGGAATAGAACGCCCCTTTCGGAGTTATGCATTCAATTTCAGGTGTTTTTTCAAGGATTTCCATCATCATGTCCCGTCTTTGTTTAAAGACATTTCTCATTTTTTCTACTTCTTCACCAGCTTCGTTTAAAGCTACTATTCCTGCTTTTTGCACAAAACTTGCGGGATGGGTTGTTGAGTTTTGTTGATATTTATCAATTAGGTCTATCAGTTTTTTTGAACCGATGGCATATCCTAAGCGCCATCCGGTCATCGAATAACTTTTTGAAAAACCGTCGATAGTTATTAGATTATCGTGGAGTCCTTCATGTGAGAGCATGGTTTTTGGCTTTTTCTCAGTATAGTAAAGCTCGCGATAGATTTCGTCGCTTAATAAAAATAGATCTTCATCAAGAATTGTATCACGGAGAAATTTTTGCTCTTCCTCTGTTAATACGTTTCCAGTAGGATTACAAGGGGAACCTACGAGGATCATTTTAGTTTTATAGTTTAAATTTTCCAGTATTTCATTTTCATCTAGCATTTTAGTATCAGGAGATTTTACTGGGATTGGGATTCCTCCGGCCATCTTTATCATAGAGGAGTAGCTGACCCAACTGGGAGTTGGTATTATTACTTGATCTCCAGGTTCTATTGTGGAAAAAAGACTGGATAAAACGGCGAATTTTGCCCCAGGAGTGACAATAACGTTTTTTTCAGGGGCTATTTCAACACCTTCCTTTTCAAAACGTTTAGCAATAGCCTCTCTTAGCTCTATAATTCCTCTGCTTGAGGTATACTTTGTAAATCCTTCTTTTAGCGCTTGAATAGCGGCATTTTTTATGATATCAGGAGTGTCAAAATCGGGTTGACCTGCATCCAATCGTACAACTTTTATACCTTGGCGTTCTAATTGGAACACTAATTGGGCAGTTTTTAAGGTTGCAGAGGGAGGAATAGCTTCCATATGTTTTGAAAAAAACACCATCTTCAAAATCCTCATAAACCTCTCATATAGTGTTGATTGGATGATTTTACAATAGCTTAATTTACTCTTTTAGGGATAGAATTTTGCCTTCTTCTATTATGGTTTTTGTTGAGCCATCTGCGTATTTTACTTCTAGGGTTATTCCGGGGGCTGTTACGAAATCCCAGTGCATGATGCTTTTTGAGGTGCCGCCATAAGAATAGTTGTCTCCGAAGGCAACGTGTACGGTGCCTGTGACTTTTTCGTCAGTGAGTATGTAACCTATGGCTTTGTTTATTGCTGGGTTGCATCCTATTCCTAATTCGCCGACATTTAGGGTTCTTATTTCTTTTTCTGTTTTTTTGTCGATTTCTAAGGCTTGTTTGAATGATTGCATTATGGTATCTTTATCATCGGCAGTGATCTCTTCAAGGATGAGATTTCCATCCTTATATGGGAGAGTGATATCACGTATGATTTTATTGCTAAAACGGTCTATGGTTATGGGACAGTAGATGATTCCTTCACCACGTTCTTCTTCACAGCCGATGAACACTTCTCCTGCAGGTAAATTGTTACCTAAATCATTCATTTCGATATCCTCATCGGATATAAAGCCATCGTCCTCGTTTATCCTTCGACCTTTTATACCAATAGTGAAATCAGATCCTTGGGGATCTGTGACGTTAACCAAGTCTGCATTTTTCAATCCTTCGGATATAGCATTACATCGCTTCATCAGTTCTTTCGGTGTGATCATCATACCACCGATAATTAGTTCTTTTAGGATTTCTGGGTTTATGTTGAAAAACTTTGCAGCTTCTTCTGTGGGGAATCCGGCGTAGCACCATTTTTTGCCCTTTTCGCCATTTCCGAAAACAACTTTTTTTATTGGTACTGATGCTTCTGATCGTGCCTCAAGCTTTTCCCTTGGAAATTTCAACTGTATAGCAGGATCTTGAAAGGGTTCAACAGTGATAAGATTGTTACATTCTTTTACAAGGCCGAGATAATGTTTTGGAGTTACTTTAAGGGTTTCAACTGGAATTTCTTTGAAAACACGCTCTGAAAAGTTATCGCTCGTAGATATTATTAGAGGGTGAGCGTTTTTTTTGTAGCAGTTTATTGCAATTTCTTCTAGGAGTTCTTGGGAATGAATACCACCTCTGATGAGGACAGATTCGTTTATTTTAAGATTCATTCCCTCTACAATATTTATCGCGCATTTTTCCATTTCTTCTCTGAGAATTTTCAAGTTTTATCCCTACTTTAGAAATTTTTATTCAATAAAATGCGATTTACGTTTAAAACGTTTTCATCTTCTCAAAGGGCATGATAAAGGTAGGAACGAGGGTTGAGAGTAGAGTGAAATATTAGGTTTAGAAGAAAAACTAATTAGAAGAAAAAACAAATATTAATAATAGGTTTTTGCCAGTTTTTGGGAGTTATAGCCGTTTTTATTTTCAAGTTTAGATGTCAGAGTAAAGGTGGTTAAAACGGGTTTATTATTTTTACTGGGTGAGACTTTATTTCTTCTTGCGGTTATATCGTTTGCTGCAGATTTTTTATCCAAATCTGTCGAGGTTTTAGAGAAAAAATATGGACCGAGTTTTGTGGGGTCGGTGATACTTGGTTTTGTTACAACGCTTCCAGAACTTATTTTTGTGATTGCTGCCGTTTTGGCTTTGGAAAATGATATAGCTCTTGGGAGTGCTATTGGGGGTAATATTCTCCTTTTTACGATAGGTTATGGTTTGGTTATTTTGTTAGCTCACGTGTATCATAAGCAGTTGATTACATTGCCTAGTACTTTAAGGGATGATTTGTGGTATCTTTTGATAGCCTCCTTTTTTATTTTACTTGCAGCTGCAGACGGAGAGTTTCAGTTATGGGAAGGATTAGTGCTCTTCTTGATTTATGCTATTTTCGTCATAGACCAGTTTTATGAATCAAGGCAAGAGATGGCTGCTAACGTTGAAGAAGGGGAGTCTATAACGAGTAGAGAGAAAAAAGTAAGTTTGGCTTTCTTGGTGGCGGGTAGTGTTATACTTCTTATTGCTATACATCCTTTCGTAGAAGCTATCGATGAGTTGAGCGAAGAGATAGGAATATCTGCGCTTTTCTTAGCGTTGGTAATTAGTCCGTTTGCTAGTGAAATGCCTGAAAAAATATCCGCGATCATCTTAACAAAAAAATCAATGGAAGGCGCCGAGATAGCGATAGCGAATTTTATAGGAAGCAAGGTCCAGAACAATTCCTTACTATTCGGGATAATGATTTTAGTTGCTTGTACGATGGGAGAGCCTTTCGAAGTAGGCGATGAAGCTATTAATCTACTTTTAATGGTAGCAACAACTGTGGTAGGCGTAAAGATAACATTTGATTTGGAACTTTGTCCAAAAGAAGGAGTTTTGGCTGTTCTCCTTTACGTTTTGGTCGTGATTACTTTATTCAGGGTGTCATAAAGGCTTTCAAACTTTCTTTTTCTTGTCTTTTATCTTGAAAAAAGGGAAAAAAACTTATAAACGAAAAATTTATTGAAGAAGAAGAAAATGGTTTTTGTTTTTTTAGGTCTTTTAAATTGTTTTTGGAGGAGGTTTTTTGTCTTTCCCTTCCGAGAATGAAGAAAAAAAAGATATTCGTAAAACTGTCCGTATTTCAGAAGCAGGAGTAATGATTCCGAGAAGTATTCTTGAGGAATTGGGGATTGTGGATATAGAGGTTATTCAAGGATGGAAGATACTTTTGATAAAAGAAAAAAATTTGACCCAGAAATTGAAGGGCTTACTTTCAAATTCAAAAATCGCAGTTAACCCTGATATTTTAGGAGATTAGATAGTGATTTTTTGGTGGTTTAAATGGGTGAGCTTTCTAGTTTTAAAGAAGATGAACTGATTTTTATTGATTCTAATATTTTTCTACATAATTTTCGTTCTCATGAAGAATTTGGAGAAGCTTCAGCGACCTTTTTAGAGCGGGTTGAAAGGGGAGAAGTGCGAAGCGCAATTAATACCGCAGTGGTCTATGAAGTTTCAGAGATTATCCTTTTAGAAAAGGGATCTGAGATTTTAGACACAGGGGATCTTAGCGTGATTAAAAACAGGTTAAAAATGGATGAGGAAGTTTCGAAAAAAGTTTATGAAACGGTTCAGGTTTTCTATGATTATATTGAAGCTTTGCAGGTTATGGGGATGGTGATCTTACCTGTAGATTGGAGTATATTAAAGAATATTCCTCAAATTGGAATCGAACACAATTTATCTCCAAGAGTAGCGCTACATGCTAGGACTTGCTGGAAATTTGAAATTAGTAACATAGCGACAAGCGACTCTAAATTTGAAAAGATATCATGGCTTAAGGTTTGGAAGCCTTGAGCCGAATAATGGGAGGGATATTTAAAATTTTTAGTTTAATATTTAAGGGGGGGTTGTTTTTTATCCTGAGATTGTGAGGTTTTTCACCGCTATTGTTGGGATTTTCCCGTTTTGGGTGAGGATAGGGTCGTTTCCTATTGCTTGAATGTTTTTTAGTGTTTGAAAGAAGTTTCCTCCGATTGTTATTGTGTTTAGGGAGTGTTTTATTTCGCCTTTTTCTATGAGAAGGGCTGTGGGGGCTACTATAGAAAAATCTCCGGTAATAATGTTTGAGTTACCTAAACCTAAAACATATTCTTTTATGAAGACGCCTTTTTCTACTTCTGAGATCATTTCTTCTAGGTTTTTGTTTCCTTGGATTATGAGGTTTGTAGGACCGGTTTTTGGTAAGCCTTGAAAACCGCTTCTTATGGCGTTTCCTGTTGATTCAACGTTGTCAATATAGGCAGTATAGCTTGTGTAAAGGTAGTTTTTTAATACTCCTTCTTCGATTATGGGTTTTTGGAGAACATCTATTCCTTCATGGTCACATTTTGATGTTTTCATTCCATCGTGAAGTTGAGGATTGTCATGGATTGTGAGATCCTTAGAAGCGACTTGTTTGCCTAATTTGTCTGCGAAAAAACTTCTTTTTTCTTGAACCGACAAAGCGCTTACTGAATATCCAAGAAACTCTGAAAAAAGCTCGTCTACTATCTTATTCTCAAAAACAATAGTACCTTCAAAAGTGGCTCCTAAAGGTTTTGACCCGAAATAACTTAGAACATTTTTTGCAAGATTTTCTCCAATCCCTTTAAAATCACGATACTCCCTAGAGACGATGTACTTGTAACCAATTTTTACTTCTCCATTATTTTCCGCTTTTACAAAGATACCAGCACCAATCCCTGTTCCCCTATCTCCCGTGTTTACTCCCCGAGAATTTACCACACCAAAAGTGCCATAATCTAAACCTGAAAAACCGTAAACGTAACTAACTCTTTTATCGGCTTGTATCGCTTCCTGCACAATTTTTCCTGACTCTTCCATTAAATACGCCGAATCCAGCGTCATAATAGTCTCATCAAAAGCCCCTGATCTAGTTCCTCTCTTTATAGGATCTGGAAGTTGGTGAAATTTTGTGTCAGGCGGAGCTATTTTGGCTAAACTTAACGCTTTTGAAATAACTTCATCCGTTTGTTTCTCGTTGAGGGAAGAAACCGATGCAAAACCTACGCTTTTACCTATTACTACACGAACTCCAACCCCTTCATCTACACCCTCCCTTGTCGTCAAAATTCCTCCTTGTATCTGGCATTCAACGTTTGTACTACTTGACACAAAAGCTTCTGCTTCTTCCGCTCCCCGCGAAACCGCTTTTTTAACAATAGTATCTGCAAAAGCTAAAAGTTCATCCACATCAACCATCTTACCCATCATTTTTTCTCACCAAATCATATTCATTTTTCCCTTCAGTTTCATTTTTCACTCCTTTCATCATATTTCTCCGCCAAACTGGACACCATCACCGCCTAAGAGAAGTTTTGGACCGCCATCTGCAAGAAACAAACCATTTTGTCCGCCTTTACCGCACCCACCAAAATATATGCCATTAAGCTCAAAATCACGAGTAGCCCCTTCCACATTCTTTAGAAAATCTAAAATGTTCCCGGCAATAGCTACATCTCGTAAAGGCTCCACAATTTCGCCTTTTCTTACAAGATAGCCTCTTATTGCCTTAAACATGAAAGTACCATCAAAGCCTGCCTGGCCGCCAAAAGTATCGATGGCATAAATTCCATCTTTAAGAAGTTCCAGTGCTTCTTCAAAAGTCAAATCACCAGGAGTAAAGTAGGTGTTCCTCATGCGCACAATCGGTTCAAAGCGAAAATCAAGCGCTCTAGCGTTACCTGTAGGCTTATTTCCCATACATTTCGCAGTTCCTCTAGAATTTAAGCTACTTGAGAGGACACCCTGATCTAACATAACTACTTTTTCTGTCCTGACCCCTTCATCATCATACGGACACCACCATCCCTGATAAATATCAGCATTATCTCCCTCATAAACACCTTCATCTACAATAGTAACATTCTCCGAGCCTAGCTTCTCCCCCATCCTATCCTTTAAGACCACAGCCCCGCTTATCATAAGATCTGCCTCGGTTTGATGACCAAACGATTCGTGAGCTAAAACACCAGTAAGCTTGTTATCGACAATTGCTCTTTGTTTTCCCGCAGGAGCCCTCTTAGATACAAGCTTTTCTCCAGCCCATTTTGCAGCATTTTCCCCCATCCGCTCAGGGGAAAAACGCCCTTCAAAAATTTCCAAGCCAATAGAGCCACCATGACGATCCCAAGCATCCGCAAGAACTTCACCTTCCTTTGAAATAACCATACAAACAATCTCCACCGTCCAAGGATCCCACTTCACCCTAGCACCCTCAGAATTTGCCACGATTTTTGTACCATATGCTTCACCATACCTCACGATGGTAGAGGCCACGCTTTTACCATGATCTTCAGCCGATTCGTGTGCTCGCATCACCATATCCTTCTTATCTTCAAAAGAAACATCTTTTGGATGCTGCTTTATCGGAGGGATAGAAGGATTATCCACTACAGGTTCATAATCTGCAAAGGGAAGCCTTAAAGCGGTTATTTTATCCCCAACTTTAGCCGCTTGAAAAGCTTTCTCAACAACTCTTTCCACAGAATCCTTTTTCAACCGCGTAGTAAAAGTAAAACCTGAAACCCCGTTGTAAATAACCCGTACAGCAAAACCTATATCACGCAAAGCTTTACTCTCTTTAACCTCCCCCTTTTCCAAATGAATCTCACCTACAGAATCATCCTCTAAACGTACCTCAATAAAAGGCACCCCTAACTTCTCCCCATACCCCAAAGCCAAATCCACGAACTCTTCCAACTCACCTAACTCCAAAACAATCACAACACCTTAAACCCTCTTACTAATATAAACAAAAAATTAGTAAGAATTAGTTTATTTTAACATTTTTAAACAAAAAGGAAAAAGAGGCCAAGATAAACCTTGAAAGGATTAATTCTAGCAGCAGGAAAAGGTAAAAGAATGGAACCAATCACGCTAAAAATCCCAAAACCCCTCCTCATGCTTCCAGGGGGTACTTTGATAAAACATCAGATAAAAGCCATGATGGACGCTGGTATAAGGGAGATAATAATTGTAACCCATCATCTAGCTAAAAAAATCAAACAATACCTCGAAAAACACCCACTTCCATCCGATGTAAAAATAATAATCATCTACCAAAAAACTCTTCAAGGAACAGTTTCAGCCATTCTTACAGCAGAACCCTTCCTCGAAGAAAAATTTCTCGTCTTGCATTGCGATAACTTCTTCTCATGCAGTCTTAAACCCCTCATAGAAGATTCTGAACCTGCCATTTTGACACTTTACACGGAGAAAATAGACAACAAAAAACATGATAAAAAGACTAGAATAGTAAGAGTAAAACTCAATGAAAAGGGATTTATAACAAAAATACTAGTCCCCCCAACTACAACCCAGAAAAGGGATCTTAAAAAAGAATTATTGACCACTGGCGCATACATCATATCAAAAGAGACAATACCATATCTTAAAAAAACCCCTTTAACCCCAAAAGGAGAACAAGATATCTCAGATACACTCAAAATACTTATAAAAGGAAAAAAACCAGTTAGAGGAATCATTCTTAACAATTTTGGATGGCGAGAAAACATCAACACGATTGACGATCTGCTTACAACAAACCGAAAAATTTTGGAAAGATGGAACCTTCGAGAATTTATTACCCCAAACCAAGGGACCTTTATTAAAGAAGGCATAACACAGAACTTTGAGGAAAACACAACAATAATAGGCCCCTCTTGGATAGGAAAAAACGTTCGGTTTAAAAACTCCATCATAGGACCATTTTGCACAATCGGCGATCACGCCCAAACATCCAATTCAGAGGTAAAACATGCAATTATCCACCCAGAAACAACGTTAAAAGAAGTAAAAGCCTTTCACACCTACCTCTTTTAAAAAATAAACGCAAAAAGAAAAAACACAGATTAAAACTTCCTAAAAAATTTTAAGAAACTAAAATGAAAAGATATAAAAAACCGCCAAAAGCACACAAAACAATCTAAACCAAATTTGAAAATAAATTGGTGAAAAATATGGGGAAAGAGACTTCTTTTCTTTTACATGCAACAGATATTATGAACCAAAATGTGCCCGTAGTAGAAAGGGATATGCCCTTATCACATCTAATAAACATGCTTCTAAAAACAAGGGAAAAAAACGCGATAATAATTGATAGGAATGAGAAGGTTACAGGGCTAATCACGCCAAAAATCTTTTTTAAGAATATAATAAACCTTGGGCATTTTTGGAAAGAGAGAGGGACTATGCTCCCTTCAAAATATGTTGAACTAATAGCAGAAAAAGTGCCAACAATCCCACCACAAACCCCCCTATTAGATGTTATTAAAACACTTTCATCAAAAACCCCATTCATAGACGGGATACTAGTCGAAGAAAAAGACGAGATTTTAGGCATAATCACGGCAGAAGATATCTTAAGAGCCGTTTTGGACAACCCCTTACTTTCAACCCCTGTAAAAAACATCTTACCTAAAGATGCCGAAAAAAGAATAATTCAAAAATATTCAACCATAGCCCACGTCATACAGACTACTCAAGAACTTGATACAGATTGTCTCGTTGTTTTCGAAGCAAAAAACGAACCTTGGGGACTAATAACAGCAAGTGGTATGCTTTTCGAAATTGAAAGCATATCCCAGTTATCAATAAAAAAAGAGGAATCAATAGCACCAGTGAGAAGCATAGAGGGAAGAGAAGAACCTCGCACAAAGATACAAGTAAGAGAGACAATCACACCCCTCGCAGAACACATGGCAATACACATACCCGAAATATTTACCCAAAACAAAAGCACAAAAAAAGCAATAAAAACAATGCTTTCAGAAGACTTAGACGGACTACCCATCATGAACGAAAACAAAAAAAAGCTCCTAGGAACTCTAATTAAAAAAGACGTAATAAAATATCTAGCAAAACAAACAGAAAAATAAACAGAATAGAAGCATAAATAGAAAGATAAAGGCTTTAAATTAAAAATTAAATATTTAAAAACTATTTTTAGACGCAAAAAGCTTAAAAACAGAAAAATCAAAAAATAACAAGCAAAATATTCATAAACAATATAAAAATACACAAATAAGAACAAACGCGAACACAAAAAACAAAAACTCGAAAAAACAAAAACCCAAAAATGGAAATATGTTAATTCAAAAACTCGAAAAAACAAAAATGGAGGTATGTTAACATGGCAAAAAGAGAAAGCAGTGCCGACAACATCGTTTTCATTGGCAACAAGCCTGTAAAACTTACTTCCACCTTTTGGGTGCTAGAAGTAGGTACAGAGTGAACTATGTTAAACTATGCAGAAATGCTGCATAGTGCATAATGGCTGCATTACAGCTCCATATGCAAGGCAATGAAACGGTGATTTTGAAGGCGCGTGGCAGAGCTATTTCACATGCTGTAGATGTTGCAGAGATTACGCGCAACAGGTTTTTGACGGAGTTTGAAGTGAAGAATATTGAGATCGGTACAGAAGTTGTAGAGAATGAGAATAGGAAAAGTAATGTATCGGCGATTACCATAACGCTTGGAAAGAAATCTTAGATGCTGGAGCTTTTTTATTCGGTTGGTTTGGGGTTGGGCGGTGTCCTCTGGTGTTTTGTTGCACTGGTAGGGTCTCCTGCCCCCTATTGTTATTTTTCATTTTTTCTTGTTTTTTTCTTTTTTAATGCAGATTTTCGCTATTTTTGTTTTTCTTCGAAGAGTGTTTTTAGGCTTGTTAGGGTTTCTTTGGCTTCGTTTTTACTTGTTATTCCTACTGCTATTGCTTTTACGTTTTTTTGCATTATGGAGTATCTTAGGGCTTCTTTTATGGTTGTGTTGGATTCTACTAGGGTTTTCATTGCTATGACTGTTTTTTTTGTTTTTTCGACCCATTGTAGTACTTTTTTAGTGTCTTTTCCTGTTATGTAGCCAGAAATGTTTATTGGTAGCATTATAAGTTCGTAGTTTAGTTCTTCGTGGTTTTTGTCTAGCCATGGGAGGGTTTTTGCAGGTTCGTGGCTGACTACTCCAGGGGGTACTCCTGTTTCTTTTATTTTGTTGATCCATTTTTTTAGGAGGAGGGGGTTTCTTTTGTCGGTGATGGCTCCATGTATCATGATAGCTTGGGGGTCTAGTGATGCTAGGATTTCTAAGCTTTCTTTAATATTGTTCGGTAGTAGGGAACCTACTATTGCTATTTTTATGTTTGTTTCTTTTCTTGCTATTTCTAGTGCTTCGACTATTGTTGGGAAGGGTATTAGTTGTACTGCTGGGGCTCCGAGTTTTACGGCTTCTATGAATATTTCGGCCATTTTTTCTGGGTAGTTGAGGAATTTTTCTCGGTAGAGATAGGCTTTTTCTTTGAATTGTCCTGCGCCGAAAAAGGGTGATGTGCCGATTAGGACGCTTGGGAGAATGGTTTTTCCTACTTTTATGAGGGGTGTTTGTGAGTGTTCTTGGAAGGGTTTCAAGTTTTGCATCCTCTTTTTTAAATACTCTTGTGAATTAATATTAAAAAGATTTCAAAAGAAGTAGAAAATGTCTTTAACTGGTTGGTTGAGAATTTTAGTTTGTTTTTTTGGATGGTGTGTGGTTGTGAGTTTTTCTGAGGAGAAGGTTACTGTTTTGAGTTTGCAGGAGATGAAGAGGGTGGGGAGGAAGATTGTGATGTTGACTGCTTATGATTATCCTACGGGGTTGATTTTGGATGAGGTTGGTGTAGATATTGTTCTTGTGGGGGATACTTTGGGGATGGTTGTTTTGGGTTATGATACTACGCTTCCTGTTACGATGGAGGATTGTTTGAGGCATTGTCAAGCGGTTAGGAGGGGGGTTAAGCGGGCGCTTCTTGTGGGGGATATGCCGTTTATGTCTTTTAATGTTAGTGAGGAGAAGGCGATAGAGAATGCGGGGAGGTTTGTTAAGGAAGGGGGTGCTGAGGCGGTTAAGGTGGAGGCGGGCCAGGTTACTGATAGGGTTATAAGGGCGATTTCTGATGCGGGTATTCCTGTTATGGGGCATGTGGGTTTGACGCCTCAGCGGATTCATGCTTTGGGTGGTTTTAAGGTGCAAGGTAGGACTGTGGAAGCGGCTAGGGAGGTTATAGAGGAGGCGAAGAGGCAAGAAGAAGCGGGGGCTTTTGCGGTGGTGGTTGAGAGTGTTCCGTGGCAGGTTGGGAAGATTATTACAGAGGAGTTAAAGGTACCTACTATTGGGATTGGAGCGGGGGTTTATTGTGATGGTCAGGTGCTTGTTTTGCATGATATGTTAGGTTTGTTTGAGAGGTTTTTACCGAGATTTGCCAAGAGGTATACTAATTTGAAGGAGGAGATAAAAAAAGCGGTTTCGAAGTATAAAGAGGAGGTGTTGGAGGGGAGTTTTCCGAATGAGAAGCATAGTTATGAGATGCCGGAAGAAGAGGCAAAAAAGCTTTTGGAATGATGCTTAAAGGGGCTAGGTTGTAAACTGGTGTAAGTTGTAGTAAAGTATTTGAACGATTTAAATAGGTTGTTAAAACGCCGAAACTCGAAGTTTGTGCTTTATTTTCAGGAATGCTCTTCGTAATAGCGAAGAAGGATACCATAAAACTTTTATATTTAACATTATATTACTTGTCATGGCGCACCTAGTTGATGCTTTATAGGCGGATTTTTATTTCCAGGTGCGCCCTCCCTCCCCCTTTTACTTCTACTATTTTTTCACAGTTTATACGAAGATATTTTAATGGAGGGATGTTTTTGTTTTTTTATAAGGTTTTTTAGAGGGTGAATTATGAGTAAAACTCTTTCGCTTACTGTTTCTGTGAAAGTCGTTAGGTTTAATTTTCGGACAGGGGAGAAAAGAAAGGTTTTGGATGAAGTGGCTGTTGAGGTTCCTGTTAATATTTTTGTTGGAGGGGAGCATTTTGTTACGCTTCTCGCTTTGCCGGAGTTTATTGGGGAGTTGGGTGTGGGGCATCTTCTTTCTGAGGGGGTTGTTAAGTCGGTTAGTGATGTTTTAGATGTGAGGGTTGAGGATAATAATGTTTATTTATCGATTAAGGAGGGTTCTGTGCGTGCTAAGGCCTCGCGGGTTTTGAGGCTTATTACAACGGCTTGTGGGTCGAGTAGTGATTATTTGAAGCTTCTTGATAGTTTGGATAAACCTTTAGTGGTGTCTGATGCAGAGGTTTTGGGGGAGGATGTTTTAAAAATGCGTAATTTGTTGGCTGAAAATACTGTTCTTTTTAAACGTACTGGAGGGACTCATGGGGCTGGGGTTTTTGCTTTGAATGGGGATATTATTGCATGTGTTGAGGATGTTGGTAGGCATAATGCAGTGGATAAGGTTATCGGGATTTGTGCTTTAAAAGGAGTAGATTTTTCGAGGACTGTAATTTTTAGTACGGGGAGGATGAGCGCTGAGATGGTTCTTAAGGCGGCTAGGGCGGGGATTCCTATTGTAGCTTCTTTGAGCGCGCCTTTAAATTCGGGCGTAATTTTTGCTGAGCGTTCAGGGGTTACCCTTATTTGTTTTGTGAGGGGGAATCGTTTTAATATCTATACGCATGAAAACAGGGTTATCAGTTAGTTTTTAGAAATAAATGAAATTTTGCTGATTTTGAGGTTTTTTGTTGAAAAAT
>JBHLKN010000013.1:0-33193 GCA_048886645.1 Candidatus Hodarchaeota archaeon | reverse complement strand
AGATGGGTCGCATCCACGATGTCCGGTCTGTAACATCTTGCTATGGCGAAATATTTTGATGGAGGCTTTGCTTTGAGTAGCGTTCTTGCCGAGAGACTGGTACCTTGTGCTCTTAACATGAGCTTTACAGCGATTTCAGGGCTCCATTTATAACGCCAACCCGTAGAACCCGTTCCACAACCATCTTCATGGGCGGATTTAACACGCTCCACTATTCCACCCAGGGGTAGTTTGCCTTTCGCTGGTTTTTTTATAGAGTATGTGTCACTCCAAGTTCTTGCAGGATGATCTTGAGGCTGATATAAGACATCAAAGTTCCAAAATTCAAGCTCTATTATAGGACCAGTCATCTCTTGGAACCCTAAAGATACCAGTTTAGCCTTTAACTCGTCTAGAAAAGCTAAATATGGCTGTTTTCTTGCAATATAGGTTGTAGGCGGTCTAGCGGACAAGTTGTACCTTTTCAACCGTGCTTTTTTCCATTCTCCTGAAAGAATTAAATCCCGATCTAGAGCTGTTACTACGAGAATAGGCTCTATCTTTCCCTCTAACAGAGCTTCAGACAAGAGAAGTGAATATTTCCTTTCGATCTTCTTTTTAACCAAATTTCTGCTCAAAAGTTTCTCTATTATTCCTATTTCTTCTGAGGTTAAATCGGATAAATAAACAAGGTTTTGGGCAATTTTTTCTAAAAGCTTCTGTTCAAGTAATCCTTTATCTAAAACTTCCAACCCTTCAGCAGTTACAGAAAAAAGAGCGCCTTTATCAGTTTTTTTGCTCTTAACCCATTTATTACGCATACACCATGTTAACCCTATTTTCGCACCATTTTTCCCTAAAGTTTCTCTTATTTCCTCAATTCTTTTCGTTCTATCCCTCAAAATTTTTAAAAGATTCCACTCTGGTAAACCATCTTTAGCATAAAGGAGACCTTCAGAGGTTAACTCAACTCGTTCAGCCTCCTCGGAAAAAAGTTTTAACAATCCCTTGTTAGAAAGGTCGGAAATTATTGGGATCAACTTTTCAGGGTCTTCCTCTAACCCTTTTGCAACTTCTCCCACAACATACTTTTGAGCGCTTTTCCCTTCTTTAAGGAGGAAATCCATGATTTTTTTTCCTTTCATAGAAACTTCGACCGTTTTTACATCCTTCGAAGACATACAAAAATACCCCTCGTTTAATTATTTTAAAAATTTAAAAAAGCCAAAAACAAAAAACGACTTAAAAAAGGCAATGTTTGTTTGTGAAAAATCGAGAGAAAAAACACTCTGTTTAAATTCAAAATATTGTTTTACAGGAATTAAAATTGGTAGGGCATCACCATTCTTCCACCGATCAAAGACATCCTATATTTTTAAAAATTTGTTAAAAAATCGTTATAAAGTTTACTCACAAAAAACCCTACATGATGATGAAAAATAAGGAGGAAAAAATGAAAGAAAATGGGAGGGAAGAATAGTTAACATTTATTGTTATCGTTGAAAGATATTGAATCTTTTTTAGTGGCCTCCTAATCCAGGGAAGTAGTATTTTTCTCCTTCAGAATAGCTTTTATCCACCCTTGCTATTTCCGCGTCTTTTAAGGCTTCTAATGCCCTTTTTGCCCTTTCTCTGTTCCATTCCGTTTTTATAATTACTTGTTCTAAGGTAGTCCATCCTGTTTTCGCAGCAATGCTTAAGATCTCCATTCCATCACTCGTCATACTTACGGGGAAGAACTCGACAATTTCTGCGCCAGATTTTAACTTCTTTATCCCAGGTATGAGTTTTTCATCTGCTAACTTTTCGACAGCTTTCACTATGTAACCTGGCGCTACAACCATTCCCGGCCTTCTTTTATTGGTTTCAAGAACAACCTCGCCTAAGGCCATGAGTCCTCCATTTTCTTCTTTTAGTTCCTTGGTCATTTCTAGGATTTCTACTCCAAGCTGATCATAAAAGCTGCCTTTACCCGTAAGTTTTTCTAAAGTGCCTGGTTTTTCTTTCCACTTAAAGACGCCGACCTCTTCTGGTAGCCCTAGCTCTTCCCTGATCTCGGCCATTTTCTCGTAAAATTCTCTATCTTCTTTGATATCTTTACCCCACTTATCTTCAAAGGCTTTAACACGTTTTTTGAGTTCTTTCATACTCTCAAGTAGGGTCCCTAACTCTTCGAGCATGAGCTTTACATTTTTCTTTTTATACGCGGCCTTTACGCGGATTTTTTCTTCTATTTCCCGTAACCCCATCACTATCTCCTCTTCACAAAGCATGTTTTAAAATATTAAGCCAACTTTTTCCTTTTAAGCTAATTTCAGCTCCTTCTGAAGCTTTCACTTTTTTATCAAGTTTTTTCCGATACTTCTTGTACAACCTCTTGTAAAGTTGTTCGGCCTCCGAGGTAATTTTGTTTTGAGGGCCGAAAATATTGTTTGAAAGAAATATTATTTGGTCTAGATCTTCGAGGATATATTCGGCATGTAGAGCCAATCCTCCTTTATCAATAAGATCGATGAGTATTTTTTGAAGTTCCATGAGAGCTCCAAGATTGGGGGTTTGCAAAATGGGATTCCCCCGTTTAACCAAGCGTTCTTAAGCGTTGGCGGAAATCGTTAAGCCATCTCACTGCTGCAAACTCTAATCGTTTTATGTCATCATCGCTTAGCAGTTTATCGGGTTTTTCTTTTTCCATTTTTTTCTTCCAATTATCCATCTCTTCTTTAATCCAATAATCTTCTCCGAATACACCAGAAAAACCGTCTAAGATAAGGGCTGTTTCCTCTATTAAAGGTACGATCATGTCTATTCTTGCCACAGTTTTTAGCCTTAAAATGTCTATAAGTTCAATCATGTTAGCTACTAGGTCTGCGGTTGGTGCAAGTTTTTTACTTAGCTCTTTGAGGGAGAACTTCATACGCTCTTCTTCGGGCAGAATGGGGCCAAAATCTTCGGTGGTAGCGAAATCTATGCCTTCCATAAAACCTAAACGTGCCACGCCTAAGGGATATTTTTCCCCCAATTTTTCCCGTTTAACAAACTCTTCTAACGACCAATCACCTAATTCTTCAAGCTTTATCCTTGACTTGAATATAGATTTAATCAAGGCTCTAAGCTGTTTTTTATACATCACCGGATCTATTTCACCCCGCTCAAAACTTCTAGATATAGAATCGATTGTCGCAATACATGCGAAAAGATCGCTTTCCTTAGACCAAACATCTTTCATCGGATGATCTCGTAAAACCTTCACAAAAAACTACCCCACTTTCCTTTTTCTTTCTCTAACTGACTGCTTTCTATGACTGCTTTTCATCTAAAACTTTATTGACTAGGTACAGTTGTTTTTTATACTGTCGATAGAGTTTTGTGTAATCTGTAGCGCTGAGTTCACCGTCTGCAAACTTTTCTTCAAGGGAAGCAAGAAGGTCCTCAATCGCTATTTTTTCGCTTTCTAATTCAAGCAAGTCCTTTTCCATCTTAGAATCAGGCATAACTAAGCTTTTTTCGCTTATTTCCCCTTTTTCAGGGATATTATGAACAAACATCTTTGCTCGAGCCATTGCAAGGTCTTCATCTCGCTTCGCCAAACTCTTCTGCATTCTTTCTAGCTCTTGCTCCATCAACTCTACCCTTTGTTTGAGGGCTTCAGACTCCTCCTCAATAGAGACTTCTTCGATCACAGTTTCGGTTTCAGCTGCAACAGGCGGAGCTGGTTTGGCAGATGGAGTTATTGCAGCCGCAGGCATTGGTGGTGCCCTTGCAAACAAGCCTTTAATACCGTTAATAATTTGGTAAAGATGGTAATTCGCCTTCCATTGGTCTAATATCCGTAAGCTAACCGTTCCATCATCCATAACGTTGGGGTGCTTGCATGGAGTAGTAACCCTTAAATTTGGAGGTTCGTTGGGAAAGTTGTCTGGGATCATGAGCTCTATCTTAAATTTTATGTGCGAATATTGATCTCTTCCAGGAAGTTCGCCTACCCATTTTTTCAGGTTACCTTTTTCAGGGTGAAAACCTGGCGCCCTTTGATACATTAATTGAGCTTCCCTCGCCAAAATATAATCCAGAGATTTCTGCCAAGAATTTTTCCCCATAGTTTTTCAGGTCTCCTCAAAATCTCTATTTTCTTATATTAAATACGTTTCATATATTAAAAAATCCTTTGCATTTTAAAAAGTCGAAAATCTCCCAAATCTTGCCTATTAGGCAAAGTTTAGCTTATTTAGACTTTAATTTTTCTATCAGTTCTAAAATTTTTAACTCTAATCTTCTGTTGTTTTCTCCCACTTTTTCTTCAATTTTTTTCACTGCTTGAGCTATCAACTTTTTTATATCCTGCTCGTCGGCTACTTCACGCCCACCTAAACTATCAACTTTTTTAAGAAGATCATTCAAATCTTCACGCATCACTTGTAAAGATATAAGCTGTTCTGCTATAAGTTTTCTAATACTACCTATTTCAGCCTCTAAACGATTCAATCGCTCTTGAAGACCCTGCCTTTTAAACGCATCCTCTATTAAAGTCGACATCTCGCTTTTAGCTCCCTCAAAATCAGCTTTATGTTTAGCTAAAATAGCGCCAACTACACTATGCAATCCCTTAACAGTTGGTACAGTACCCTTAGGAGTTTTAACAGCCTCAACCCCAATTTTAATCTTTTGATCATCCTCAGACTCGCTCAAGAGAAACCATCCCTTAAAAAGAATATAAAAAAGAATACAACAAAAGAGTTTTTGTGATAGCAAGTATATTAAAATATTGATATGATTTTATTCTTAGCAAATAATTTGCCAAAAACAAGAGATAAATGGGGCTAGAAAAGATCATGAATAATGATTCAATTGACGGAAAACTCATAGTTTTTGAAATAGAAGAAACAACTAAAGACGAGAAACAAGAAACCTTAAGCAGTGAAGAAGTAGTCCTCATAATAAAAACCATCGGAGAATGGAAGTGGGATCTTTTAAAATGCCCCATATGCTGGCTTCCCATAGTCAAAGAAGAAGGAGAGGAAAGAAGAAACGTTGTTTGCCCCGAATGCAAAAACGTTTTCCATGAAGACCACATAATGGCATGGCTTAAGGATAAAGAAGTTTGCCCCTTGTGCGGTAACAAACTTAGACCCGAAGATCTTGAACCCTGGATACCGCCATAAAACATTTTTTAAAAACTAACAGATTCTTAATAATAAGAAACGTTTAATACCTTTTAGTGGCGATATTAAATTAAAAGACTTTTATGGGACTTTAAGAGGGGATCTTTTTGAAAGTAAAAATCGTAAGCGCTATTGGTGGAGACACCATCGACTTAAAAGTAGACCCTTTAATGACTATTGGTGACATTAAGAAGATGGTTGCCGAAAAGAAGAAAATACCCCCAAGCACCATAGTTGTAACATGGCATACACGAGAGCAGCCTGATAATGTCACGTTAAAAGAAGTAGGTATAAGCGATGGCGATAAGCTTTTTGCAGTAACACGAACGCTAGGCGGATAATTGTTCCCAAAATCATTCTCTATTTTTTCTGAAAGCTTTAAAGCACGAAAGTTTTAAGTCTCGTGTTGCGTTATTATCTATTAATAAAGAGTTTTTATTCTGATTTTCATTTTTGGTGGTGATAATATTGGAGATCAGGGAATTATTATTGCGTGGAGGCGTCCTAATAATCGACCCTTATTCGAGTACAGAAACTCCTAACGAGTTCTTGGCAAAATATGGCGGTTATATGAATGAAATAGCTCTTGTAGCCAAACATGAAAGCGGTTATGCATTGTATAAATCAAGCTCGGCGCCTACAGATGTTAAACAACAAGATTTTTACAGCACTTTTTCAAGGATAGCCGACGATATCGGTATTAAGGTTTATGGCGTTGTTCATGGTATGGTTGATAAGTACTTTGGGATGGATCCAAAATATTCTGTGGAGAAGAGTGGAGGATTTAAGATTTCGGATTATGTGTGTCCCTTTAAGGAAAGTTATTGGAGGTATCTTGGCTCTATAGCTAAAGAGATAGTTAACTTTCCAACTCATGGTATTGTGTTAGAGGGGATAGGATATCCAAGCAAAGATTTCTGTTTTTGTGACCAGTGTAGAAGAGAGTTTAGTGAAATGGCAGGGATAGAGAGGGATTTTTCTTTTGAATTTATTTTGAGAGATAAAGAACTTTATGATAACTGGGTTGAATGGCGTGTTGAGAACGTGAATAAGGCTGTTGAAACAGTAGTTTCTATGGTTAAAGGTGTTAAGTCAGATTTGGAAGTATTGGTGGGCATTTATTTTGATCCGGAAACTGGCTTTATCAAGGGAGCAAGAGAACATTTTGGACAAGATGTTTCAAAGTTGGCAGATATCACTAACCACATTTTGATACACATAATGCCTTGGAGTCCTATGTTGCCTGATGTAGGTACAAACGATTACAGTATTCTTGTACAGCAAATGTTGTTCACAAGGAATCTTAATAAAGCGGATAAAAAACACAGTTTATTCGTATGGGGTCTAAGTGAAGATTCTGACTGGAGTATGGTTTCCAGTTTGAAAAAAGAAACTAATGCAGATAAAATCTTTGTTCGCACAGATTATCCTGAAGGATATCAAGCAGAGCGGGAAACCCGCTTGGGACTCTCATAAACACTTTTATAACCAAGAACTCGATGAAAAATATCGAAAATGATCCATAAATCACGAAAAACAGCTTAAAACAGCAATAAAAAGCAAAAAAAGAAAATAAATTAAAAAACAGTACTATTTTTAAAAACCATTTCATATTTTTTGTTTGCTCAACTATAAAGCTGTTATTTTTTGAGGGATGTTTAAAAAATAGTCGCATTTTTATTTAATAAATGAGATATAATAATTATAAGCATAATATACATATAATATTTTGATATAGCAAAATTTGTTTAAAAACTAACAGTAAAAATTATTATTAAATTTTCATTATTAATTTCTGGTGGGATATGAAATAAATAGTGTAGGGGAATAAAAATTTTTAATTGCTTGCTAGTATAGCGTGATAAGTTTTTGAAGGGGAATTTTCCGTGAAGGAGCATCCTTCTTTTTCAGAAAATTTAACGTCCTTAGAAAGCATTTATGAGAGTTTGATTAAAGGAGAGTTTAGTGAAGAGGAAGAGGAGCAAAATCGTGTAAAGTTATTAAACCTTATTTCTAATTTAAAAGCAGGAGCCCTAGTTTTTGGGGAGGAGGAAACAAGAGAGTTTTTAGAAAAGTTATCTGTAGCAAAAGATGCCCTATTAAAATGGAATCCTGTAGTTGAATGGTTTAGAGATGAAAGAGAACTGATTGATTCTCTGTTTGAACTAGTTGTTCAAGGAAAAAGCGTGTTATTAAAACAACAAAAAGCAGGTGTTATACCCTCTGAAAAACCAATAAGCTACGCCGAAGAAGCAAAAGTAGAAAAAATCCCAGAAATAAGAGAGAAGGCAGCGCGATATAATTATGAAATGGAAACAAAGCCAATAGAGCCCGTAGAAGAGAGAGAAGTAGGGATTGGAAAACCTGTAGCGCCTAGTTTAGACTTAGAATCTTATTTTTTGAAATTGTTCAGAAAAGAAGATAAGAATCTTTTAAATTTATCCCAAAGCTTTATCCTCCACAAGCCTTTAATGGTTACACAAGATTATGAAAAAGGCGAAATATTAGAAGCAACGCCTACTCAAGCAGTAGAAAAAATCGAAAAAATACGTTACGAAGAAAAGATCGAAAAAGAAGAAGAAGAAATAGAACTAAGGGCCCCTAAAGCAGAATTAAAGGCTCCTGAAGCAGAATGGGAGGAAGATATTGACTTCATAATTCCCCTCAGCGAAGATCAGCTATATTCGAAAATTTTACAGTTAGAAGCTTCGAGGTATAGTATTAAAAAAGAGTTGGAAGAACTAAAGGTTGCTCTTAAAAATCAAAAAATCACTGTGGAAAATTTTGAAAATATAGCCTCCGTTCTTCTGAAAGATTTAGATCTTATTGAAAAAGAGCTAAAAAGACTTCAAAACATAATAAACAGTGTTTCCAAGTGAAAAAAGATAACTCCTTTAAGAAGATTAAGGAATACGGCTTAGAAGGTTAGATTTTCAAAAATTATTATGTATAATTTTTATAATTTTATCCCGCATCCTGAGCAAAAAACGGCCCGAGGAGGTAATTTAGTATTACATCTTGGGCATCTTGTTTCTGCGAACATTTCCTGCGAATATCCTTGTACATGGGTAGTAGAGTCGTTTTTCATTTTTCTTCGGCTTTTAGGATCTCCAAAGAGATCCTCTAACCCAGGTTCAATTTCACTCCTATTTTGTGAAGAAGAACGTGAACGAACAACATTACGGGAAGAAGATCCTAATCCGTAAACGTGATCTCTTTTTTGATCTCTGTCGTAAAAAAGTTCATTCCCAACGTTATCATTCTTAAAAGCTATTTTTTCATCTTCCTTAAAGTTTTTTGATTGGACATGTCCATTACCATTAGGACTCCATAATCCTTTAATAAACGCAATAAGTTTCAAATGAAAATGTTCTTTCAAATGTTCATAATCTTCTTTAGATATGTTAAGTAACTCCAAAGCCTTATCACGTTCAGTACATTCTTTGTCAAGGGGGCAACAGTGGGCAAGGCTCCCATGGCATGTTAATGACATCGCCATCTCTTGATGTGACTTGTAAGTGGGGTATATCTTCTCAAATCCGATAGAACAGTAGTCTTTGTCTACGGTGATCCTTACTCCTCCCCTTTCTAGGGCTTTGAAGAAATCTTCAGCCCGAAAAACTTTACCGTTTAGAAAAATAGTGCCTGCAATTAGAGGTTTTGTCTGTGGATCCACCATATTCACCCTGAAAAAATAATCTTATATTAGCTTATAGGTTTCTTAAAATAGATAATAATAATAAATTTCGTAACATTCTTTTAACACCCGTATAACACCTATTCTCATTCTGAGTTTGAGTTTTTGAAAGAAAAGTAAGGTTAAAATGGAGTTAAAACCCCTTATTTTAAGGTGAAATATGTTTGAAGATCGCTGTAAGTGGTAAAGGCGGTGTAGGTAAAACAACGGTTGCAGCTACCTTAAGCCGTTTACTTGCCCGCGATAATTTCAAGGTTTTAGCAGTTGATGTAGATTCCAACCCGAATTTGGGAATAGCTTTAGGTTTATCCCCCGAAAAAGCAAACACTATTGTTCCGATTTGTGAAAATCATGAACTAATCCATGAAAGAGTCGGCGGTGAGGCAGGAGTTTATAAACTCAACCCCAAAGTAGAAGATATCGCCTTAAAATTTGGAGTAACCACTAAAGATGACGTTAACCTTTTAGTAGTAGGCACTGTCCGCGTAGCAGGTACTGGTTGCATGTGTCCTGCAGGAGCCCTAATTAAAGCTTTGTTAAGAAAACTCGTGTTAGAAAAAGACGAAGTTGTAGTTTTAGATCTTGAAGCAGGCTTAGAACACCTCGGAAGAGGAATAGTGAAAAATGTCGACATACTTTTAGTGGTTTTTGAACCCAACGTTAAATCAATCATTACAGCAAAAAGAATCGCAGAACTTGCAAAACCTTTAGGAGTCAAAAAAATCGTAGGAATCGTGAACAAACTTTTAAACGGAGAGGAAAAAGAAAAGATCCAATCCTTTGAAAAAGAAATCGGAATCCCGATCCTTGTAACTTTGAACTACGACCCTTTGGTCTTTGAAGCAGATAGTAAAGGAATCCCACTACTTGATTACTCCCCTTCATCAAAAGTAGTAAAAACTATCAACGAGCTAAAAAATGAGCTAATAAAACTATGACATTTTTTTCTCGAGGTTTTTTTATGGAAATTTCATCAAAAGATTCGTATTTTTTATCAGATGAAAGAATCCAAGATATAGTTGAAAAACCAGTTGTTAACAGACTAATTTCTTCTTTTTTCTACCCAAAGAGAGGGATTATTGAAGCTGCTTTACTACCAAACCCAAAAGGCAGCGCTATAATCTTTTTTTTAATAGGAGCGCTTTTAGGTCTTGGAAGGGGGCTTTATGAAGAGGATTTTTTAGGTTTATCAGAAGAACTTGAAGCAGAACAGTCATCAATGGTCTTTACAGGGGTATTCCTCGTAGGGATTCTTTTTTTGATTGCTTGGATGGCTTTATCAGCCCTTATTTTAACGTCGATTAAAGCATTTAGAGAATCGACAGGAAGCATAAACATTTCTGCAAGCATATCAGGATATGCAATGATGCCAATGCTCTATGTAGCCCTATTATACGCCATATTAATGGGCATCTTCGAAGTAAAATGGACAACATCTATAGAAATTTTAGTTAAGAGTATAGGTTTAATCGCTACAATTATTTTCGGCTATCTGCTTAATGAAGGCATAAAAGAAGGCTACACTGTAAGCAAAAAAACAGCAAAATATGTAAGTATCTTCATAACCTTCGTAATAGGACTATTTGTTGTAACAGCATAGAACTATTCTTTTTTTTGGTTAAAATGCTTATTTTACAAACATTTCATCATCAAAGAATAAAAAAACACTAAAAAATGGAGAAAAACTTAAGTTGTTCTTTTCAATTATATGATATTGATACTTTCCTTTTCGTATTCCTTTTATGAAAGTTATCGGCTTAGTGGAGTTTTATTCGCTGATAAACTCACGTTTAGTATCGATAAAATATTGTTTTCGGTCGGAGGTTTGAACTTTGAGCGAAGAAATGATGGATTGTCCACGATGTTTCGAAAACGTGCCAAGCACGTATATCCTCTGCCCTTTCTGCGGGTACGATCTTACCCGTCTTCTTGAGGTTACGTTCAGACCTCCTGTTTATATGCGTGATAGGATTCGCCGTGCCAAGGGTGTTGTGATGGATCCTATGAACACGATGACCGAGATTGCGGAGAACCCTGACGGGAAAGGGGTAGTTTTAATCCTACTGTTTTATGCTTTTTTGGCTATGATAAAAGCTGCAGTATATGCTTACCATATAGACATAGATTATGTTGGATTCACTGCAGAGGAACAGAGTAGCGTTAATTCTAGCTTAGCTAAAGCGTTACTGGCGTTAATTTTTCTTGGGTCTATGGTTTTTTTGCTACTGCCCTTGTTTGTTTTGTTTTTGGGGAGTTTTGTTATTTGGTTAATAATTAAATTGTTAGGTGGTAAGGGGACTTATTTTCAAACACGGGTTGTGGTAGGTTATTCTCTTATACCGGTTTTGTTGGGTGAAATGCTTTCCATTCTAATCCTGTTTTTAGGACTTAGTGATGTATCTGTAACGGTTACAAGGGGGGAAGGTATGAGTGACATAGTTCCAAACATGGTTACCGCAATAGAAGATATGCAAGGTCAAGGAGTGGTCACAGCAACTAACTATCTTATACTACTGTTTTGGATTTGGGCTGCCTTTCTAATGACTATAGGCATTGCGAGAGCACACAGGATGAGCTATTATGAAGTAGGAGCCCTCGTCTTTATCCCTGTGATCGCCTTTGCCATCTTACTAGCACTATGAAAGTGAAAATGAGTAGGGGATAACTTTTTTTGAAAATCGGGAATCGTGAGATCAAAATAGTTATTTGCCACAGGATTCCTGAACGCACAATTCACATAAAAGGTAAGCCCTTGCCTCTATGCGCAAGGTGTACAGGTATTCTTATCGGTGCTTTATGGGCAATGCTATATCTCCTATTTTCATGGATAAATGTTGGCTTTTTTGGTTTTTTGGTCGGCATAATTTTGATGTTGCCAGGCGCTATAGATGGGTTTACGCAACTATTTGAGTACAGGGTGAGCAACAATTTACTCAGAATAGTTACAGGACTATTAATGGGAGTTGGTGAAGTTTTGATAGCGAAAGCGTTAGCGGAATTCACCGTCACAATTCTAACGTGAACTACCCCACCCTAAAAACTCCTGCAAAATGCGAAATATGCGGAGCATCCTATACAAAAATCTCGATAGAAGAAGTTTCAGAGCTATGGAACGGGGACTTGAAACTTGGAGAATAGGTAGAAAAATAAGTGTAAAAGTTTAGCGATCTCACTCTTCCCTATTGTTTGTTGGTTTTAGGACGTTATTTCGTTACATATCACATCCAAAAGATAAATCTAACTTAAACCAATAGTAAAGTTTTTTATTTTCACGAAAATAACTCAATTTTACGCAAATTAAGATGATGGTTTTTAAGTGGTATTTATGGCTGAAATGAGTTCTTATGAGCGTGTTTTCGCCTTCTTAAAAGGGCGGAAAAATGAAGCGGATAAGATCCCTTGTATGAATTCTGCGGGAACTTATACAGAAGATTTTATGGCGGCTGTTGATGCTTTTTGGCCTGATTCTCATTTTGACCCGGAGAAAATGGCAAGACTAGGTACTGCAGCCCATGAGTTGTGCGGTTTGGATAATATCTCGATCCCTTTCGATATTCTAGTCGAAGCTGAACTTTGGGAGCCCCAATAGATTACCGTGAAGGTAAAACCCTTTGGCCTTCTGTTAAAAAGTTTATCGCTAAGGAGTTTGCTGATGTAAAACTACCAAAAGATATCGCTAACTCGGGTAGGGTTCCTATGATAGTTAAAGCAATAAAGATTTTAAAAGAGAAATATGAAGGAACTGTCCCCGTTAATGTTTTTTTGACCCTCCTTTCACCATGATATCGTCATATCTTATGGAGCCAACAGATTTCATGATGGATATGATACGGAAACCTGAGGTAATCCACGAGTTTATGGATGGTGTAACCCCTATGTATATCGAGCTAGCAAGGTTGTATCAGGAGGCAGGGGCGGATATTTTAACTTTCCACGATGGGGGAGCGTCTACTGACTGTATTTCGCCTAAAAATTATAGAGATTTTGTTTTTGAATCCACTAAAAAGTGGATAAGTAGCGTAAAATCATCTATTCTCAACATTTGTGGTAATGCTGAGGGAATAATTGATGCTATGGTTGAAACTGGAGCTAATGCCATAGCTATTGATGAGAGAACCTCGATAATAAAAACTAGAGAGGTTATAGACAGAATAAAACCAGGAGTTCCTATTTTGGGTAATATTCCTTCTCAGACTCTTCTTTTTCAGGGACCTGTGGAGAAGATAGAAGCAGCTGTTAAAATGGTTATTGAAGCGGGTATCGATATTGTGTCTCCAGGATGTGATTTTTGGATTAAAACTCCTACAGAACATATTAAAGCCCTTGTGGATGCCACCATAAAGTACGGAGCAATCCAAACAAAATAAATGTTTATTAATAATTAGAATTTCTCTACGGGAATCTAAATAACTATGCTTTGTACCTTTTTTCCCATTCCCGTCTTGATATGATCTTCTTGACATCAGTTAGGTGATCTGTTGCAAGAACACCTTCTAAATGATCAATTTCATGTTGAACCAGTTCGGACATCTTACCAAAAAACTCATCCAAAACTAGCTCCCCTTTTTCATTTTGATACTCCACTCTTATTTTTTTATGACGTAGTATTTGTACGAAGAAAGCAACATCGAAACTATAACAGCTATCCCAAACCCAAAACTTCTCCTTACTTTTGAAAGTTATTTTTGGATTTACCATTGGGAAAGGTTTGTCAGGAAGACCATAATATATAACCTGTTTCATGTATCCTATCTGCGGAGCAGCTAGAGCCCTACCTATCTTTTTGGTTTCCTGAAGATGTTTAAGCGTGTCTGTTAAGTCCTGTATTATCTCTTGAAGCTCTTCTTTGAAGTCGGTAATTTTAGAAGACTTTTCTCTGAGTTTTGGATTTCCAATCATTAAGACCTCTTTTATTGGCAAAAAATCACCAAAGACTAAAAGGGCTTTACTTTGTTTTTTATTTTTCTTTTTTGTTGGTTTTTTCGTTCCTTTTTTAAGTGTTGAGGGTAGAATTTTATAGTGGACAGTATTTTATTGATTTTTAGGGATGTTTTAGCGGTTTGTTTTTTAAGGTGTTTTTAAGTGGATGCTAAGATGGGTCCTTCTGAAGGGGTTATTTTACCTGACTGGTTTCTTTTGAAACGTGTTTCTGGGTTGGATTTTGATCCTGAGGAGTGGGTGGATTTAGCAGATGAAAGGATTGAGCGTTTTTCTCGGAGGGAGCGTTGGTTGTTGCGTAGATCTTCTACTGTGTTTGAGGAAGAGTGGATGGGCGTTGTTAAGAAAGAGTTTGCGGGACATGTTTTGTTGAGGTTAGCCGTTTCTGAGGATGAAAGGTTAGCGTCTTGGTTGGTGGAAAATGAGGGGGATCTTTTTGAGTATCGGTTTCGCGCAGCCCTTAACAAAGAAAAGTTACAGGTTATGCGGTTTTTGTTTGGAAAGGACAAAATGTTGTCTATAAAAGAGTTGCAAAAAGTTTTGGGGGAGGCGGATATTTTGAAGCGTTTTGGATTGCATATACCTTCTAGATTCCGTCATTTTAGGTCAGGGATTGAGGAGAGTTCTGGCTATGTTGCTATATATTTTACGGATGTTCCCGATGTTATAGGTTCTAAAAGGGCTTTACTGTATAAAGGATGGGCTATTGCGCCTTTATTTGTGTTTTTTGGGAGTATTAAAAGGAAATTCGAAACTTTGCTTCGAGAAAAGATCAAAAGGTTGCTGGATCGTGTGGCGGGGGAACCTGCTTTACAGGAAAAACTTAAAGCTATTCGTGATAAGCTGAGAAAAATTGCGAAAAAGTATAGCTCTGACTTTGGGTTTGAGCCTGGCGAAATTCCTTCAAGTACTTCGCTTTTCAACAGAGTCGACTTGATGCCGCCTTGTATGCAAGAATTGATAATGATTCTTTCTAAAAAGGGGCATTTGGAGCATGGTGAGAGGTTTCAGCTGGGACTGTTTTTAAAACGCTTAGGTATGTCTTTAGAAGACCAGCTCAGGTTTTGGTACGATCAAGCGGTGGATAATATAGGCATTACTTATGAAGAGTTTACGAGAAAAGTTGGATATATTATAAGGCATTTGTATGGACTCGAGGGATCAAAGACCGATTATTCTCCTCCTAAATGTAAGACTATTGCCGAGTCCTATTTTTGTACTTTTGCCCATAAAGATCCTGAAGAGGTTGAAAAAACGGTTTTAAACACGATTAGATTACACTCAGGTGAAGAAAAAATCCTGAAAAATTATGAAAGTTTTATCGCTAAAATAAAAAGTGATATTGTTTCAGGAAAACCTATTCTGGCATGTAAAATCGCTTTTCAACTCGTTTTCGATAAACCTCTTAAACACCTTTCTCACCCGTTACAATGGTTTTATCAAGCTGCTAAAAAAGAGGGTTTATTAAAAGTAAAAAATAACAAAGAAAAATGATCTCATTTATTGATTTTTAAGTTGATAGTCGGTGGGTTTTTGTGGAGAAAACGGTGAATAAGGAAGATTTAAAAAAGTTTTATGAAACAATTTTTGACTTAAAGCCTTTGATTAAAGCTATAGGGCTTACAGATTTTGAAAGGCGAGAGTTTGGGTTTTTGCTATCTGAAGACGTTTTCAGTCGAAATTTAAGTTTTAAAACTTTAAGTGATTTTAAGAATTTTCTCATAGAAAAATTGCCTTTGCAACAATTTGTGGGGGCGGTTTATGATCAGGGACCTACGTTTTCAAACCCTATCCAAAAATTAAACTGGTCTTATAGAGAACTTATTTTTGACGTGGATTTGGATGCGTATGATGCGGTTAGAAGGTGTGATTGTAAAGGTTCAAAACAGGTGTGTGAAGATTGTTGGTCTCTTGCCCAGGATGCGGCGCTGTTTTTGGATGAAACTTTAAGAATAGATTTTGGTTTTGAGGATCTTATTTTTGTTTTTTCTGGGAGGAGGGGTATCCATTGCTGGGTTAGGGATAGTGTAGCTAAGGAATTAGATTCCGAACAAAGATCAGCTATTGTAAGCTATCTTACCATGATAACTGATGAGAAAAGAAGTCAAAAACTTGAAGAAATTCCAAAGTATGCTAAACTTTTAAGGGATAGGGTTTTTCAAAAGATTGCGAAATCGTTTTTTTTAAACGTTTCAAAAAAAGATTTAACCCATTTAGGTTTTCATCCTGAAGATGCAGAAAAGGTTATTGATTTTGTAGAATCAATTGAAAATTTTTCTCCCGAAGATTATTATAAAATTATTCCAGCACATGTAGATCCTAAAAGGGTTTCTATGGCTATAGTTCTTGGTAGATATCCTCGTCTTGATAAGCCAGTAACTTCAGATGTACGTAGACTTCTCAGGGTTCCAGGGTCGGTACACTCAGCCACAGGAAAAATTTGTACCATAATTGATCGTCATAGATTAGAAAATTTTTCTCCCGAGGATGTTCCAACCGTTTGGGATTTGATCTAAAAATATTAAATAGATTGTGTGCATATATTATAAAAGGGAAAAGGGTTAGAAGGGTGTATTTTTGACGATAGAAACAATAGACGAAGAATTTCGTAAAAGTTTTGTGGCTTTTCTCCTCCTCACAAGGGAAGGGATACCTATTTTAAAAGTAGTGTCCCCCGAACGATTATCTGTGGATTTAGACTTAGCTTCCGCAGCAATTTTTGCTATTAAACAAGTTTCAGATCACATTATTCTACGTTCTGGGAGGCTTGAATTTAGATCTGATGATAAGTCGGTTGTAGTGGGGGCAGGAAAACAGCTTATTACAGCCTTTTTATTAAAGGAAATGGAGTTTAAAACTAAAGAACATGTAAAACTGGTTACAGAGAAGCTTAAATGCTTGATTGAACAATTAGAAGAAGATTTTATAACTGTTATGGATTGTGTTAATAACATCGAAAAAGTCAAGTGCAAGGTGATGGAGATATTTGGAGATATCTTCCTTGAAAAAGCGGAAAAATTACCATCTCCAGAAGAGCTTATTAACAAACCTTCAGAGTACTTTTTTAAGAGTATAAGCCGTAATGTTTTTGATTTATATTTGAATTCTCCTTCCTTCCAAAATTTTATTAAAAAAGAAAATCTTGAAAAAACCGTAATAACGAATTTGTATAATTCAATCGACTATAGCTTTTGTATATGCCTTGAAACCATCTTAAAAAATCATGATAACTTATCTTCTGAAAAGCTTATGAACCTCCTCCTTTTTTTAGTTAAAACAGGTCTTGCGGAAATTTTTGTTGATACAAAAAAGTTTGATATAATCTTTTCCACCTTTTAAAAAATCAATATCGTTTTTTCATAATTTCTTAAGCTAAGGATTTAAGAGCTGATATCCAAGCTCTCTGGTCCGCATACCTACTTTTTTCAATCCTCTAGCCATGGCTATCTGTGCTAATTCTAAAACTTCTTTAACAGAAGGAGGAGTTGCCCACCTTAAAGGCTCCCTCACATTTTCACTATTAAAAAATTGTTGTATGATATAAATACCCCTGAAATCGTTAGCTTTTAAAAACTCTGATATTTTTATAACGTCTTTTTGCCAAACAAGTTGGTTAAGAACAGTGGTTCGAACCTCAAAATCTACCCCACTATTGTTAATTATGTGGTAAGTGTTTTTTATTAATTGGGCAACATCAGAGTTTTTAGCTCGAGAAACTTCGAGATAACGCTCAAAAGCACATTTGATATCTAAAGAAAACTTATCAATTACACCTATCAACTTTTTCACTATTTCAGGAAAGCTGCCATTGGTGTCTATGTTAACATAATAACCCTTTTCTTTTAAAAGACTACAAAGATCAACAACCGATTCTTGTGCACAAGGCTCACCACCAGTTATTGAAACAGCTTCAATTAGAAAGTTTTGCTCAATCATTGAAACTATCTTTTCTAAACTTACTAATTTACCTGAAGAAAGAGAGAGGAGATGGGAGTTTTGACAAAAAGGACAGTCGAAGTTACACCCACTGAGAAAAATTACTACAGAAGATTTTCCTGGAATGTCAACGGTGCTAAAATCTACAAAACCACCAAGATAAAGCTTTTTATTAAGAGATTTTTGCATAAGTTATCTTCCCATAATAAATTAATTTAAGGCTTGAGATATCGCTTTTTCTAACTTGTCTGGTGCAGCACCTATTACTCTTGTAAATTCTTTTCCACCTTTGAATATTATAAACGTTGGAATTGAGCTGATATTAAGATTGTAAGCCATGTCGGGATTTTCATCCGTATTCACTTTTAGAAAAAGAACACCATCATATTTCCCAGCTATCTTTTCAAAAATTGGCCCCATCTTTCGGCAGGGAGGGCACCATTCAGCCCAAAAATCAACTACTACCATATCATATTCCTTGATCAAGCCTTCTACTTCTTTCTTGTTTGCATGTTTCACTAAGTCACTCAAAATAGAATCCTCCTACAAAGTAGAAACATAGTAACTAAAAATTAAAAACTTAATTAATTATCAGAATATCATAAATTTTTTATCTACATTTTTTCAGGCGTTTTGATGCCTAACAAGGATAGGATTCTTCCCATGATTTTGTTGGTAGCTTCTACAAAGATCATACGTGCACTCCTTATTTTTGGATCTTTTTCACCGACAACAGGGCAGGTATCATAGAAGCGGTTAAAAAGGGTTGCTGTATCAAAAGCATAAGTGCATAAAACATCGGGTCTACGTTCATCATAAACCTTTTCGAGGGTCTCTGGAAAGGTTGATAAAAGCTTGATTAACTGCCATTCTTCGTCTTTTAAATCGTAATCTATAATATCTGAAACGCTCCCAATAACGCCTTTTTCTTCAGCTGTTCGCATTATGCCAAGCGATCTGACAAAGGCATATATGAGGAAGGGAGCGGAATTAACTTTGATATCTATCGCTTTCTCAGGCTCAAAAATAACCGACTTGGTGGGAGAAACCTTTAAAATAGCGTATTTTAAAGAGGCTGCTGCAATTTTCTCCGCGATTTCACGTTTTTCCTCATCACTATACGGTCTTTCTTTCATCTTATCTAAAATGTTTTTCATAAGCATGTCAAAAAGTTCATCAGGGGTCACATAACTCGCTAAACGCCCTCTCATTTTCATGCCTTTTACATGAACGAACTCAAAGTCTAAATGTTCTTGGTTTTTCGCCTCATCCTCATACCCAAGAACATATAGTGCAACTTTTATCCTTGACTGGGGAAGCTTTTGCGCCTTCCCTATAACGTTGAAAACCTTGCAAGCATTGGTTTTCCGTGCTTTAATTATGCTGTACGGTATATCCCGTGTCTCATACAAAGTAGTGCCATCACTTTTAACTAAAACAGTATCCCCAAGTTCTTCAGAAATACCAAAAACCTTTTTAGCTCCCGTTTTTTCCCCCAATTCATCCGCTTTAAAAACTAATGCTCCATCTTTTTCAACCAATAAATCCAGCTCTTTAAACCTTTCAAAGACCTCTTTAAAAACATCACTCCACCTTACATCGCTTTCCCAATCAAAATCCTCCATCTCAATATCGCACATAGATAGGGTCTTTTTATGCCCTTCGACCGAAAGAGAAGTAACCTCTCTAAACATCGCTTTAACCTTTTCATCTTTTCCCTCCTCATAAGCCAAAATCATGGAGGAACACTCAGAAACAAGATCCTTCACCCTCTCCTTCACCAGACTCCTTAGAGTGAATACGAGGACAGGCATCCTCTCATTCAGCTCGTTAAACGTCTCATAAACCTTTTTAGCATTATCTAACAGTTTAATAAAAGCTCTACGATCCTCTTCCTCTTCGCAAACACTGATCTTCTCATTAATCGCCTTTAAAATAGCGGAATACTCCTCTTGGTTAATGTAAAAAATTTCACCCAAGATTTTTTTCCTTTTGTCCCTATCCAAGAGCTCAGAAACATCCTGTTTTAAACGCTGTATATCTAAAAAATTATTCATAACAGCATAAACTTTCCCCAACCAAACATCAGGCTTAGCACCACCAAAAGAGATACCATGCCCCTTAAGAAGAGAGTATCCTATAGCTAGAGGGGCCATCTGCACCCCCAAATCATCGATATAATACCTGCGTGAAACTTGACAACCGAAAAAGTCTAAAAGATTAGCGAAAACATCCCCAATTACCCCGCTTCTAAAATGGCCTATGTGCATAGGTTTATTGGGATTTGCCGACGTATGTTCAACAACAACCCTTTCACAAATTTTCCTAATCTCATCAATTACGCCAAAATCATCTCTCTCAAACACAAAACTACACACAGAATAAGCATAATCATCCCTTTTTAAACGAATATTAACATGCCCACCAACAGTTTCAACCGTTGCAATTTCTTCCAAGTCAGAAACAACAGAAGCAACTTTTCCCACAACTTCTTCAAGCTTCATACCCAAACGCTTAGCAAGCTCAAAAACCTTCAAGCTGAGATCCCCAAACTTAGGATCAGTCTCCTCTAAAGTACACTCTTCCCCTTCAAAAGCCTCTCTAACGCGTTCAAGTATCTTTTCTTTGACATCACTAAAAGGCTTATACGAACCAGACAAAACAAAAACACCCTAAACCAAAACAACAGATTTAGACCAAGAACGTACTAAAACAGTAGAATATTCTTATAAGATTATTCTTATAAGAATGTAAAGAAAAAATTATGCAAAACTTTAAACTTTTAATTTGTGAATGATGTTTTTGGGGCCCGTAGCTCAGTTTGGATAGAGCGCCTGCCTTCGGAGCAATACGGACGTGAAGGTCGTACTCTAAGGAGGTCGAGGGTTCAAATCCCTTCGGGCTCGCCACTATTTATTTATCGCTTTTTTCTGCTTTTAAGGCTTTTTTTAAAAGGTATATATTTTTAAGCAGTTTTGTGTGATTAAGTAAGAGGGTGATTGGGCCCGTAGCTCAGCTTGGAAAGAGCACCTGCCTCCTATGATCGCAAATTTGTTCGTTCTCATCGGGGTAAAGCAGGGGGTCGTGGGTTCAAATCCCATCGGGCCCGCCATCTTCCCTGATTTTGATCTGCCAATTAATCTTTTAATGGTTGTCCTCTCAAATTGGGCCAATATAATATTATCAGCCCTGGTATTAGAAAGCCTAAGTTTAAAATAACGTTATACTCTAAGGAGTTCATTAATGAACCGATACTATCTGTAATAAACCAAGCTAGCAAAGCAATAGTTAGATATTTTTGTGCATTACGGGTGTAATTTTCTGCTATGTAAAGTATAGTGATACCCCACCCAATCATTGCTCCGCCAAAAATTGCGCTAAGCGCTCGGAGCAAATCCCAACCAGCATCATTGATCTCTGACTCAGCTGAATAATCGGCTGAAAAAGAGAGTATATTGGTCGCTTGTGAACTAAGAACTGTGGCTGTGAGGACAAACCATGATCCAACTAGAATAACAACCCAACCAAACCAGTATAAAAGAGTATTTCGCGGCATAACAACACGGATAATATCTAATAATTATAAGTATTTCGATGTTAATCCTATCATGCAAAAATTTTTAGTAGTTTCTTTCGTATTAAAGAAGTACTAGATAGATAATCGGAGGCAGTTTTTAATTTTTTATCGTTAGTTATGTAAAGGAGGTTTAATAATGAATTTGCTATTGCTTGTTCCTGTTATTGTGGGTGTAGGTGTTCTTGTGTTCTTTTATTTCCTTTTGATGGTTAAAGCTCCTAAGGGGGTTTTATTTTTTCTTGTAGACAAAGAGGGAATATTACAAGAGTGGGGTGAAGGACCTCTTACGAAGATTAAATCGTTTTCTTCCACGTTTATGACTATTCCAGTAAATGTAGAGGCTGGAGCTTTGATCGCACTACCGACTAAGAAAGGAGAAGCGAAAATTAGTGCTAGTGGTAAGTTTCGTGTGATGAATGGCGAGTTGATCTTTGCAACTTTGGGATCAAGTGTTTCTGAAAAAACTGTTAAAGAAAAAATAAGCCAGCTTCTTTCAGAAACTTTGCAAGGTATTGAAACGCTGAAAAAAGACCTTGATAAAGCTACTGTTTCTAGTATACAGGAAAGCTGGAGACCTTGGAAATATGATAAAGAGTTTCATGAGACATTACCTTTGAAGATTCAGCCTTTCGGCGTGGAAGTTGATGAAGCAAAAATAGCTTTGATTGAGTTCGAAGGCTCACCAATGATGGCTTTGTGAAAAAGAGCTTGCTATCTCTTCCCACTTTTTAATAAACATTTTTTGTCGTAATGTAAAAAATAGGAGGAGTTGGTTATTTTTTAGACGTCGTTTGGACCTTGAGTTGGAAGGCTTTCTACGCTTTCTGGGGCTGGTGTTGGGAGGGTTTCTAAAAAGCTTTCAATCTCGCTTAAAAGTTTTGTAATTAGGTTTATTTTGTAGTTTGCGTATTTTTGTTCTCCTTTTCCTAATGATTCATACGCCTCTTCCACTAATGATCCAGGGATCTTCATTATGTTTTTGAGTAGAGAGTTTACTTCTCTTACCGTTTTTTCTTCAATAATTGCTGTTATCGTTGTTATCTTATCTTTCATTTCTCCTAAGATGTTTTCAAGCTTTTTTGTTTCGCTCAGAGCATTAATCGTTATAAATGAGGGGCTTGATTCTATCCTATGTTTAGTATCTAAAATGTCTTCCCAAGTAACTGTTGCAGTTATTGGTATTTCTGTTCCAGTATCTCCTTCACCACTTGGAGGCGGACCTGTAGTAGTTAATTTAAAGGATTTTGAAATCGTTTCTTCCGCGTTTAAAGCATCTATGGTGGCTTTATTTGTTTCTATGGCCGTTAAAGGTTCTGTTGTATTGAGTTCTAAATACATGTTCTTAGCGTCTCCTTTTCCCTCATTGGCAATTTTTATTGCGACATCAAATTCTTCTCCGTGAATGATTTCATTTGGAAAATCTACCTGTAACTTTACATTGGGGAATTTTATTTTTTCCCTTAACCGTTTTTCTGCAACGATAAACGCGTCTTCTGCCTTTTTAAAAACCCATAAACCGACTTCGCTTATACATAGATCTTTAATAAGAGAATAGGTTAATCCTTTAGCTCTTTCTAAGAGAGCAAGGTCAGTTTTCTCAACGCTTTCTGTTAAAATTCTGGGTATTTCAAGCATTGAATTTTCTTTCGGATGAGAAAGCTCTGAAATCCCGAGTTTTGACCGATAGTTTTCCACTTCTCTTTCCACTTCAAAGTCTTCCGAACTCATTTTTAACAAGATAAAAGCGACAAAACATATAGTAGCCTTTTCTAGATCTTGCCACACGAGATACTCTTCAGCAGCTTTACTAAGATATGCAGTCCCAGACTCGATTAATGGTAAAACTTTACCAGAACGATCAAGATCTTCTAAAAGTTTAGCAGCGTGAAATGAAGCGTTTGCAACGTGTTTCCATGACTTTCTTTCGATATGTTGATTCCTAGCTTTTAGCAAGAAATCTACCGCTTGATTTTTTAGCCGTAAAGCTTTTTCTTTCTCTCCCATTCTCTCGAACTTATCTCCAAGATGAAGGGCTTTTTCTGCAGCCCTTGTAAAAGATTTTTGCCGTAAGAGACCTTCTAATTCCTCCATCATTTGCTCTTCATTAGCTCCTAATTCCAAGAGAGTCCCCACAACAAAACAGTCCTTAAATTTTATACTATCCTGTTTTGTCAAAAACTTTTTGCATAAGCTCTTTTAAATAATCCTTGGCCAACTTCATCTGTTCCTCCCCCTTCTCCGTAATTTCATAATATTTTCTATCAGGACGACCCATAAACGAGCCTTTAACCGTCGATAAAACAAGACCATCCCGTTCTAATTTATAAAGAATAACATAACTTGACACCCTAGCAGGCGAAAAATCAAACCTTTCCTTTATCTCTCTGGCTAATTCGTACCCGTATCGGGGGCCCTCTTGGAGCAATCGTAAAATATAAAGCCAAAGAACTTCCTTCGTTGTCTTTTTATAAAGACGCTTTAACGCTTTGCTTGTTTTTACTTCTACCTCCAAAAAATCCACGATCTCCATAGAAATAACTTAAAACTTAATATAAACCATATAAAAATAATTCTTTCGGTTATTTGCTTTTCTTTAACAATCTTCTACCCGGTTTTTTAAATATTTTATCTCCTAGAATCTCTGCTTTTCCGTTCACTTTCACTTCTAACCTTTACTACTTTTCTGTGAACCGCGCATGAAATACAATACCATTTAACTGAAATATTGCGGGGTATGTAGGTTCCACTTTTTCTCAACTCTTTTGCAAAAACAGGATCCGCTATCATACCCTTAACCTGTGTCCGTTTCTTCGCTTTATCCCGGGGGACCATCCTACCACACTGCGAACATTGAACAGTATAACCGCGACCTTTTTTGCCCTTAGTTCTTCCACCTGACTTCCTCTTTTTAGGCAATATTAACCACACCTATAACATAAAACTGATCTCGCCTCATCATTTAAATATTTTAACCAAAACAAAAAAAGAAACAAAATTTAACTTTAAAAACATGCGAAATTTCGCATCCCTATACCTTAAATGAGGATTTTTACACCTATGTTGAAAGAACTTTCTGTATTTTTTTCCTATATTCTCGTAATACTCTGACAGCTAATCCCATAGAGAAAAACTCTCTTGAAGCTCCAATCAACACAAACTCACCAGCACTAGATAAAATCGTATAACCAGTCTCCCCCCTAACAATCACTTCCCAAAGATCTCCATGCATCAACTGTTCCGTTACCATAGTCCCCGTCGAAGTAACTGCCGCAGAAACTGCAGACAATAGATCAGGATCCGTACCCTTTTGAGCAAAAAAGGCTAGACGCCGACCTTCCCGCGTAACTACCGCTAAAGCATCAAGATCACAATAACGAGAAATTTCGCCCAACGTTTTAACCAATTTCTTTTTCACTTCAGAATCTAAATCTGCGACTCCCACTTGTTACACCTACACAAAAATATTAAGTACTCCTTAAGTTAAATCCGTTTCAATCATTAAATTTTTTTCGTCTTATAATCATTATCTATAACGCTGCCTAACATCCATTTCGTTTAATTACTTTTCCCTTTTTATTTTAGAGATGAAAGAAAGGAAAGGAACGGTTAATGTTTGATATCGTGATTATGGGCCACCTATGCCTTGACATCGTTCATTATGAAGAGACCAATAAACTCAAAGAAAGAACAATAAAGGAAAAAAATGAGGAAAAAACCCTCTTTTTAGGGGGTCCTCCTGCTTATGCGGGATTGACTACCGTTAAATTAGGAGCATCTGTGGGCATTGTTAGTGTGGTAGGAAAAGACTTTCCCGAGGAATATTTACAATTTCTGACCTCTAAAAACATTGATATTAATGGAGTTAATAGGCGTGGAGCCCGTAGCACTAAGTTTGTTCATAGATATTCATGGAATAAAGAAAGGTTCTCCAAACTTATAACAACAGCAGACAAAATTACAAAGAAAGATGTTCCAGAAAAATATTTTAAAGCTAAAAGCTTTTTAATTTCCCCCGTTATGCATGAAATTTCCCCCTATTTTATAATCTGGCTAAGAGAAACTGTGGGTAAAAGGCCTTTAATAGGCGTTGACCCCCAAGGTTTTTTACGAACGATCAATCCTGATGGAACTGTTTATCTAGAATATGGGATAGATTTCGACGAGATTATGCGTTATGCGGACATTCTTTCGCCTTCTGAAGAAGAAGCTTTTGCCATAGCAAACATAAAAAGAAACAACTTAGACGAGTTAATCAAATTTTTTAAAAAGAAAGAGAAAGGTATTTTTTTAATAACTAGAGGATCCAAAGGATCCATAGTTATAGATATCAAAGAAAGGAAAAAAACCGTTTTTAAGATCCCTCCTTGCAAGCCGAAAAAAGTCGTAGACACTACAGGGGCAGGAGACGCCTTTCTTGCCGCTTTTATCATTAAACACCTTTGGTCAGAGGATGTCCTTCAATCTACAAGGTTTGCTTCAGCTGCCACAAGCTTTCTCATAGAAGAGGAAGGTACTTCGGGTTTTGGTTCTTTAGAACAAGTTGAAACCCGCCTAAAAGAACAATACGATGAAGAAAAATAGGGACAATTGGGGAGAATAAAAAAAGGAAGTAGAAAAAGGGAAGAAAGGTGATAACCAGAAAAATCTGGTCGGGTTTTTTGCTTTATTTACGGATCATTTTCATTACCATCGGTAGTAGTTCCCATCCGTGCTCGATTACACCAAGAGAACCTTTCATACATTCCCTTTCGCTAAATTCTTTGATATTGTCCGGTTCCAGTTTTTCGTAAGCGATCATAAACGGAATTGCATCATCTGAATGTACCTTTAGTTCCGGTGGTGTTGCATGGTCTGCTGTCACAAGCACTGCTAATTCGCTTAAATCATAATGTTTTAAAAATTCCCTCACAAAATACCTATCTATCTCTTCAATCGATTTGACTTTTCCCTCAAAATCTCCATCATGACCGGGCTCATCAGGCCCTTTTAAATGAGTATACACCACATCGTATTTTTCTAAGAGCTCTTCTGTCCTTTCAAGCCTTTCTTCTAAATCTGCTTTTTTATTTTTGGTTGGAGGAGACACTTCTCCAGCATCCATACCTAAAAGTTTTGCCACACCGTTTTCTACAGGCATCTCCGTTATAGCAGCAAAACTTGCCTGAAAAACTTCATTTATAGGTTTAACCTTTGGCAAAGAACCCCCAGCATCCCTCAAAAGCAAAATATTACCCTTAAGCTTGTCCAAACGCTCTCTTTTCTGATTCACCGGATGAGAATCTAAAATCTCTAAAACTTTCCGCGTGAAAATGTTTACAAGTTCTGCAGTCCTTTTAGCCTCAGGAGTATCATCAAGAGGCTCACACGAAGAAACCTTGTTCTCATAACTTTCTTTAGCTGTCGATATTTTTCCTACTCTTTCGTATGCAGGATCCGTATTACCAACATTATCAGACAATCCAAGTTCACTTCCAACAACAACTATTCCCCGATGACCTACAGTAGATTGAACCCGCACATAACCATCATCTACCCCTAACTCAAGACCGTCCACAGCCCTTGCAAGCTCCTTTGCCTCTTCCGATAAAAGATCCCTACCACACCTTCTATCAAGTATTACAAGCTCCTCCGAACTTGCATCAACCGTAGCAAAGTTAGCGCGAAAAGCTACTTCAGTACCGTCTTTAATCTTAATATCGACCCCTAAAGCCTCTAAAGGACCTCGACCCGTATAGTATTTATGCGGATCATACCCCAATATTGAGATAACCGCCACATCACTTTCAGGAGCAATACCCTTTCCAATAGAATACTGAAGACCACACTTAGCCTTCGAAACCAACTCATTTAAACCAGGAGTTTCAGCAATTTCAAGAGATGTTTTCCCATTAATCCTATCCGCCACACCATCTAAAACCAAATAGAGAAGCTTCAACCCGATACAACCACCTGAAACACAAACTTTAGAAAAATACTACATCCCATATAAAAGATTTTATCCCTTACAAAAACCCATATTTTATAAAAAACATGGTTATATAAAGAACACAAGATATACACATATAGGATAAAGAACATCCAAATATTAGGACTAGATTGTTTTAAGGCTTGGAAAAACCATGGTATGTTTAATACGGCAATTCAGATCCGTTTTAGAAAAAGTCCGTACCCGCTACTTCATCCAACTAACAGAAAAAGAAAAAGAAGAAGTAGACAAAAAAATCCAGCAAAAACTCGAAGAATTAAAAAAGAAAAAAATGACCCACACAGAAGCAAAAGCCTACCTTGAAGAACTACGAAAAACATCAGAATGGGGACGATTAGAACTCTGGCTAGCAGAAGAAATTAGAAAACTAAGAACAAAAAAGAAAGAAAAAGACCAAGACAAACTAGAAAAAACAGAAGAAAAAACACAAAGCCAAAAAGAAAAAGAAAAACAAAAAAAGAAGAAGAAAAAAGTAGTCACATACGCCTCATAAAAAGAACCAAGACTCACCTAAAAAAAACACTACTGAAAAATAAAATAGAAAAGATATAGGAAAAGAACAGCATAAAAGAACTAATTCCGCATCTTCAACGTTTATCGAAAACCACGTTCTTCTCACTCAAACCTATTCCCACAATCCTTACAAACATACAGTTTCTTATAAACAGGGACGTGTCCACTGTAGGTTAGGGGCTTGCTTTTATCTTGTTCTGTTTTTAGGTTTTTACTTCCACACTTGGGACAAGTTAGTGTCATGTCATCTCCTCCATAATCCTTACCTTATTATTATTTTGTTTTTATAAAACCTTTAGTGTTTCTCAGCTTTGTTATTTGTTGATTTTAAAATTATTTCCATTACTTTTAAAATTTGTTCTAAAAAAGGGACTATTAAAAGTATATGGAGTGAAAAAAATACTCTAGTATGGATAGAAAATCATTGAGAGACGGAAAAAAGGTAAAAAAGGGGGATAAAAAATTTATTAATGTTTTTCTATTGTTCTAATACGCTATTGATTACTGGATACCCTTCTGGCCTGAATTTATAACCATACTGTATAACACTGGCTTTATTTACTGCAACTATTATTCTAAGAGTTGACTCTACCCTCATTCCAGCTTTTATTTCCTCAAGAGTACAGCCAACTACCTGACCGGTGACTCTTGGACCTTCATCTAGTTCCACAATGGCTAATCCATAGGGTGTCTGGTACTCTAGACCTTGGGGGGGTACATCGATTATGGAATAGCTTACAACTTTTCCCGTGCCTTTAAACCTGTAGTCTTTCATCTCTTTTCCGCCGCATTCTGGACAAATCAATCTTGGTGGAAAATATTTTTCACCACAATTAGAACATTCTACGCCCGTTAAAGTGTATAAGGCTTTTATCCTTCTCCAAAACAGAGGCACGCTTTCTAAATAACCCATTTCACATTTTCCTCCTTTAAAAAAACTTCATCATTAATCAAGTAATGGTTTTAGTTTCTCACCTTGAAAATATGTGAACTACACATGTACCACCGCTTCCGCCTATATTGTGAGTTAATCCGATCTCAGGCGCGTTTACTTGCCTTTTATCAGCCTCTCCTCGAAGCTGTTCTACCACCGACACCACTTGTGCCACGCCTGTAGCCCCTACGGGATGGCCCTTTGCTTTTAGTCCTCCTGAAGGATTTACAGGGATCTGTCCATCGACCTCTGTTAAACCTTCTTCTGCGGCTTTTCCTCCTTCACCTGCAGGGAAAAATCCCAAGTCTTCTGTAGCAACTATTTCGGCTATAGTGAAACAATCATGAACCTCCGCAAAAGCCACGTCTTTTGGCCCTATATTAGCTGCACGATAAGCCCTCTCAGAAGCAAACTTTGCAGCTGTCAAACTCGTTAAATCTTTACGATCATGGAGGGCGATGGTATCTCCTGCTTGACCGGAACTCATAATCCATACGGGGGTATCTGTGAACTTTCTTGCCACATCCTCGCTAGCAACAATCGCTACTGCACCCCCATCAGATATGGGAGAACAATCAAGCAATGTAAGAGGATCTGCTACCACTCCAGAAGACAACACCTGCTCTATAGTAATTTCCCGCCTAAACTGAGCCTTAGGGTTATTTTTCCCATTCTTATGGTTCTTAACAGCTACACAAGCCAATTGTTCCCTAGTAGTCCCATACCGTTCCATGTGCACCTTCGCAATAAGAGCATAAGCACCAGGAAAAGTCAAACCAACAAAAGTCTCCCATTCTTGATCTGCAGCAGCGCCTAAAGTAGTTGTCACCTCTTCAGTAGTAGGCAAATCACTCATCTTCTCTATTCCACCAACCATAACCACGTCATACTCACCAGCTTTTATGGCTAAATATGCTTCCCTAAGAGCAAGACCGCCGCTTGCACAAGCACCTTCAACCCGCGTAGCAGGCACGTGCTTCAAACCAGCATAATCAGCCAACAACGCACCCAAATGCTCCTGACCTACAAAACGACCAGCACTCATACTACCCACATAAAACGCTTCAATATCCTTAGTACTACACCCAGCATCATCCATAGCTTCTATTGCAGCCATAGTAAAAATATCCCGTAAACTATAATCCCACAACTCTCCAAACTTAGTCATTCCGATACCTACAACAGCAACATTACGCATAAAACAACACCTCTCCTTTCTTTTTCTTCATATTCCTCGAATCTTGTGCCTATACTTAGCATAAACAGCATAACTCAAATACTCTTTCAACCGAATATAATCATCAACACTCGGCGCATTCTTCCTCTTCTCCGGCAACAAATCCGTCGTAACCAAGCTGAAAGAATCACTTCCCGCACCAGAACCATAAGAAGTACACAGTATCCTCTCTCCAGGCTTCGCTATATCTAAAATACGCGCCAACCCAAGAAGAGAAGAACCACTATAAGTGTTACCTATATACCGAACAACCAAACCCTCTTTCACCTTCTCAGGCGGCATATTTAGTGTTAAGGCTGTACGCAAGGGGAATTTGCTATTCGGCATGTGAAAGACGAAATAATCGTAATCGGAGACCGTAGTGCCCATTTTTTCCATCATCCCTTTTGTTGCTCCTATTACGTGTTTGAAGTATGCTGGTTCCCCTGTGAATCTTGCTCCGTGCATTGGGAAGTCTGCTCCTTCTCGTCTCCAGAAGTCAGGCGTGTCTGTCGTGTATGAGAAAGTTCCCTCGATTATTGCTACGCAGTCGTCTCTCCCTGTTTTCCCGATTATATAAGCAGCCCCTCCAGCACTAGCCGTATACTCAAGAGCATCGCCTGGTTTTCCTTGAGCCGTATCCGCCCCAATAGCCAAGCCGTACTTTATTTCATCTGACGCCACCAATCCCATACACATCTGTATTCCCGCAGTACCAGCTTTACAAGCAAACTCTAAATCTGCACAAGTCATACAAGGTACCGCTCCTAAGGCTTGTCCTACGGTTGCTCCGCTGGGTTTTACTGCGTAGGGGTGTGATTCTGAACCTATGTAGATGGCGCCGATTTCTATAGGGTCTATTCCGGCAACTTTTACGGCGTTTCTTGCTGCTTCATATGATATTGTTATGGTGTCTTCGTCTAAGCCTGGTACTGATTTTTCCATTACTCCTAGTCCTTTGGCGATTCTTTCTCCTTCTTTTCCCCAGACTTTAGCAATTTCTTCGATTTTTATTCTGAATCGAGGTATGTAGTCTCCATATCCGACGATTCCACATATTCCGTTTTGCATTATGGAAATTCCTCCTCTAAATTTTAATTTTTGATTAATTACAATATTGTGTATTCAATCATTGATTTTTCATCGGAGAAATAGTTGCTAATTGATGGGTTAAAATTTCCAATCCCTGTGATATTAATGGGTTTTAGATCATTACGCATAAGTTGAAAAATCAAACATCTTATTCCAAATAACACAATGTAAAGCTAATATGTGAAAGCTAAATTTTTCGAGAAAAACTTAAATTTCTGGTCTATTTTTTATTTACATTTCCGTAAGTTATTTTGCTAGCATATTTATAAATGGTATTTAATAGCTGTAAAACATTAGAATAATCTTCCGCAAAAATAACTGGAAAATATTTTAACAAATAAACTAATAAGGTAAGTGTTAACAATCATTAAACTACACAAGTTGTAGGTGGGTCTTTTTGACGGAACTAAAACACGTTTTTAAACCTGCAAAACGCCTAAATAACTGCATTATTGCCCTTAGAGAAGTAGTTATCCATGCACGCGAAATAGAAAAATTAGGAAAAGAGGTTTTAAAGTTAAACATCGGCGACCCTAATAAATTCGATTTTGAAACACCCTCACACATAAGGAAAGCTTTAAGGGAAGCCGTCGAAAATCGATATAACTTTTACGCTCCTGCAGAAGGATTATCTGAATTTAAGGAAGCTATAGCTCACCGTGAAAAAAGAATTAACAACGTGGAAATAGACCCTGAAAAGGTAGTTGCCACTACTGGTGTGAGCGAAGGAATAATATTCGTAGCCTCGACCCTACTAAACCCTGGAGAAGAAATCCTGGTGCCTGGACCTACTTACTCGCCATATGAAGCATTTACAAGGTACATGGGCGGGATTCCTGTCTCCTATTCCTGTGACGAGGAAAATGAATGGCAACCCGAAATCGACGACCTAAGGAAGAAAATTAGTGAAAAAACGAAAGCTCTTTTGATCATCAACCCCAACAACCCTACAGGAGCCGTTTATAACCACAAAACAATAAAAGAAATGATCGATATCGCAGGAGAATATGATCTATTAGTCCTAAATGATACGATTTATGACCTTCTAGTTTATGAGGGACAGAGTATAAGCGCTGCGAGTCTTTCAAAAGATGTTCCTGTTTTGGGTTTAAACGGTTTTAGTAAGGTTTATCTCGCCCCTGGTTGGCGTATGGGGTATGTTTATTTACATGATCCCTTAGATGTTGCGAGAGAGGTTTGGGAAGGAATTTTGAGGATCGCTCGCTTGAGGTTGAGTGCTTGTACTCCCATACAAAAAGCTTGTGTGGCTGCTTGTGATGGACCCCATGGCTTTGTTCAAGAAATGGTTTCAAAGTTAAGAAAAAGAAGAGACTACACGACAAAACGCTTAAACGAAATCGAAGAAATCTCCTGCGTAGAGCCTAAAGGAGCTCTATACGCCTTCCCCCGTATTCACGATTTGAAAGGTGCTAAAACCGATAAAGAGTTCGTGCTCAAAGTCCTTGAAGAGAAACAAGTATTATTCGTGCACGGTTCAGGATTTGGAAAAGAACATGGCAAAGATCATTTCCGCACAGTTTTTCTCCCCCCCATAGAGACTCTTGAAGAAGCCTTCAACAGACTGGAAGACTTTATGAAATCTCATTAAAAAAAGGCAGTAAAAAGATTGAATTGAAAAAAAATTAAAAAAAGCCACTAAACTGAAAGTTTTTCCACACGTGTTTTTATTTCCTTTTTTCTGAGGTTGTTATAAAGTTGTAACACATCTTCTGGTGAGAACGCTTTTTTTCTTCCTTCAAGGAACTGTCTTTGAACTTCTGATAACATTTCTTGCACTATTAAATCATTTTTGTCGACAGGTTTGTCGTAATGGACTAGTATGGCTAGTATGTTAGCCCTACCGCTTGTTTCCCCGACGACGTCTCTGTCAAGTATGCCGTTAATTTGGGCTCCTATTTCATCTGGTCTTATGAGCTCATAGCACTCAACCGATTTGCTTATTCCATCGAAGTGTATGCCGCTCTCGTGCTTAAACATGTTACTACCGACTACAGGGTGGTTTATTGCCATGTTGTATCCTGCTTTTACTACGAGGTCGCAAGCTCTTTTTAATTGTCGGATTTTATACTTGTCTATGCCATATTGCTTGTATAACGCCATTAAAAGCTGTTCTAAGGAAGCATTTCCTGCCCTTTCTCCTATACC
>JBHLKN010000012.1:12917-33224 GCA_048886645.1 Candidatus Hodarchaeota archaeon | reverse complement strand
TTTCTATTTTTTCTGTTATTTCTTTGAGTTTTTCTAATTCTTGTGGGGTTGGTGGGGGTGGTTCTGGTTTTTCTGTTTCTTGTGGTGGGGGTGGTGGGGGGGTTATGACGTATTGTTTGATTAGTATGGGGGTTATTAGGGTGGTTCCGATGACCATGAGTAGGACTGCGCTGAAAATTTCGTCGGAGAAGACGCCTGATGATAGGCCGAAAGCGGCGATGATTAATCCTAATTCTCCTCGGGGTATCATGCATATCCCTACTGTTCTTCCTTGTTTTGGGGTCATTCTGCCCATAATAGCGCCCGCAAAACATCCTCCTAGTTTGCTTACAATCGCTATTAAGAGCATGATTATACTGACTGCTACGATGAATAAATCAAGTAAAGAGCCAAAATCAAATCTTAGTCCCATCATTACGAAAAATATTGGGACAAAGACGTCGGCTATAGGGCTGAGTTCTCCTTGGATTATGTCGCGTTGTTCTGTTTTTGCGAATAAGAGACCTGCTACAAATGCGCCTAATATCCCTGCAATGCCTACTGATGTGGCTAGGAAGAATGAGATGAAACATGCGGAAACGGCGAAAACAAGGATTGCTCTTCTGGCTTCCATCTTAGAAACATGATGCAAAATCTCGGAGATAAAAAGCAATCCTACTCCTACAAAAATTATGAAAAATGCTAATATTAGGGCGGATTTCCATGCCAAGTCAAGGAGGGAAACTGATCCCTTTTCTTCTAAGCCTATTACGATGGTGAGGACAAAAAGGGCAAGGACATCATCAATAACAGCAGCTCCTAAAACGGTTCGTGTTTCAACGGTGCCCATAAGTCCCCATTCTGCTAAAACCCGGATACTTATACCTACGCTGGTTGCTGTAAAGGCTGCCCCTATAAAGAGGGCAACAGCAGTACTTTCACCGATAAGAATACCTATAATAAAGCCGAATATAAAGGGGAAAATAACGCCTAAAATAGCTACAAATCCGGCTTGTTTTCCTACTTTGATCAAACTTTCTATGTCAGTTTCAAGTCCTACTTCAAATAGGAGAAAAGCTGCACCAATTTCTGCTAAAATTAGGAAAAACTCCTCATCAGGATCTATGAATGCGAAAAGACTTAGACCGATACCTGCAAGCAACTCCCCCACAACTTCGGGCTGATGATTGCGCTTTGCAAGTTCGGCGAACACCTTAGCAATCAAAATAACAGCGGCAAACTGAAGCATGAAGTCTGCAGGTTCAGCCAAAATAGATCACCATAGCCCGAAAAAATATCAAAATAATGATAACAAAATGATCATGAGGGTATTATAATGATGAAACGATTATTTTCATTTTCGTGAATTTTAAATTCTTTCTATATTACCACGAATCATCAATATTTCTTATTATCCCGTTTTAAATACAAATCACGCGTATATAAATTTATTATAGCATAAATATAGGCAAAAAATAGGGAATATTTAACTTAGAACCCTGTTCCATCTTTAACCTACAAAGCCCTTAAACCCTATATGGCTCTAATTTGAAAAAGAAAGAGAAAAAAAGCAAAAAAAGTAGATAGAAAAAGGGTTAGGGATATTATATCGGTTAAAAACCTCTCTCAATCTATATTTAAAAATATAAAAAACGGTTTTTATTTAGTTTTCCGGAGGGGGGATAAAGTTCGGGAATAAGATTTTTACGATTTCGAGTTCTTTATCGCTTATAGTTGTTTTCGAGGTTTTTATGAGGTTTTCTGCATCTTTTTGATCAATTTCTACTACAGTAATTTTTTCTCCGAGTTCCTCTATTAAAGACTGATATTTTGCGCCTTTTGTTTCCTTTGGAACGATCAATATGGCCTTTGAGGCAATATGCTCATTTATAGCATCAGAGATTCTTTTTGCAGAGTAAAAAGCTGCTACACCGCCGCTTTTATCAAAGGTTTTTATGGTCGGTACATCGATACAAACTTTCAAATCACCTTTTCTAATCAACGCGCCTATTTTCTTATCACTACCCTCCACCTTAAAAGTATGGTCTAGACTTATTTCTACAGCTTCTCCGGTCTGATTTGAAACGTTTTCAATCACCTGTACAGCAGCGCCTACCACCGCAGAAGGCGTAATCTCTATCAAATACTCATTCTCTTCTATTAAAGCCTCTACAGCGCGAACTTGAGAAGGTTCCAAAGATACCGCAACTGTTGGAGGTTGCCTTACTTCTATTTCTGGGGTAGGAGCAGGTAATGGTCTCACCGCTACTATTTCTACTGGTTTTTTAGGGGGCGCTTCAATTTTCGGCATTATCTCCTCGATTTTTACTTCGCCAGAAATTATTTCATCAACAAAAATCCTGCAGAGCTTCAAAGTGTTTCTCGGATTACCGTTAGTCTTTTCATAAACAATGCGGAGAATATCCTCATTCAAGGGGAACAAAGGATCGGTTGGAAGGTTAAGGTTATTCTCATCCCAGAAAATCCTCATAGCCTCCTTAAAATACTCATCAACTTCCTGAAGTGTAAAAGGAGGTAAAAACAATTCAGGTTCCAATCTGCTTCTCATAGGCGCATCAGCAGTCTCTTTAACACGATCCCAAACATCATCTAAACAAGCAGAAATGATCAAAATGTTCTTCACTTCATTAAAAATCCGTTTCAAAGTTTCCCAAAACCTTGCTTCAGCCTCAGGACCATGCATCCTCATAGGTATCTCAAACTCATCAAAGAATAGCACGATATTTTTACCCAAATTCTCCGCAATAAGCTTAATCATAGAAAGACAAACATCATCCTCCTCAATTATAGAACTAACCTCAAGCGTTTGAAGATCCTCCTCAGTCAAAGTCTCACCAAAAAGCCACCTTTTAGCTAAAAACTTCCTAGTTTTACTTCTTGAAAGGATTATAAGCACTTTAACACAATCAGCAAAAGTGCCCGGATAATCCGTGAGAAGCTCTCCTATAGCCTGGCGGGGATCCATGCCGAAAAGCCTGCTTTTTAATCCCTTTCTCTCCGCCTTCCTTATAAGCTCTTCAGCCACCCGTTCAAAGGCGTTTATACCTAACTCGTCACATAAAGAAGTATAAATATGGAAAAAAATCCTCACGGGAGCAGGTGGAGAAGGCACATAAACAACAACACGCTCACCTTCCTTCTTATCCTTAGCACGATCTATCTCATGTTTCTTCAAAACCCAATAAAGATGAGTTTTACCCGTGCCAAAAGCCCCGATAAGCGGTAAAAACCTAGTAGCATGATCCACTTGCGTAGAATGAATAGTGCGCTCTATCCTCTCATCTATCCTCGAACGCATCCTAGGACCCTTAATATCAATTATATCGGGAATATCCCCCCGAGAAACATACCTATCAAAAGGTAAAATGCCCTCTTTCAACACATCTAAATACATTTCACATTCTTCTTCGTTCATCTCAGGAAAAGACGACATAAAAACACACTACCCCAATATTACATACTACAAAATTATTAAAAAAACCTTGTATTACCAAACCATCTCTTACCAAAATATTTTTTAATAAATTAATCTTACTTCCTTATTTCTTTTACCCTCCAAAGAAAAACTATAAAAACGAATAACATGCAAAGCTCACCATTCTAATTAATAAAGAATCTTTTTCCCATAAAAAATTTAACATAAAATTTCCTTATTAAGAATAAAAAATAAGTAAAAACTCTAAAAACAAAAAATTTTAACCATCAAACCAAAAATAAAATTAAATAGACTTCTTTTGAGGGGATGTTTTTTGAAACGCGATGCACAAGGCAGACTCCATTTAAAAACTGTTATTTACGGAACTAAAAACGTGGGGAAAACAGTTATTTTTTGCGCATTGACTGAAACAATGAAAGATGCTTGCGAAGTACTCATAAGCCAGTCAAAAAGCACCATGTTTGATTATGCTCAATTATGCCTTACAAAAAACGTCCTAATAGACCTATACGCTCCTCCAGGAGGTAACGGTTTCCAGTCCATAAGAAAAATGGTATTAGATGGTGCAGACATAGTAATCTTTGTCACTTCAGATAAAACAAGTTCAAACGATGCTATACAAAGCCTTCAAGAACTCCTAACAAATCTCACACAATTAAAAATAAAACCTTACACCGCCCTAACCATAAACCAGTTCAACAATGATGACACTAAACTACATAATGATTGTATAAAATCCTTCCTCTCAAAATTAGACGGTTCTATGAACATAGAGGATGTCTATCAAATCCAACCAAAACAAGATAAAAAAACTGTCCTAGAAATCTTCAAGCAAATAATAAGAAAAGGAATTAAACGGTGAACTACCCTCTATTGCTCACACCTGCTAGATGTGTAATTTAATCTTTTTTAATAGATTTTTCCCGATTTTTCCTAGAAGAAGGTAATTTTTTCAACTCATTAAGGTCTACTTCTTCAACCCAACGGGCAAATCTCTCCCACTGATAATGGGGAGAAATCCGCTCTATAGCTTTAAACCCAACCTTCTCAAGCAAAGGATCAATAATCTCCCTCAACCTATCATTCTTATCACTACTTAAAGCCTCTAACTCACCCTTATGTTTTGAAATTTCTAACGCCGTTTTCTCAGCAACATCTTCTGCTATCCGCTCCAACTCCTCAACTTCCTCCCGATTCAACAACACTATATTCAAGCGATACTTACCATCTTCCCCCTTAAGGATAACCCTCAACTTCTCCATAGAATCAAGGTGGCTTTTCAAAGCTTCCATCGGAACTCTCAAAGAAACTTTCACCTTAGAAGGGTCCGCCAAAAGAGGCTCCTTCCTCACCACAAGCGCCTCAAACAACTCCTCCTCAGACCTCGGACCCTTGCTCAAAACTTCAACTATCATACGCCTGTACTTATTCTGAAAAAGCCAATGAATCTTCTCCTCACTCCAAGGCTCAAAGGTCGTCCGATCATACCAAGTCTCAAACTTTCTAAAACGCGGAACACCACTAAACTTAAACAAAAACATTCACCAAATCAAAAAAGTAAAAACAAATAAAAAAGCATTTCCCATCTAAGCAACCAAATGATTAAAGTTTCAGGTTTAAATAGTAATTCGAAAAAATTTTCCAAATTTAATCCCATACTCAGAAGTAATAGATGAAATCGGGGGAAAAAGTATGATAAGAATAAGAAGAGCCAGATTAGAAGACTTGCCAGCGATAACCAAAATATACAATGATGCGATTATTAAAACAGTAGCTACGTTTGATACAAAGCCAAAGTCAATTGAGGAACAGAAGGAATGGTTTGAAAAGCATGGAGAAAGGTACCCGATTCTAGTTGCTGAAATAGATAATAAAGTAGTTGGTTGGACTTCTCTTTCTGAATGGTCAGATCGATGTGCCTATTCAGATACTGCAGAAATATCTCTATATATAGAGGAAGGATACAGAGGAAGGGGAATAGGAAAAAAACTTACAGAGACAATTTTAAGGGAAGGGAAAGCTGCAGGTCTCCACACGATTATTGCTAGAGTTACGGAGGGAAATGATCAGAGCATCCATATATTAGAAAAATATGGGTTTAACTACATTGGAATAATGAAAGAAGTAGGAAGAAAATTCGGTAAGTTATTTGATGTCCATCTCTTACAAAAAATATTTGAATAATTTTAAAATTCGCAAAGGTAAACTACGTTATGCGAAATATGGAGGTTTAAATGATGGGAAAAGAGTTAAAAATCGGTAATAAAGCACCTGCATTTTGTTTAAAAGACGAAAATGAGAAAAAAACTTGTTTAAAAGATTTCGAAGGCAAAAACATAGTTCTCTACTTTTACCCAAAAGACAACACAAAAACATGCACAGTCGAAGCAATAGCTTTTACCAAATATTTAGAAGATTACGAGAAACTAAATACAATAGTTTTAGGCGTCAGCCCAGATTCATGCGGAAGTCACCAAAAATTCATCGAAAAACAAGGACTAAAAATCAAACTCTTAAGTGATCCTGAGCATAAAGTTTTAGAAAAATACGGAGCATGGGGGCTTAAAAAAATGCGTGGAAAAGAATACATGGGAGTCATCAGGAGCACTTTTCTCATAGATACCAAAGGCAAAATCGCCTACATCTGGCCAAATGTAAAAGTCAAAGGACACGCAGAAGAAGTAAAAGAAAAACTAGAAGGAATACAATAAAAGGTAAAATACAACCAAATTAGAATAAAAAGGGCATAATTACCAAATTATGGAGGAGATATGAAGATAATGGATGTAAAAGAAGCAATAAATAAAAGAAGAGCATACCGCTCCCTAGACCCGATAGAAATAACAGAAGAACTAATAAAAGATCTAGCGCAAAGCGCCCAACTAGCACCCTCCTGCTTTAACAACCAACCATGGAGATATGTCTTCGTGCACGATTCTGAAACCTTAGAAAAGTTATATAAAACTCTGCCGAAAACCAACGAATGGGTAAAAAATGGTTCTATGATTATAGCAGTAGTCAGCAAAAAAGAATACGACTGCATCGTGGGAAATAGAGAATATTACCTCTTCGACACAGGCATGGCAACCGCCTTCCTCATACTAAGAGCAACAGAACTAGGACTCGTAGCACACCCCATAGCAGGATACGACGAAGAAAAAGCAAAAGAAGAGCTGGGAATCACCGAAGACATGCTCCTAATCACATTAGTCATAGTAGGTAAACGATCAGAAACCATAAAACCCAACCTCACAGAAAAACAAGCACAAATAGAGAAACAAAGACCGGAAAGAACACCAATAGAAAAATTCGCCTACACAAACACCTACAAAGAAGAAGAAAAATAAAGATTTCAACCTACAAGGAAACATTACAATCACAGTTAAAAACGAAAAGTGAGATAAGATGAAACTATTAGTCTTCACAGAAGGAACAATCATCATGCATAAAAGTACAAAAGGTCTTTCAAGGGAAGAAATCGTAAAACAAAGTCTTGAAGGGAAAGATCCCACACTCTCTAACTGGAAAGAATACATTCCAATAAGTAACTCTGCGAACAAACTTCGAAACTGGAAAAAACAAGGTGCAGAGATCATGTATTTAACTTCAAGAACTATAGAGCATGAGATCAGAGAGATACAAGAAGTTCTCAGAAAACATGAATTCCCTGAAGGGCAAATATTCTTTCGTAAACCCGGAGAACAGTATAAAGATGTTACTGAACGACTATTACCGGACGTTCTAATCGAAGATGATTGTGAAAGTATCGGAGGAAAGGAGGAAATGACTTATCCTTATATTAAACCGGAGTTGCGGAGAAGAATAAAGGCTATCACTGTAAGAGAATTTGGCGGCATTGATCATCTCCCAGATGAACTTTCGAAACTCGGTGAGATTTGAGATTGGGTATATCATATTAAAAGTGGTGATTATTTTGTATAAGACACCGTTTATGGGTTCGAATGGTGTTGTTGCATCTGAGCATCCTCTTGCTTCTTTGGCTGGGCTTAAGGTTTTGATGAATAAAGGAAATGCAATCGATGCTACTATCGCGTCAAGTTTTGCTTTAACGGTTTTGCAGCCTCATCTTGGTGGGCTTGGTAGTGATTTTTTTGCTTTAGTATATTTGCATGACGATGACAAGATATATGGGATAAACGCGGGTGGTTGGGCTCCGAGCAAGTTATCGTTAGAATTTTTGAAGAGTAAGGGTTTTTCTAAAATGCCGAAGAAAGGGGTGTTAACGATAGTTGTTCCCGGTCTTGTGGCAGGGCTTTATAAGTTACATAAGAGGTTTGGTGTTTCTAACTTTGATGATTTATTAAGTGATGCAATTGGATATGCGGAAAAAGGGTTTCCTATACACCGAGGCTTATCGTTTGCATTCAGAGTGTTGAAAGAGGAACTAAAGAATGACTTGGGTTTTAAAAAGATTTTTCTTAAGAATCAGAATAGTTGGGATATTGGTGAATATTTAGTACAAAAAGAACTTGCAGCAACTCTTCGCAAGGTTGCGGAGGAGGGATCGGATGGATTTTATAAAGGAAAAATTGCGGAATCGATTGTGGAATATGTAAACAGTCAAGGCGGTGTGTTTTCGGTAGAGGATTTCGAAGCATATTCTCCGGAATGGTTTGACCCTTTTTCTACGGATTATCGTGGGGTAACTGTTTATGAGATGCCGCCTCCCACGATGGGGCCGACTGCTCTGCTTATTTTAAACATGTTGGAAAATCATGATATTGGTAAGCATCCTCCAGACTCGGCTCATAGGGTGATTTTGAGTGTTGAACTTGCGAGAATTGCTTATGAGGAACGGGATAGGAAGCTTGGTGATCCGAGGTTTGTGGATATTCCTCTGAGTGATTTTGTTTCAAAAGAATATGCTAAAAGGTTAGTTAAAGAAAAATTGCATTATAAAGTAGATACCACGTTATTTGGAGGGGATACAACATACTTTTCAGTAGCGGATAACGAAGGTAATGTGGTATCTGCTATTCAGAGTTTATTTTATGCGTTTGGTTCTGGTTTGGTTGATCCGAATACGGGTGTTCCGCTTAATGGGCGTGCTTCTTATTTCAGGTTTGATGGTCCGAATGTTGTTTCACCGCGTAAGAGGCCGGTCCACACTCTATCTTCATTACTTTTGGAAAAGGAGGGTGATGTGTTTGCCGCCCTTGGTGCTAGTGGTGGAGAGTTTAGACCTCAGCAACATGCTCTTTTGGTCAGTAATTTGATTGACTACAAAATGCCTTTATGGGAGGCAATTGAACATCCACGTTTTCTATGGAATGGTAACAATAATATTTTGATCGAAGATGGAATTAAACATCCAAGATCAGGGTATGATATTCAAAGGCTTCCTTATCCTGGGAGGACTGGTGTTGCACAAGGAGTTCTAATTAAAAATAAAAAACTAAGAGTTGGAGTGTGCGACGTTCGTGGTGATGGGTTGCCTATGGGGTATTAAAAGAAGAAGAATGGATTGTCTTTTGTTTTGGGTGGTTAAGGCGTTCGATTTTTTTTAGTACGTTTATTGGTGCTATGCATATTATGAAGTCTTCTTCTTTTATTTCTGTTTCTAGGTCAGGATGGAATTCCATTTTCGCTTCCTTTCCTCTTTTTAGGACGACGATGGTCATTTCCATGTTTTCGAGGTCTTTTAGTTTTAGTCCGATGAGTTTTGAGTTTTTAGTTAGGGTGAAGTTTGCGAGGAAGGCGGTTATGCCTCCGAAATAAATGGAGTCTCTGATGGTGATGTTTTTAAAGGCGATTGCTGCTGCTACTGAGGGTGCTGCGAGGATGGCTGGTAAAAAGACTCTGTATATGTCGAAAGATTTTCTGAACCATTCTGCTAGTTTTTCGTCGAATAGTTCGAGTACTATTTGAATGTCTGGTTTTAGTTCTTTTGCTTTTAGGACTATGCCAATGTTTGTTAGGTCGTCTTTTTCAACTATTATGATGGATTTTGCTTTTGAAATGTTGGCTTTTTGTAGGGCGCTTTCTCTGATAGATTCTTCGATAAAAACAGGGATACCTTCACCTCGAAGTTCGTCTATAAAGAGGCTTTCAGGTTCTTTAGCTATTACAATAACTTCTTCACCAAGTTCGGTTAATAAACAACTAACTCTGTATCCAAGATGTCCTAAGCCGCATACAATGACGTGATCTGAGTATGTGTCAGCTTTTATTGTTTGCCATAGTTCCAGTCGACTGGCTTTTGCAAATAGGGTGTTTACGAAGCGTAAAAGCCCATCGACTACAATAATTACGCCTACAATAGGAACAAGGATGAACCAAACTTGAAGAAAGAAGTTGTTGGGATAGTCTAGGTTTATGTCGAAGAAAATCATACGAATAGATGTGTAAAATGCTTCTGATAACCCTAGATCTTTTTTATCATACCATATCCAAAGTATTAAAGCACCAGTGGAGCTTAAAGCAAGGAAAAAGAATAGAGTCCATTTAAACTGGAGGACAACGGCTTTAAAATCGCGCCATTGTGCTATTAATCTTTTCTTAAGGGGTTTCAAGTTGTTGTCTCCTAGTTTTTCATGTTGGTTTGTTCATTTTTGCTATTTTTTCGATAACGTTTGAACTGGCCATGATGAGGAGAAGATCGCCGCGCTCAATTGTAAGGCTTAGGTCGGGGTGGAAATCAAGCTTTTTGCGGCTTTTTTTATGCATAATTACGCGGAGGTTGAGTTTTTCTAATTCTTCTAGGGTTTTGCCGCAAAGTTCGGAGTTTCTGCAGATGTAAAATCGTGAGAAGTTTAACAGTTTGCCGTCGATTTCGAAGCTATCGATGATTATGTGCTTACTTAGAGCTGAGATGGCGAAGGGGGGTGCTGCAAGGGCAGAGACGCTGAAAACGTTCTCAATGTTAAACATTTTTTTGATGCTTTCAGCTAGGTCTTGGTCGAACATACGTAAAACAATCCTGATATCGGGATTGATTTCCCTTGCTTTTAGGCTGATTTCAAAATTTGCTAAGTAGTCATTTGAGGTGATGATTATTGCTGTTGCTTCTTTGACGTTTGCTTTCTCTAAAACGTCAACATCTGCTGCATCTCCTACCAGTAAAGGAAAGCTTGTTTCGGTTTTTATCTCTTCAATAAAGTCGGTTTCAGGATTTTTTTCGATTATTACAACATCTTCTTCCATGTCTTTCAGCAGCTTAGCTACCCAAGTTCCTAGTCTTCCGCTGCCAACAAGGATAACATGGTCGTGTGCTTCGATTTCGTAGTTATCCTCTTCTTTCTTTAATATGATCACCCCTTGCTGTCAAAAAATAGCCTAAAATAAATAAACCAGGTAGCTTCTTAGATGGGTAAGATTATGGTTTTATTCTTCTAGGAAGACTGTGGCTGCTATTACAGTAACCCAAAGATCTTTTTTTCCTGCGGCTGTTTGACAGATGCTGGTTGTTTCGATGATTTTTCCGCTTGCTTTGTAGACTTCTTTTTTCTCGTCCCAAGCTTTGTTGACGTCGAAGTCGATTCCTAGGGTTGTTGCTAGCATGGTGGCTGCTAAGTCTTCTGCGTAGTCGCCTGCTTCTTTTTCTTTTTCACCATAGCTGCGGTATTCGCTTATGTAGCCGTAATTTGTTTCATCTGCGGGAACTGCTATACCGATAGCGGCGCTTATTAGTCTGTGGGGTTCGTTGGTGGAATTTCTGGATAGTACACAGTAAGTTATTTGTCCTGGTTTTATTTGTTTTAGTCCTTCGGATTTATCGATCACTTTGCAGTATGGTGGTAATATAGAGGAAACATTTACTATATTGCAGATTTGTATACCAGCATTTCGTAGGGCTAATTCGAAAGATTGGAGCTTATCTTTGTGGATTCCGACGCCTTTTGTCAGGAAAAATTTCTTTGGAATCATTTTCTTTCCCGATCCTTGAAATTTAGTGATTTGGATGTTATATACTTGTTGTGGAGTTAGATTATGAAGGCGAAAAAGTTTTTTAACATTTTTTATTTTGATAGTGTTTTTTTAGGATCTTATCATTATTAGTATCATTTTGAATTTTTGGGTGGCATTTACTGTGTGGGGTTGGTTGGCAGGCATTATGATCATTTCTCCTTCTTTTAAGTTATAGGGTTTTCCTGCGATGGTTATTTCTGCTTCTCCTTCTAGGAGATATATTAGGGCGTCGAATGGTGCTGTATGCTCACTTAATCCTTGTCCTTTGTAGAAAGCGAAGAGTGTTACTGTCCCTGTTTTTTTGTCGATTATTGTTCGGCTTACTATGGAACCTTCTTGGTAGTTTACTAAATCAGCTAGTTTTATCGCTTTTACTGTAAGTTTTTCCATATTTATTCCTCAAAGTTTTTGCATTTTAATGTTTAATGTGTGTAACGTGGCGTGATTATCTTATTTTTCCCATATCTTGAACATGCCTGGTCTATCTGGTAGTCGTTCAGCAAACCCGTATTTTTCGTAAAACTTGGAAACTCCTTTTGCCGCCATTAAACCGATAAAAGCATAGGGAAGGGCATGTTCTTTGAGATAGTTCATGACAGCGTTCATAATCCGTTTACCGATTCCCTTTCCTTGGAACTCCGGTAAAACGATTATGTCTTGGATATAGAAATAAATACCGCCATCGCCAATCACCCTCCCACATCCAATAACTTCATTTTTGAAAATAACACATACAGAAAATAGGGAGTTATTCAACGCAATTTCAGTCGCTTCAGAACCCACGTTCTCCCATTCAACCGCTTCACGGAGCTTTTGATACTCTTCTACAGTTGGAGAACGTTCAACTAAGATATATTTTTCATTCATTTTTTCACCAGCCTACCTCGTCTTTAGGGGGACTTAGGGGATAGTTTACCTTTTCAGGCGTTTTACATTATTCCGCAGATGATCATGTCTACTGCTTCGTCTTCTGTTAAACCTCTTGCCATAAGAGTGTCTAGTTCTTTTTGGCTGACACGTCCTACTGATGCTTCATGGGTTACTCTTGCATGGTCGTCTGTTACGCGTACTATGGGTATTGCTGCTGCTATTGAGCCGAAACCTTGGACTATTTCTTTACAGTCTACATGGCCTGTGGCTCCTGGAGCGTTTGCTTCGGTTATTCCTTCCATGAGGACAACGCCGCCGTTTGTGGCTGCTGCTCTCATTTTTAGGACGCTTTTTGAGTCTTTTCCCTCGAGGAAGATAGCATCTCTTATTTCTACGCGGTCTTTTTTGTTTTTTCCGTAGGCTTTTGTTTCTATTTCTACTTTTGCTTCTTGGTGGGCGTATACATCTATGTTTATGTTTACTAAGCCTACGGTGCCTTGGGTTAGAGAGAAGAGGGAGATGAATTTGCTTTTCGGTCCTACGTGTACTTCGAAGACCGGGTATACTTTGGCGCCTGAATTTTTGCCGTGGTAGTGTCTTTCTTCGTAGTATAGTTTTGAGTTTTTGCCAATTATCATTTCTCCTTCCATTTTGTGGGTGAATTTTATGGCGTTTGGAAAGGAGCAGTGGGCGAGAAAAGAGACTTCTGCGTCGTCGCCTACTATGAATCGTGGGATGATTTCTTGGATGCCTTCTGAGGGAATTACGCCGAAGCAGAGGTGTACTGGTTGTTTTATTTTTACGCCGTCTTCTACGATTATGTCGCCCATGATGCCGTTTTCAAGTTCTTCGCCTTCTATGGTCAAACCTTTTGTTTCTTTTAATCCTACTATTTTGTTGTAGTTTAGTAGGAGTTTTGGGCTTTCGGGGTTTAGCATTTCGTCGACTATTATTCCGACGGTTTTAGCGCTTTGGATAATATCTTTGGGCAGGGTTCTATCATGCATTTCTTTTCACCTCTTGCCATTCGGCAGTATTTTTCCATTATTTCTGCGAATTCTCCGCTGGCTATGACTCGTCCGTCCCACATTAGAGAGGCGTAGTCTGCTATTTCTCCTGTTTCTTCTCTGTGGGTTATTATGAGAATGGAGGCGCCTGTTTCTTCTTTTATTTGGTTTAGCATGGAGGAGAGTTCTCCGTAAGCTATTATGTCGAGGCCTGCATCAGGTTCGTCAAGGATGAGAAGTTTTGGATTCATAGCTACGGCTGCCGCAATCTCTACCCTTTTTCTTTCTCCCCCACTTAGGGTGTTATCACATTTTCTATCCAGGTATTTATTAGGGTTTAAATTTACTAATTCCAGGATTCTTGCTGACTCTTCTCGGTTTTTTGCGATTATTTCTAGGTATTCTGCGATGGTTATGCCTTCAAACCTTACAGGTTCCTGCCATGCGAGAGTAATGCCCATTTTTGCCCGTTCTGTTATGGAGGATTTGGTGATGTTTTTTCCATTGAAAAATATTTCGCCTTGGACTGGTATGTAGGGTTTTAACCCCATGATAGCGTAGGCTATAGAGGATTTTCCAGACCCGTTGGGTCCAATGAGGGCGTGAACCTCCTCTTCTTCTATGGAGAACGTGACATTTTCTGCGATTATTTTGTCCGAGTTTTCAGGCATTATGGTTATATTATCAACATTAAGAAACATCAGGAATCAACTCCTTAATCTAAAAAGTAAAAAAGAAGGCTAACAATAAAAAAATTTTGATTTAATAATGTTTACTACACCGATCAACAATCGGTGTGAAGATTTTTATGTAAATGGTCTCATAAAGGAATATTTTTTCGCTATTTTTTTGTATTTTTAGCTGGTATTTTCATACCTTTTTCTTTTAGTATTAATTGCCAAGCTTCAAAGAATTTTTCTCTCACTTTTGGATCGTCTCTTATTTCTAAACATAAAGAGTAGCATCTCATTGCTCTTTGGGGATTATCTTGTATCAATAAATCGCCAAACATTTCTAGTGATAGGAATTTAAGGTCGTCTAATAGTTCTTTATTAATTTCTGTATCTTTTTGTTCTAATAATACGCTATATTTGGCGAGAATATCTTCTACTATTTGGTCTTTGAACGCCTCTTTTTCTTCTTCTCTTCGTTCTTCTATTTCTTTTCTTGCTTCATCTATTGATTTTTTGAAAAGGTTTGAGAGGCCTCTTTGAAGTTTTTTCTTCAGTTTTTCAGTCATTTCTTCGCCTAGTAAGTTGTAGAAGACATCCATGGCTATCGTAACGCTTGTATGGGTTGCAAGTGTCGATAGTATCTTTAGAAGTAGGTCTCCTTTTGCAGAGATAGTTAACTGGGGTGTTTTAGCGATTGATTGATAAACGACGACTTTTTCTCCTTCTTTTTCCTTTTCTTCTCCTTCTTCTTCTCCTATTTCTCTTGAGTATTCATGGACTAAAGCATCTTCTGTGGGCATCCCTAATGAGAGGGTTTTTTCGAAACCCATATCTAATAAGACTGTGTTGAGGGAATCCATCCAGATTTCAGTGCTTAACTTATGAATTTCAAATAAATATTGGCACATGCCATCTTCTTCTTTTGGCATTTTTTCTTCCAGTTTTTCCTCCTCTTCTTTTTTGCTTGTTTTATTTGAACCTTCTTTATCGCTAATCAATCAATATACCCCAAAATTCTTAAAATATAAAACAAAAAATCGATCGCTCGAAGGTTTGTATTGTAGTCTAGAAGAAAAGTAAAATGGGAGTGATAAAGAAAAAACAAGCATAAGATTACCCCCACTTTGATTAAAAATTGCTTTTATCTTATATATGTTAATCATGTTCTCCATAAAAACTATACGGTTAATTTATCTCCAGCTAGGGTTTAGTAATATTTTATATAAATTTGTAACATTCTGAGGAAGAATATAGATTTTTTGGGTTTTTTTAGTGTATTTTTTTTCTTTTTCCTGTGACCATATATATAGTTCTTCCTGCGATATTACAGGCATGATCCGCCATTCTCTCCAAATATTTCGAAACAAGGATCAGGTTTGCAGTAAACCTTATTGAGGATTGATCGTTTTTCATGGTTTCAATGCCTGTCTCTATAACTTTAACAAAAAGTTTATCAACTTCATCATCAAGGCCTCCTAGGGTTTCTGCGAGTTTTGCATCTCCTTCAAGGAAAGCTTTTAGGGCGAGTCTTACTATGGTATCTACTTTTCCGTGCATGGTGGCTATTTTATCGAGTTCTCTTACTTTTTGTAAGTGGTGGGTGTGAAGGGTTACGTGGCAGATGTCTTCTGAGTAGTCTGCTAATCTGTCGAGATCTGCTATGATTTTTGCGATGGTTACGATGGCTCTGAGGTCTTTAGCTACAGGTTGGTATAGAGCTAGGAGTTCCATGCATTTGTTTTCTATCGTGAACTCTAGCAAGTCAACTTCTTGACCTTCTTCGATGATTTTTAGGGCAAGTTCTGTATCTTGGTTTATTAAAGATCTTACTGAAGCTTTGACAACATCAAGTACTATTTTTGCCATATTTTCAACTGTTTTTTTTAGGGCTTCTAGCTCTTCATGGAGAGACCTTCTTGTTGTAACTTTCACAAAAAATAACGCTCCCTTTTCCTTTATTATCTGATTTTGTGAATTTTTTAGTTTTTAGCCGAATCTTCCTGTAATATAGTCTTCTGTTTCTTTTCTTTCTGGTGTTTCGAAGAGGGTTTCTGTGGCGTTGTATTCTATTATTTCTCCGTTTAGGAGGAAAGCGGTCCATTTGGAGACCCTTGCTGCTTGTTGCATGTTGTGGGTTACTATTATTACTGTGTATTTTTTGCTAAGTTCGTATATGAGATCCTCTATTTTTGCTGTTGCTGCAGGATCGAGGGCGGAGCATGGTTCATCCATAAGGATTACTTCTGGTTCTACTGCGAGGGCTCTTGCTATGCATAGTCTTTGTTGTTGTCCTCCTGAGAGATCAAAGGCGTAATCGTTTAATCTATCAAATACTTCTTTCCATAAGGCAGACGATTTCAAGCTTTTTTCCACAATCTTGTCAAGTTTCTTTTTATCTCTTATGCCGTGGATTATTGGACCGAAGGTTATGTTTTCGCGAATAGTTTTTGGAAAGGGGTTTGGTTTTTGAAAGACCATACCAATTCTTCGCCTAAGGTTCACCACGTCTGTGCCGTCTTTGTAGATGTTTTCTCCATCTACTAGTACTTCGCCTGTCATTCTAAACTCTGGAATTATGTCGTTAATTCGGTTTAAACAGCGGAGAAAAGTTGATTTACCGCAACCTGAAGGTCCGATTATCGCGGTGACTGTTCGGGGTTTAAACTCGAGATTTACACTTTTTAAGACGTGATTGTCCCCGAACCAAGCGTTAAGATCTTTTACCTCTATTCGTGGTGCATGGATCGTTATATTTTCATCTTCCATGCTTTCTTCCGATACTAACTCTACATTTTTTAATTCTCTTTTTTCTTTCAATACAGCGCTAAATGCTTTTAATTCTGTTTTTTGGCTTGGAATTGGCAATTCTTTTATCACCATCATGACTCTGAAAAGATAACATTTATGTTATTTTTTCCTTTTTTTGAAAACTGTTTGTTTTACTTTTTACTTTCGGGTTATTGAGTTATTTTGGATTATAAGTATTTTATGATATATAGAATATAAATTACTATATAGAATTACTTTTTAATTGGACATAATTGTTTAATAATAAGTTAAGGGTATGGAAATTCATTGTAAGCAAATTGAAAGGTCTTTTCTGAAAAGCTTTTCTTCACCATCTACCGCTTTTAGGGAAATTTGGATCTTTTCATCGATTATGCGGATTAGAGAGTAGTAATTTTCTCTTGCACCTCTTGTTCTTGGGCTTCCCACAGTTCCTGTATGATTAATTATCATTTTTTCAAGTTGCCATATCCAAGGGACGTGTCTATGACCACATAAAGAGAGGTTTACACCTGTTCGCATGAGTATCTCTAAAACGTCTCCTGAGTCTGTTAGTACTGCTTTTTCTCTTCCTGTTCTTGGGACAGGTACTAGGTGGTGGTGTAGGGCAAAAATCTTTATTTTTCCTTTTTTACTGTTGGAGAAGATTTCCTCTATTAAGTGGTAGTTATCACGACCAATGTGACCATCGGCTACGTCTGGTGTTGAGGAGTCTATAGCAAGAAGTATCACGTGTTTATCTTCATATTTTGTTTTTCTTGGTCCGATTATTTCTTCGAAAAATTTCCACCCCCACGATTTTGCATCATGGTTTCCTGGAATGATGATTTTAGGGCATATTATTTCGTCTAAAAATTGTTTTATTTCCATTATTTGTTGTTCGAGTCCATGATGAGTTGAATCTCCTGTAATGACTAGAAGGTTTGGACAATAATCGTTTACCTCAGAGACGAGTTGTTTGATTTTCTCAATGCTTTCTTTATATTCGCCTAGGTGTAAATCGCTTACATGGATAAGAAAATATTCCAATTGAAAACCCTCCTATTAAACCATAAAAAGTTCAAAATTGTTCTTTGGTTTTTGGGTTTTTTTAGTGTATTTTTTTTCTTTTTCCTGTGACCATATATATAGTTCTTCCTGCGATATTACAGGCATGATCCGCCATTCTCTCCAAATATTTCGAAACAAGGATCAGGTTTGCAGTAAATTCTGCAGACGAGGGATCTTCTTCCATCGTTTCAATTCCCTTCTTGATAACTTTAACGAAAAGTTCATCAACTTCATCATCAAGACCTTCTAGGCTTTCTGCGAGTTTTGCATCACCTTCAATGAAAGCCTTTAGGGCAGTTCTTACCATCTTGTCTACTTTTTGATGCATGATGGCGATAAGACCGAGAATTTTTACTCTAGGGAGGGTATGGGTGGCGAGGGTCACTTGGCAGATGTTTACAGCGAAGTCTCCTAATCTATCCAAGTTTACTAATACTTTGGATATAGTGACTATATCTCTTAGATCTTTTGCTACAGGTTGTTGTAGGGCTAAAAGTTCATTGCATCTGTTTTCAATGCCGAGTTCTAGCCAGTCAATTTCATGGTCATGTCTCATTGTTTCCTTGGCCATGAGGGGATTTTGAGATAAAAGAGACATAACAGATAAATGTACGGCGTCTAGGACTAGGTCACACATATCTGAAATTTCTTTTTTTAAATTGTTAAGTTCTTGATGGAAAATGATTCTTGTTTTATCAGCCATTTTTTGCTCTACCTTATTTAAGTTAAAAATTCATTAAGCTTTTATTGGTTTTATAGTTTTATTCTGACGATTTTTGAAACATTTGGGAGATATATCAGGATATGAAAGGATTCATTCTGAGTTTGTGATTTTTTTGAATTTTAAGGTTTTCTTTTCGTTTCTTTTTTTGTTTCCATTTTTTTTGTGAATTTTTGAAAAATAGACAATAACGATACCACTGCCTAAATAGAAGGCAATTCCTGCTATTATGCTAACAAATATTGCAATTATTATGGAAGGTATTAAGCAGATAATTGCTAAAATTAAAACGGACATGGAGATTTTTCTTTCACCATAAAATCCTCCTCAAGACTATTCTTCGATATGGGTTTTTATGGTTTTGTAGAGAATTCCTTTAACTTATAATTATTTTTAAAAGTCAGGGCTATGTTTTTCTGATAAAATATTAGTTCTTTCTTGTAGAATGATAAAAAAAGTTTAATGTGTTTTTGGGGTTTTTTAAGGTGGATAGAGTTTTAATTATAGAAAATCATGAACTTAAAAGGCTTTTTTCCCTCCTTAAAAGCGAGGTTAGAAAAGATAGGAAATTAGTTGTACCAAGAGTTTTGAAAGAGTTTGGTGAAAAAGAGGTTAAAGGTGTTTTTTGGAAAAGTTATGGGAGGACTGTGGTGGAATCTGATAGAATACAATTTTCAGTAGCTTGTGGAGAGAATTCAAAGAATGAAAAACCACATTATCATAAAAATCAGTTAGAAATATATTTTAGCAGATTTCCGTTCCAAATTTTTTTAAAAAATATTGAGGGAAAAGGGGAGTTTAAACTCTATAAAGTGAAGAATGGTGGAAGGGTTTTTATTCCTCCTAATATATGTCATTTTATTCAATATGAAGGAGATATAGAGGTTCTTCAAATAGTTGTTGAAAATATCGATGTAGAAGAGGTTGTAAAGGATAAGTTTTCATGCAATCAATGTCCATTAATAGATGTATGTGAAAAACCATTTTAGGCACTTAAACTATTTTATTTGGTGAAATAGTTTTTGAAATGATCTTGCTTATTTTTTTAAAGTATGTCCTTTATACTGTTTTATTTTTGTATAAGAAGATTTAAATAAGAGATTTTGTGAAAAATGTTGAACCGATCTATTTTAAGAGAGTTTATGCTCTTTACTTAGGTTATTTTAAGGAGGATGTTTTTGGTGCCTATACCAAAAGAGGTTATGGATCTATTAAAACCCGGAGAAGAACAGATGCAGGTTGTTAAAGTTTTGGCCACATCCGATGAAAAAGGAGTGCCACACGCGATAATTTTAGGATCTCTAATGGCGATAGACGAGGAAACCCTTGCCTTTGCGCTTGTATGGGCTGGAACCACGCGAAAGAACCTTGAAACAACTAAAGAAGCTTGTGTAATCGTTTATAAGCCTCCAATGACTGCTTATAGAATTCACGGTTGCTTTGAAGAATATATAAGTTCTGGACCGTTATTTGATCGATATGTCGAGGAGCTTAAAAAATTTAATCTGGAGTGCAGAGGCGTTATAAAAATTAAAGTTGCTGAAATATATACGGCTGGTCCTCCAAATCCAGGTCAAAAACTAACCTGTTAAAAGATAGCACAACCATAAAATCCTTTCTTTCTTTTTTTATGAGAATATTAAGATTATAGCTAAGTTAAACTCGTTTTTTCGAGCGATAGACCCTCTAGTGTTTCTTACCGAGAGAGATATTTCTAGGGCTCGTAGAATAACAAAGAATGATAAAATTCTTTACGGAGCTTACCAGAATCCTTACCTTACTCATTATTGGATGCTTTTTATATATTTGATAGTTTTTGTCGTTGTGGGTGTT
>JBHLKN010000012.1:0-12817 GCA_048886645.1 Candidatus Hodarchaeota archaeon | reverse complement strand
ATGCTGATGATGAGCGTGATACTTGTAGACGCCCTTGATAATGTTATAAAAGCTTATGCTAGAGAGAAATATAGTGTTATAGTAGGCCAGATGAGCGGTATAAGCTTTGATAGAAGTTATTCAGATGAACTTTCTGGAAGAGTTATGCGAGGAGAAATAAAAGACATAGACCTTGAAATAAGGCCTTTACTTAAGATACTTAACTATTTTCTGAGGGTTCCAAGAGGAGACATAAAGGTGAAAATAGGTAAAGGTAAAAAAGTGATTATTTTTACCTATATGCCGTTTTCAAGGGAGATGTTTTACGTTCTAAGGTCTTTGCAGTTGGCTTCTCTCGCATGGCGTAAGAAGCACGCGAAAATGCTGTTGATGTGGCGATCTAGGACGCCTCTAATGATGGGCGTAGGCGGAGGAAAATAATGGGTGATTAATTGAGGTTGATAGGTGGTGTTGTAAGTGTCGGATGAAAGTGTTGTTAATGTTGAAACGGGGGAAATGGAGATTAGTGATAGGCTCGACGAAGCATACCGTTTGAGATTCCATTCGCAGATAATGATGCTTATCGGGGTCTTTATATTAACTGTGTTTTTCTTGGATTATTCTAATACTAGTTTGGATGTTTCCTTATTGATTATTTTAGTGGAGATGGCTATACTTTTTCCGTTTGTAGTGAAGGATATGAATGTTTTAACGCAGTCCGTATCCTTTGGGCTTTTCTTTGCAACGCTTTTTACTGTTGCTGGTTATATTGTGATGTCTGTTGATGATTTGTCAAACGCAACTATTGGGCTTTTGGTAGCGGCGCTTGTTGTTTTTGGTGTTCAGCTTTTTGAGCATTTATCTCCGTTTGCTATAAAATATGATTTACTTGGCTGGATTATTATTATTTCTGCAGCTTTGATGTTTTTTGCAGGTATTTCTGTTTTTTTGAACGAGTTTGATAATAAAGCGATATTTTATGTAGGGATACCTGTTACGCTGTTGTTCGTTTTTGCTATATTGCCTGAAAAACCGATATAAAAAATAAAAGGATAAAAGCCTTTAATCACTAATAAAAGGCCTTTAGAGGCTCTAAAGGTCTAAAACCTTTTATTTTGATATTTTTTCTTATTTTTTTAGGGAATATCACGGTTATTTCCGTTTTTAAGCTTTTTCTATTTTCAAGAATTAGATGAAATAATTGGCCTTAAAAAAAGAATGAAACCGTAAAATTTTTATTCTATTCTGTTAATAAACGCTAAATTTTTTATTATTATGTTTAGGCAGAAACATTTTAGAGAGAGATTTTACAACTATATAAAATAAGCTAAGGATGTAAGGAAGGACTCATGGATCTACAGTAGTTGTAGGGTTATGAAAATGAGAGATGACCGCTTAACAATGGCTATTTTCAGGGATCTTTGCCCTTCTTGTGGGAGAGATACTAATAGTTGGTGTTTAAGGCAGAAACGTCCGTGTTTAAAATGTCTTCATCCTTTGGCGGATATTAATGCAGTTTTAGAGGGGGGAAATTTTGAGCTTTTCGGGGAGTATGGGGATAAAAAATTGTTAGAGATAGAAACTGAAACGTTTAACAAGCTTTTTAGTGAGTTTGTAGGGGGTGGTTTGTGGAGTGCTCAAAGAGTGTGGTTTAAGAGGGCATGGTTGGGTAGGAGTTTTGCCATTACTGCGCCTACGGGTCTTGGAAAAACCGTTTTTGGTGTTGCTTTGAGCCTTTTTTTAGCTGAGAGAAACGCTAAAACTTACATAATACTTCCCACTACAACTTTAGTTCAACAAGTTGGAGAGAAACTAGAGACATATATTGAAAGAAAAGAATCCTCGATTAAAGTAGCGTGGTTCCATTCAAGTCTTCCTTCTAAGAAAAAGCAAGCTTTTGTTGATGCTTTAGGAGCGGGTGATTTTGATATTCTTATAACTACTTCAAAGTTCCTTAGTACGCGTATTAATGATATTAAAAAGGCAGTCGAGCGTTTCGATTTAGTGATAGTTGATGATGTTGATGCTCTTTTAAAAGCTTCTAAGAACATTGATCGTGCTCTTTTATTATTAGGATTTAATGAGGAGATAGTTCTTAAAGCTTGGGAGCTTGTTAAATCGAGGAGGAATGTCTATACTTCGAGAAGTAAAAAGTTGCGAGAGATGGTTGAGGAGATTGAACAGGAGATAGATAAGTATAAAGCAACTCACCCTATTGGACAATTAATTGTTTCGAGTGCTACTGGTAGGGTTAGAGGGAGGAGGGTTAGATTATTCAGGGAGCTTTTAAATTTTGAAATAGGGTCTGTTCGCGATGTTTTTAGAAATGTCGAGGATACTTATATTTTCCCAAAGGAAAGTGATGTTGCTTCTCAGGTGGTAAGAGTTGTTGAAAAATTGGGGGAAGGCGGGCTTATTTTTGTTCCTGTAGGAGAAATGGATCTGGCTTATAAGATTGTGGAAGAGCTTGGGAAGGTGAATATTTCTGCAGAGGCTGTGGTTTCGGAGAAGGGACGTAAGACAAAAAAAGTTCAGGCTTTTGTTTCGGGTGATATTGATGTTTTAGTTGGGAGTGCTACCACTTACGGTCTCCTTGTTAGGGGTTTAGACTACCCTGAAAGGATTCGTTATGCAGTTTTTGCAGGAGTTCCAAAGTATAAGTATGAGTTGATGGTGCCTACAAATCCTTTTCACGCTATTTCTCTTTTGACTACTTTTGAGGAGGTTATTGAATCTGACGAAAAGAAGAAGTGGATAGGTCAACTTATACGGAAAATGAAAAAGAGTTTTAGGGGCACTGGCGGTTTAATGGCGCGATCTGTTGAAGAAGCTTTGATCAAGGGAGAGATGTATGAGAAGGGTAGGATGGCGTTTTTACAAGGGCTTCTCGAAGAAGCAAGGAAGATGATTTCAGAACTTTTAAGGGATGAAGAGCTTATCAAGAGCTTAAAGAAGTCAAAACATATAGCTTTGTTAGAAGAGGGGGAGAAAAATTATGTGTTAGTTCCTGATGTGAATACTTATATTCAAGGATCTGGACGTACTTCTAGGCTTTTTCTTGGAGGTGTTACTAAGGGATTTTCTGTTGTTGTGATAGATTATTCAAAGCTTTTTAGGAACTTGATGAGGCGAACTGAATGGCTTTTAGAAAGTAGATGGCAGAACTTTGATGTGATAGATATTCAAGGCTTGTTTTCACGGGTTATTGAGGATAGAAGTCTTGTTTTAGCATCTCAAACTGGAAAATTTGAGGGGGGAGAAGACATGCTTAAAACTTGTCTTTTTATCGTTGAATCTCCAAGCAAAGCAAAAAGTATAGCTTACTATTTTGGAAGGCCTTCTAGGAGAATTATAGGATCGGTTTATTGTTATGAAGTTCTTGCAGGAAAATATCTTATGACGATTACTGCTACGGTAGGTCATGTTGTTGACCTGATAACTGATGGGTCTAAAACAGTTTTGGATGAAGAGAATGATGGACAAGAAGTCAAAACGATGGTAAAAATTGAGGAAGATAGAGGAGATGGATCTTGGGAAAATGATGATTTTTTGAAGATTATGATGGATATTGATGGGCATTTTCATGGAGTTAAGGTTTACCCTGATGAGAATATTTTTCTGCCCGTTTATGGTGGGATAAAGGTTTGTAGGCGTTGTAATTCAAGCTGGACTTCTTCAGATGATGAATGCCCAACTTGTGGTAATTCTTTTTACAATACTAAGCTAGATGTGATAAGGTCTTTACGACAACTTGCTTTAGAAGTGGATGAGGTAGTGATTGGTACGGACCCTGATACAGAGGGTGAAAAGATTGGTTGGGATATAGCAACAGCTGTTTATCCCTATGCTAATAGTGTTAAGAGGGCGGAATTTAGGGAAGTCACGCGGAGAGCTATCCTTGAAGCTTTAGAGAATCTTAGGGATTTTGATGAAAAACTTGTCCAAGCTCAGATTGTTAGGAGGATTGAGGATAGGTGGTTGGGATTTGAGCTTTCGAGGAAGGTTTGGGAAAAGTTTGGAAGCCAGTATTTATCAGCGGGTAGGGTTCAAACCCCTGTTTTAGGGTGGATTGTTGAATTAGGGAAGAAGTATGCGAAAAGGATAGAAACTTCCTTGGTAACTTTGGAGAATGATATTAGACTTCAATTGGATGAAAAAGTAGAAGCAGAAGAAGTATATGTGGGAGAAGTGGAGTATGAGGAGGTCGATGTTTCCCCTCCACCACCTTTCACCACGGATTCCTTGCTTTTAATGGCTTCTAATGTACTTAGGCTGACTACTGATCAAACAATGAAGGCTTCCCAAGATCTTTTTGAAGCAGGACTTATAACTTACCATAGGACTGATTCCATAAGGGTTTCAAGTAAAGGTATCAACATCGCTAAGGAATATATAGAGACAAAATTTGGAAAGGAAAGGTTTCAGGGTAGGTCTTGGGGTACTGGAGGTGCTCATGAGAGTATTCGGCCGACAAAATCTATGGATTCTGATGAATTAAGCAGATTAATAAGAAACGGTGAACTTGAACTTGTGAAAAGGCTGACTAGTAGGCATTATAGATTGTATGATTTAATATCAAGGAGATTTTTTGCTTCTCAGATGAAACCTGCAAAGGTTCTTAAACAAGTGACGAAGCTAACAATAGATGATAAAAAAGTGGATTATGAAGGCGTTTTAGAGGAGATTGATAAGGGGTGGCTTGAGGTACAGCCTTTTTGGCGTCCTTTTGTACCGAAATTAACTAAGGGTAAAAAATTGAAAGTTGAGGAAATAGAGGTGGTAAAGAGGCCGGGAACCCGGATGCCTAATCAGGGTGAGATTGTTGCTATGATGAAGGAGAAGGGTATAGGGCGTCCTTCGACTTATGCTAACGTAATTAGGACTCTTTTGCGTCGTCGTTATTTTTGGGAAAGTTTAAAATCTCGTAAAGTGGTTCCAACAAAGTTGGGACGTCAGGTTTACGAGTACCTTTCCTCGATAAATGTTGTTAGGGAGTGTATATCTGAGGAGAGAACGAGAGAATTACAAGCAAAAATGGACGCTATAGCGGAAGGGAGAATAGATTATCTAGAGGTTTTGTCGGATCTTTTTGCGGAAGTTCAGAAAATCAAGAGTTTAACTCCTAAACAGATATATAAATAGGGAGGAAACTGTTAAAATTAACGGATTTTTGGAAGATTTTATTATATTTAGGTTTAAGGAGCTTGTTCTAGTTTGAAGCCTCTGATGGTTTCTAATGTGCCTACAGAGATTATAGGAGCTTATGTTAAGAAAGGTTATTGGCTTGTCGGGAAACATTCTGGGTTGAAGCCTTGTAAATGGCTCAGTGAGAAGATTTGGACTGGGAAGAGAGCTTGTTATAAAGAAAGATTTTATGGAATAGGATCTCATCAATGTATTCAGTGTACGCCTGCTCTTTATTGGTGTACTCAGAGGTGCAGGTTCTGTTGGAGGGTGGAGCCTTCTGATCTTGGAGTTTATCAGGATTTATCCACAATGAAGAATTTTGTGACAGATGATCCGAAAGAGTTGGCAGATAAGCTTATTGAAAAGCAGAAGGAAGTGATTCTTCGGAAATTCAGCTTAGGGAAGCTTAGGAAGAATTATGAGCTTATGGTGGATATAGTTAAACTTTTATTGAAGAGAGACATGACCTTTTATTCTTTAATGGAGCGGTTTGGTGTTAGTGTTAGGAAGGTAAGAAAGGCAATAGTGCTTTTGAATGAAGCTGACGTAATACTGAGAAAAAAACCTGATAACAAGGTTACATTAGGAGATAATTTTAAGGGGATGGATGAGGGTGAAAGTGAAAGAATTGTTGAGGAAAATGTGGGATCTTGGAATGATATTGAAAGATGTTTTCATCAGGCATTAAAACCAAAACATGCAGCGATATCTTTGGCTGGAGAACCTACCTTGTATTCAGCTATCGGGGAGCTTATAGAGGCGTTTCATGCGAGAAGTTTGACCACTTTTCTTGTAACGAACGGCGCTAATCCTCAGGTACTTAATAGTTTAGAGCAGGAACCGACTCAGCTTTACTTAACCTTAGCGGCTCCTGATCCTGAGACTTATAGAAAGGTTTGTAGACCTGTTATTAAGAATGGATGGAAGAGGTTGCTTGAAACTATTGAAACTCTTAAAACACATAGTTGTAGGAAGTGTATCCGGATAACCGCGGTAAAACATATGAATCTTCATAATCCAGATGGTTATGGTAGATTGATTAAAAAAGCTGAACCTGATTTCTTTGAAGTTAAAGGTTTTACCTACGTTGGAGCGGCTCAGGAGAGATTGCAGAAAAAACATGAAGAGGAAGGAATGACAAAGTTACAGATAAGAGATTATTATGAGCCTACACATGAAGATATTAGAGATTTCGCTGAAAAAATAGGAGATATAACAGGTTACCCTATCGTGAATGAGGTCCCAGTTTCAAGAGCTATTTTACTCTCAAAATGGCCTAAAAAAGGCTTAAAACTAAAAATTGAAGCATAAAACTTGGTTATCTCCTTCGAGATAATGGCTTTTTTAAAAAGTATAAAGGAAATAAAATTAGTTTATGGAGGGAAATACTTTTTTTATTTGAAAACGTTACATATAGTTAAATGATTTAAACGGTTAGACGGATTGTTTTAAAGGAAAAGGGTAAGGAGGACAATCAAGATAAATAAGGATTATTTTTTGGGGAAATTTTAGGAGGATTATAGATTGCAGGAAAATGATATTACCGATTTTGAGAGCGGACTTCTTTTGTATAAAGATCTTCTTTCTAGGCTTTTTAATGCTCTTTACTCTGAGGAAGACGGAAGATTCTTTAACACGTATATACAGTGTGTGGATAAGCTTGATAGGATGCTCGATACTTTACACACGATAGAAAACATTATAGTGCTTAAAAAAAGCACTCTTAGGACTTTTAAAGCCCTTTTTGGAGGATTAGAAAGAGAGCAGAAAAGTACTAGGAGTGTCGATGATTTTCGAAGAGTTTTGAAGATGTTTGTTATGCCTTTAACTGTTCATTTAGTTAGGGGAACTGAGGACTCAGCAAAGGGTATTGCGAAGCTTGAAAAGACGATAAGACATCAGCTTAACAGTATAATGTCATATCTTCTTGAAACAGGGGCGAAGGATGGTCAATTTATATCTTTGACAGAGTCTGAGGAGTTAACGGTTGAGGGTAGGTTGGTAAATGATCTTGAGGAACTTTTAACGCTTTTATATCTTGGAGATCTGAAACAGTTTAACGAACGGGCAGAAAAACTTGAACATTCGATAAAAGCAATAGAGCTAACAAAATAAGGGAGGACTGACCTAGTAAGATGATCTTACCGCTGAAGGTCAGAAGCTTCCCTCTTTAAAGAATTTAAAAGTTTATCGATTTTTTGTTTTATGAATGGGCAATCTACGGTTTTCTTGAGCGTACCCAAGCCTCTTCCATGGGTCTTGATATCCATGGGATATGGGTTTCAACAGAGCTTACAATCGCTACTGTTTCTCCACCAGGATTTACGGGGGCAAAAAGTACTTCTTCTCCGTCACGGACAAAGCCTATTATTTCTCCTGCCCTTTGATCAATTCTTGCATCTATTGTTCCTTTTGTTATTATTTGTTCAGGTATAAGTCCGCCAGTAACTATCTGTATCCTGACTCTTGGGGGTGCTTGAAGTATAGCTTCTGTGTCTTCTGGGGTTAGAGCGGTTGTGACTATTCTTACACTGGATTTTGTTCTTTTTGGGACATCTCGAATGTATTTCCTAATATTTTCAAGACCGACTATGGAGTAGATACCACTAACTTCTTGGAATAAAACCCCGATCTTTTCTGTTTCTGAAGAGACTGCGTTCACTTTTTCTGTAGCTTCGTTTATCGTTTTTGTTACGGCTTCGGTTAAGGAATCCACTGTTCCTACAATTTTTTCTTCAATGCTTACTTCACGGTATTTTAAGTTATCCGCTATATTTTTTATATCGGTACCTAGGCCTGCTTTTACACCTTCTATTGTAGATTTACTGCTTTCTAAAGTATCAGAGGTTTTATTTTTTGCAAGGGTTTTCACCTCTGCTATGGAGGTTCTTAAGTTTTGACGTGTTATTGATACTTCTTCATTTATTTGAGTTTTAAGAGCTTGAGAATCACTTTCATACTTATGTTTTGCAGCCTCAAGGGAACCGATTATTTTACTTTTTAGGTTTTCATTTAGATCACTTATAGAACTTGAAACAGTTTCTTTCCCACTGTTTAGGTTCTGGAGAAGCGAAGAGGATGTCGTATCAACAGATTGTGCGAATTCTGTCTTAGCTGCATCAAATTCAGAAGCTATAGTAGTTTTTACTTCAGAAATGACTTGTTCCACCTTAGCTTTTGCCTTAGTAGTGTTTAGTTCTAGCGTACTTTGGGCTGTTGAGATAGTTTCCTGTAGTTTTTGTAAACTGTTTATGGTTTCAGAGAGGGCTGTCGCTAAGTTTTCTGTTGTACTTTTCATCAAGGAGAAAGAAGATTCAAGGAGTTGAGCTTCTTCCGTGTTAACACTGTCTAAATTCGTGCCTATTTTAGAATCAATGCTTCCAAAAATTGAGGCTATTTGGGTTTTAAGAGGATCGATTTTTTCCGTTATAATTCCTATGCTTTCATCCATTTGAACGGAGAATTTTTCGATGCTACTTTGCGTTGTTTCTTCTACTATTTTACCTGTTTGAGAAATGATTTCAGAAGATTTTAACTCAAACTCTTGCAAATTAGCATCTATAGGAGTGCTAAGGCTTGCATTTAGTTGAGTTATTGAGCTTTCAGCGTTTTCCAAACTTTTATCTAAAGATACGGTCAGCTCTTTATCGAAGGAATTTAAAAGATTACCTGCCTGGTTTATCGCTGAATCCAATTTTTGAAACGCTTCGTTCTCAGCATCAGCCACGAGGGGGGAAACCTCTTCTGGAAAACTTTTAATTACGCCAAGAGCTTCAGATTTTAAACCGTTTAACCCTCCTAGAATTTCATTAGATGTAGATGCAAGTTTTACTGAAACATCAGTGCTTTTTTCAAGAATTGATTGCTGGACTGCAGTTAAATCTTTTTTAGGGGCCTGCACCATAATAAGTTCTTCTTCATCCAATAAAAATAACCTCCTAAAAGACCTTCTATACACCTAAAATAAAATACGTATTCGTTTTAAATATTCTTTTTGTCCACCCTACGGAGGCAGATTTAGTGACTATTAGGGTTTTCTTTCCCTCATAGGAGCAAATTTTTGTATTATTAATTATTTAATGAATGATTTCAGCTTCTTTGAGGATTTTACCATGGTCGAAAGCTAGATTCAAGTTTTTCAGATCAGAGATTTTAAAAGTTTTAACCAACTCAGCATCAGTTTTTGCTTCAAGATGCCTAGTAAGGGCTCTGCATTTGAAAACGATCGTTACAACATGACCTCGAGGATCACGACTTGGATCGGAATAAACACCCACCAAACTAATAATCTCTACTGTTAAACCGGTTTCTTCAAAAATTTCCCTTTTCACTGCTTCATCCACAGTTTCCCCGTACTCGACAAACCCTCCAGGTAAAGCCCAAAAACCTTTAAAAGGAGGATATTTACGCCTAACTAAAACTATTTCATCATCTTCAATGAAAACGATACCATCAACAGTGATACGCGGAAAACTTTTTTCACTCTCAAAAGACATGAAAAACCCCATAAAGATGAAGATGAATAGAAAAACATCACAAACTGGCGATTTAATGCAGGTTTTTATTTGCTACTTTTTTTCCTATTTTCCCTCGACTTTCAAAGTGTTACCTTTTACTTTGAAAACATAATCACTGGCGTTTTGTAAAGCTACAGAGAAACCAGGCGAAAAACCGATTGAACACGTTTCTAACCCGTTTTCTTTAGCTTTCCGAAGAATTGGCGCACATCGGGCGTGCCTACTTGCAATCACTATTGTTTTTACGTTCTTACTGTACATTCCTTTCATAGCCTCTAGTGCCATATGAACATGAATATCCGTAGGGACAACTACAGGTTCAAACCCCGTGTTTACAATGGCTTGTAAAAGTTTTTCAGGCGCTTTTTTATCCAAAAAAACTTTAGCATATCGAGACTTGCCAAGTTGAGATGATATTTCTAATATATCCTCCAAACGCATGTGTTCACCGTCTACTTTTCGTAGGATGTTAGGACCATCTACCAAAATGATGACAGTTCCACTCTTGGTTCTACGTAAAAAACTCGGGATGTGAAGTTTACGTTTATCTTCCCTCTTTTCTTTTTCTGACTTTTTTGACATGTAAATCAACCCAATGATGAAATAGATACAACCAAGTAGAAAATTAAAAATTTTTTATTAACGGTTATACTTTTGTTTTTAAATAGTTTTTTAGTGTTTCGCTTTTTTAGATGGTCGATATGTATCTATCATCTTCTGTTTTTTTAAGTAGTTTTAGGTCTATCAGTTCGTTTATGTATCTTTGAACGAGGGGTAGGGGTACTCCCATAGCTTTTTTAATATCTTTTTCACTTAGTCCTCGGTCGCCTACATCTTGGCAAGCGAAAAGTATTTTGAATTTTGACTCTTCTTTTACCACGCTTCTTACAACGTTTAAAGCCTGTTTTTGAGCTTCTAATTTCGCATTAAGCTCTGTAAAGCGCCCTTCCATCTCTTGTTTTTCGTTTGAAAGAGTTTTTAGTTTTCCATCTTTTTCTTCAAGATTATGTTTAAGTTTCCCTATCTCAGGCCTCATCTCTTGCAACTCATCTTCCTGAAGTTTTAGCTGTTCTTTAAGCAGATCAATTTCACCTGATGAGGATTTAAGCTTATCTATCTCAGATTCTAAGCTTATACGCTCTTTTTTAATTTGGGTAATCTCTGTTTCCCGTTCTCTTACAAGATTTTGGAGGTTTTTAACTTCGTTTTCAAGTGTTTGAACCATAGATTCTAAGTTCTCTTTATCTTCTATCGTTTTACTGACTTCTTCTGCCTGTTTTTCAGTCGCTTTTAATTTCGCCTCAAGGTTGTTTAATTCTGAGTCTTTTTCCCCTACTAATTTGGTCATTTTTTCGAGTTCAGGTTGCACCTTGTTTAGGCTGGATTGAAGCTCTTCTTTTTCAGATTTAAGGCTTTGATTCTCCTCATCCAACGCCTTCAATCTATTCTCTATTCCCTCTTTCTCTTCTTTGAGCTTGTTGAGCAAAGATTCTTTCTCTTCTATGTTGGCTTGTAACGTGCTTAATTGTGTTTGTAAGTTTTCTTTTTCGGAATCAAAGGTTGAAACGGTTTCTTGTAATTCGTTAGCTTTGTTTTCTAACTCTTCTTTTGTTGTTTGTAGTTTTTCAAAACGATTTTCAAGCCTTTTCTTTTCTGTTTCTAATTCTTTAATCGTTGAGATTTTTTTATCGCTTTCTAGTTTTAAGTTGATGGTTTTGCTTTCATAATCCGTTATTTTCCTGTCTTTTTCTAAGATTTTTTGTTCCTTTGCTTCTAACTCAGCTTGGAGGTTCTGTATTAATTTCTTTTGATCCTCAGCCATCACTTTTCCTTCAAAACTCTTTAATTGAGACTCTAAACTACTAATCTGGGCATTCTTTTGCTCAATTTCAAATTTTAAACTTTCAATTTCTTCGTCTTTTTGAGCTATGTGTGATTGTTGTTCCTCAATTTCTAGTCGATTTTCGCTCATTACGTTTCCGAGAGATTCAAGTTGACTGTTCACACTCCGCATATCGTTTTGGAGTTTTTCAATTTCTCTTCTCTGTTCGTCAATTGTTTCTTGTTTCTCGTTAGCACCTTCGATAAGTTCTTCTAACCTTGATTGTAACCTAGAATTCTTTTCTTCAAGGGTTTTTATAGTTTCGTCTTTTTCTTGAAGAGTTGTTTCAAAATCTTCAGGAACTGTAGGTTCTGCAGATTCTAAGGTTTCTAGCTTCTCCCTCAATTTTTGAATCTCATCAACATAATCTGCAACCTCGGCGGATCCTAAAAGTTTCAAAGATTCTTCAATACTTCGCCTTATTCTCCCGGAAGCAGTCACTCCCATGTTTTGAGTAAAGCCTCTAAGCTCTTCTAATAAAAGGCTTTTAACAGAATCAAAAGAATTGTTTACATCATTTGTAGAATATGAAGACTTAGCGCTAGAAATTAAAGACCTACGTACCTCCTCAATTTTAACTGCTAACTTTTGTTCTTCGCTATCTCTTATCTCATTGATATTGTTTAGAAAATCGAGGATAGCTTTTTTCACAGTACTTGTAACAACACCGTCATCTGCCAACTTAAAACGCCTCATAATGAGTTGTTATCATGACTCTTCTAAATAATAAAATAAGTTAGTCACACATTTCTATTATCCTAATAACAATATATGCTCAAAGATCTATAAGTTTGATGCCTAAGGAGGGGAGGATATTTCAAAAAAGAATAGTTCATCAAGATGTTTATCTAAATTATTAATGAATGAGTTGAAAGAAACAGCAGAAATAACAGCCACACTACTCTCCTCAGTGGTCAAGCTATGAAACCAAGAGACAATTAAAGGTACAACACGTAATTTTTGATTTGAGGGTAAGGGTATTTTATCCTTGTGTTTTTTTATTGAAGAAATGAATGCTTCTCCGCGAATAAACTGTTTTTCAGCAGCTTTTCTCAAAGCTGATGTTTTTCCTTTTCCTAAACTATAATGCTTACAATCAATTAAGAGAATCAGATTGAAGTGTACACCGACAACATCGATCTCATACCTACGCTTATTAAAAGCAAAACGATACCTTATACGTGTGAGAAAATCGTTTTCATCGAGGATATTAGCTGTGAAAAATTCAAACTCCTGCCAAGACAAATATTTA
>JBHLKN010000011.1:0-33893 GCA_048886645.1 Candidatus Hodarchaeota archaeon | reverse complement strand
ATAGGTAGGTTATCCAACCTATAAAAATTTATTGTTCGAAAGACCAAAAATACTCTGAAACGTCAGATTTCCCTAGGTAAATAGATAGGATACTGGTCAGACATACAAGAAAAAGAAAGGAGACATTGGATGAACTACTCCGTTTAGTTTTTTCCATGGTTTTCAATAGCTTGGTTATTATTCCTGCTATTAGACTTTAAGTAACGTTTCTAGTTTTGAAGAAAGATTTATAAATACTTTAACGCATTTTGTCTCGAAGTATAGGTAGGTTATCCTTCCTATAAAAAATATGGATAAAAAGACTAAAAGCCAGTAAGAATCCGCCCCCTCCATTAATTTAGAAAATATTTCTTCTTGGACATTTCTATACCGATCAAAAGGTGGAAAAATAAGATGAGTTATGATCGCCCCATATACCCCTTTGTCGCGATTGTTGACCAAGAACTGATGAAAAAAGCTCTGATACTAAACGCTATTAACCCCAAAATAGGCGGTGTTTTAATCAGAGGAGAGAAAGGGACAGGCAAATCCACAATTGCACGGGCCTTAACAGACCTCTTAGAAGAGATAGAGGTCGTAGCAGACTGTCCTTTCAACTGTAAGCCACACAATATAGAAGAAATGTGTCAATCATGCCAAAAACGATACGAATCTAGGGAAAAACTCCCGGTTAGAAAGCGAAAAATGCCCTTGGTTACCTTGCCAATAAACGCTACCGAGGATCGGGTTGTAGGTACTCTTAACATAGAAAAGGCCCTTAAGGAGGGAATAAAAGCGTTAGAACCAGCCATATTGGCAGAAGCAAATAGAGGCATACTCTACATAGACGAAGTTAATTTGCTTGAAGACCACATCTCAGACCTATTACTCGACGCTGCCGCCATGGGAGTAAACATCGTTGAAAGGGAAGGAATCTCAGTCAGTCACCCTTCCAAGTTTCTTCTCATAGGAACCATGAACCCTGAGGAAGGAGAGTTAAGACCTCAAATTATTGATAGATTTGGTCTCAGTGTTAAAATTGAGGGGATTAAAGACGTAAAACAAAGAATGGAGGTAGCTAAACTCAGGGAAGAGTTTGACGCAGGTCCATGGGCTTTTAAGAAACGTTTTGAAAGTGCTCAAAAAGAGTTAGTTCAAAAGATAAAGAAGGCAAAAAGCTTACTTCCAAGCATTACCATCTCTGAAGATCTTTTACGCCAAATTTCTTGGGTTTGTATAGCCCTCGGTACGGAAGGTCACAGGGCGGACATTATTACCGTGAAAACAGCAAAAACAATAGCAGCGTTTAACGGTAGAACAGAAGTAAAAGAAAGTGATGTCAAAGAAGCCCTAGAGCTTGTTTTAGGCCATAGGATGAGGAAAAAACCCTTCGAAGAACCAGAAATAAGCAAAGAAGCCCTTGAAGAAGCTTTTAATAAAGCAAAAGAAGAACAACCCCCTAAAACTCAGAGAAACCCAAACAACCCTCCACCTAATCAGCCTGAAAACGATTCAGAAAATCCAGACCATGAAAAGAAAAAAGAAGAAGAAGAAGAAACGAAGAAAGAAGGAAAAGGAGAAGAAAAGCCAAACAGAGGAAAAGAAAAATATGACGAAAAATCAGAGGAAAAGCATCCAGCTGATGGTTTTACCGATATCGATAAAGTTTTCGAAATAGGTCCTCCCATTGGAGACGCTCAAAAAATACTAGGCTGGAGAAAAGATCGCTCATTGAGGCCATGTAATGGCAGAAGGCTGAAATCGATATCTAGCTTTTCTCGTGGAAAATATGTTAGACCTAGAATTCCAACAGGTAAGGTAAAAGATATTGCAGTAGATGCCACGCTTAGAGCCGCTGTAACCCACTCTTTTAAAAAGGGGAAAATAGATATACACTCGTCTGATCTTCGAGAAAAAGTGAGGGAAGGAAGAGCAGCATCTCTAATCATGTTTGTTGTAGACGCAAGCGGTTCCATGGGCGTAAATAATAGGATGATCGCCGTAAAAGGAGCCATATTTTCTCTCCTCAACGATACGTATCGACGCAGGGATAAAGTTGCAATGATTATGTTCAAAGGCAACAAAGCTGAAGTAATACTACCCCCAACTAAAAGCGTTGAATTAGCGCTTAAACGTCTTAAAGAACTTCCGACTGGCGGGAAAACACCTTTACCCGCCGGAATAGTTAAAGGTATAGAGTTGATTAAAACGGAGTTATTAAAAGGATACAGAGTCATACCGATGATGGTTCTTATTACAGACGGAAAAGCCAACGTAGCCCTTTTTAATGATGTTTTAAAAGATCTAGACAAATGCGCTTTACAGCTAAAAAAGGATTTAATTAGAACAATAATCATCGATACAGAAGATAAAAGGTTTTACGGGCTCAATTTAATTAAAGAATTTGCTGAAAAGAGTGCCGCTAAATATTATCATGTTGATTCTCTAGAACCTGAAAAACTTACATCAATCGTTTCTTTTGAGCGAAGCTTATTAGACGATATTTTTTCACTTAATCAGCCCTAATCCTCCTCATATTCTTCTTCGTTTAAAATTTCGAAATCGTTGTTAATTTCACATTTTTAATAGTTGTAAATAATTCGCTCAATTTACTTTGAGGAGGTATTTGATAAATGACCTTGGCTAAAATAGGTTTTGTTTCCTCAACACTGGATGATAATTTAATATTCAACCACATTCTCTCCTCCTTAAAAGATAAGGTTAGTATAGAGTTCAAAATTATTAACGTAGTGAGTACAGAGGCGCAAATTGAAGAGTTTTTCGAATTTACAAAAGAAGCATCAGTGGTCTTCACAAAACTTATGGGAGGGAAAGACGCTTGCCCTTTCTTCGACGCCCTCGCATCCCATCTAAAAAATTACAATGTGCCGTTCATACCTTTACCAACCCTTGGTGATAGTCAGCCTGAACTGGATAAAGTTTCTACTGTTCCTAACGAAATAAGGCTTGAAGTTATTAAGTATTTAGCCATTGGAGGGAAGAAAAATTACGAAAATCTTTTACTCTTTCTCTCAAATCAGTTTTCAGACCAAAATGTTCCCTATGAAGAACCTGAAAGCATGCCTTGGCAAGGAATCTATTATAAAAATAGATATTTTGAAAAATTGGAAGATTACCTCCTAAACAATAAAAATTATTCCCCATCCAAGATTACTATTGGCGTGCTTTTTTATAGAACATGTTGGCTCTCTAATAATTTGGACTTTATAGACCATTTAATTGAAAAGGTTGAAGAAGCAGATGCTAATGTTATTCCCCTATTTTTTGCTTCACCAAACGAGTTTGGTTCTTTAGGCATAGAAAAATCCATCAAGAAATATTTTTACCAAGAAAACAAACCCCTAGTTGATGTAATAATTAATACAACTTCCTTTTTCTTCAAAATGCAATTTTCATCCAGTCTAATTGAAGATAAAGCGACATTTTTGGAAGAACTTAATGTGCCTGTATTGCAAGGCATAATCACCACAGGATCTATCGAGGAATGGAGAAATTCTGTACAAGGATTAAACCCCCTTGACGTGATCATAAACGCAGCAATGCCCGAGTTTGACGGGCTAATAATGCATTTCCCCCTAGCTGGACGACCACAAGAATTATCAAGAGAAAGTTTGGATCTAACAAACAGACTAAAGTTAAAACCTATCGAAGAAAGGATGGAAAAAATCGTTCAAATGGTTATCAGATACGCTATACTGAAAAAGAAACCGGATAACGACGAAAGAGTAGCTATAATTTTTCATAACTACCCGCCGAGAAATGATTTAATCGGTTCAGCTTTCGGCTTAGATGCTCCTCAAAGCGTGATAAACATTTTAAAAGCCATGAAGGAACGCGGCTTCACAATAGAACATATACCAGAAAACCCTAAAGAGCTTATAAACAAAATAACAGAATGCGCAACAGGCGATCAGAGATTCATCACAGAAAAACATTTAAAACAAACAATAGGGCGCGCGACACGCGAAAACTATGAGAAATGGTTCAATTTACTCTCTCCAAAAGTAAGCAAGGAGTTAAAGATGCACTGGGGAGAAGTTCCGGGAGAATTTTTCAACTATGACGGCGTTTTGATATTTGCTGGGATTGCAAATGGGAATATTTTCATAGGACTCCAACCTCCTAGGGGGTATGGTGCGGCTCCCTTAAGTGTTTACCATGACCCTGATCTACCCCCTCCCTACCATTATATAGCTTATTATAAATGGGTTAAAGACGTTTTCAAGGCAAACGTACTAGTACACGTAGGTAAACATGGAACCCTTGAATGGCTTCCCGGGAAGGGCTTCGGTCTCTCTTGTGACTGTTATCCTGACATCTGTATGGAACTTCCAAACATCTATCCCTATATCATTAATAATCCTGGTGAGGGAACCCAAGCGAAACGTAGAAGTTATGCAACAATCGTGGACCATATGATCCCGCCCATGACTTTTTCAGACCTCTACGAGAACCTTTCACGCCTCGAAAGATCCATCGAGGAATATCATGAGGCAAAAGAGGTGGACGAAAAAAGGATTTCCCCCTTGAAAAAAATCATAGTTGAGATGGTGGAAGAGTTAAAACTAACAGACGATTTAAAGGCGAAAAATATAGCCATAGTTGAGAATGAAAATGGCGCTGATCTTTCGCTTTTTGAAGATTTTTTAGAAAAGTTACACGTTTACCTGTATGAAATTAAAGAAAGGGAGATAAATAACGGATTACACGTTTTAGGACAACCTTTAGAAGGTGATAAGCTCGTAGAAACGGTTTTCACCATAATGAAAACAGCTGACGGAAACGTACCCTCTCTAAGAGAAGGTGTTTCAGAATGCTTAGGGTACGATTATAAAGAGATTCTAAAAATAGATAATTTCAACGAAAAGTTCGGCAAAATGAACGCGCAACTCTTAGATGAAGTAAACAACCTCTCATTAAGCCTTTTAAAAGAGTTTTATCAACACGGCTTTAAAAAAGAAGAAACCAGCAACCTAAAAACCCTCAAAATAACCTCAAAAATACAGCAAATCTTAGAACACGTTGTAGACATCGTGCTTCCTAAACTAGAACTAGTGACCTTAGAGATCGAAAACGTTTTAAGAGGCATTGAAGGCCAATACATCCCCGCAGGCCCAAGTGGATGCCCCACAAGAAACACAAACGTTCTGCCTACAGGCAGAAACTTCTACTCTTGTGATCCCCGAGAAATACCTACTCTTGCTGCCTATATGGTCGGCAAACAGATGGGAGATGATCTGTTAAAACGGGTTTTAGAGGAGACAGGAAAGTACCCCGAATCTTTAGGCATGGTAGTATGGGGCACTCCAATAATGAGAACCAAAGGGGAAGATATAGCGGAAATTCTCTACTTATTAGGGTTGAAGCCGAAGTATAATGAAAAAGACTATGTTATCGGGTTAGAAGTTATACCTTTAGAGGAGTTGAAGAGACCAAGGATTGATGTCACACTAAGGGTTAGTGGATTTTTTAGAGACGCATTCTCAAACCTTGTAGATCTACTTGATGAAGCGATCCAATTAGTCGCAACCTTGGATGAACCTGAAGAGTTGAACTTTATAAAAAAACATTTCATAGAAGAAATGGCGGAGAAAATAGAAAAAGGCATGACCGAAAAAGAGGCTAAAGAAACATCATTATACCGGATTTTTGGAGACAAACCTGGAAGCTACGGAGGCGGAATCGCTGAAGTATTAGAACAAAAAAACTGGGAAACTTTAGAAGATCTTGCAAAAGTCTACGTCACCTGGGGATCTTATGTCTACGGCAAAAATAAGCATGGTTTGAAATCCCCTGAAGAGTTTGTCAAGAGGTTGAGTAAAATCGAGGTTACTGTGAAAAATGAAGACAGCCACGAATGGGACATCTTTGAAGCGGACGATTGGGCAGAATGCCATGGAGGCATGATCGCCGCCGTAAAGGTTTACAGCGGAAAAGCCCCTAAATCCTTTAAAGGCGACACCACAGACTTGGAAAGCATTAAAACGAGAAGTGTAAAAGAAGAGGCAACTATTGTTTTCAGGACTGTAGTAATAAACCCGAAATGGATAGAGGGTATGAAAAAACACGGCTACACTGGCGCTGGCACCTTCTCAAAATACATTGATAACATCTATTTTTGGGAAGCTACAAGCGAGATAATAGAGAATTGGATGTTTGACGAAATCGCAGAAACGTACGTTTTTGATGAGGAGATGCGTGAATTTTTCGAAGAACATAATCCTTATGCTTTGATGAACATCATAGAAAAGCTTTTAGAAGCTATTGAACGAGGACTTTGGGAAACTGATGAAAAAATGAAAGAAAACCTCAAACGAGCATACCTGCAAATAGAAGCAACAATCGAAGAAAAATTGTAATAATTCCCCAAATTTTTTAAAGAGCTAGAAATCCGGAAAAAGAGGACAGAAATATAGCGCTAAGTAAAGTTTTGTCCTCCTCTTGGCACCATAGGATAAGCGTACTACAAATATAGTACTACGTAATGTTTATATACTTCCAAGTCGTCAACGTGGAGCAGGTTAACTAACCTATATAGGCAGGTTAACCAACCTATTAGAAACTTATAGCAATTAAGTAACACGGAAAAGGAAGAAGGTGCTTCGTAGGAGGCAAAAGAATATTGGAAAAGCAAGAACTCAGGATGTGGATAGTAATAGTCATACTAATAGGTGTTGCATTTGGTGGCGGATACCTCCTGAGTGATGCGCTAACGGAGGAAGGCGAAGAAGGAGGAAAAATCAAAATAATCGATGATCTTGGAAGGACGGTGACTCTCTCTGATAGCGCAGGAAGAATAGTATCACTGAGTCCTTCAGTCACAGAAACATTATACGCAATAGGTGCAGAGGATAAACTTGTAGGCAGGGATAGATATAGTACTTATCCACCGGAAGTGGAAAATGATCTCCCAGAAGATGTCGGTGGAGGAATGAACCCCAATATAGAAATGATCATAGGGTTAGAACCCGATGTAATAATGGGGTGGTATTGGTCAGAAACCGCGTTATCCTCTATTGAAGATAAAATCCCCTGTATATACTTCGACCCTGCTTCTTTTAATGGAATTCTGGATAACATTCTGGTAATTGGATTGGTCGCCGATAAATTATCCGAAGCTGAAGCTCTTGTGGCCGATATGCAGAGTAGAGCGGATGCTGTAACAGCCATAACAGATGAACTCAATAGTACCCAAAGACCAAGGGTATACATTGAAGTAGGGACCGACTTGATGACGGTAGGGGGTCCGAACTCCGTAAATGAATTGATATTCATGGCTGGAGGAGTTAACATCGCAGGCGATGAACCCTTGAGAAACCCCCTCCTCAACAGCGAATATATCATTAACAAGAACCCTGAAGTAATTTTGTTAATAGAGGAAATGGGGGGTTCACATATTACATCAATAGAAGAAGTAAAAGCTAGAGACGGATGGGGTTCTATAGATGCAGTCCAGAAGGACCGGATTTACGCAGTCGAGATAGACTGGATTAGCCCTAACCCAAGGACTGTACTGGGAATAGAATATTTTGCTTACTGGTTCCACCCAAGCCTGTTCTCAGAGCCAACCTCTTTGGTTTCGGGTTTAACCTCAATTTTGTATGATATTTCAGTAAATTAACGATAAAGCAAGGGCAATGAGAAAACACCGATACTATACTGGTAATCATAAAAACCTACACACGACAAACATGATAATTGGCAAAAACACCTTATCAATCCACATCTTTTTTTGAACATTAGGTAGACCCTGTATAGGAGCGTATTGAGGTCATATAATGAGAAAAAGCGAACACATAATAGGTAGGTATGGAATTAGTGACTATGGAACTGAAGAAAAAGAAAAAATTGATATGGATGCTCTTTTCTCCAAGAAATATTTACGCTGGTTTTTAACGATTTTTTCTTTATCAATCGGGCTTATTTTAACATTCATTCTTGCTCTTGCAGTCGGCCCAGTAGATATCCCAAAACTCACCGTGTTCAAAATATTGTTTCATTTTCCTCAATCTTGGCCGGATACCTACGAGATAATAGTGTTAGAAGTGAGGTTACCACGGGTTATATTGGCGGGGTTGGTTGGTGCGGGACTGGCGGTTGCAGGCTGTGCTATGCAAGGCTTACTTAGAAACCCCATAGCTTCACCATATGTTCTCGGCCTATCATCAGGCGCTGCTTTTGGAGCGGCTGTAGCCATCGTATTGGGCTTTAGTTTTGTGAAAGGTTCTCTTGCAATTCCATTTATGGCTTTTATTTTCGCGTTGATTGCGATATTTTTGGTTTACAATATCGCAAGGATTGAAGGATTAGTACCTACAGAAACCCTCTTACTTGCAGGTATTGCGGTTGGGTTATTCTTTTCGGCAATGGTAGCCTTTTTGCAATATATTGCCGGCGAGAATCTTCATAGCCTCATAATCTGGTTGTTGGGCGGATTTTGGGCTAGCAGTTGGAATAAAGTATATATCGCTTTCCCATTAATCCTCCTAGGAATTGTGGGTACATTGTACTATAGTCGGGAGCTAAACCTCATGTTGTTGGGAGAGGAACATGCTTTGAATCTGGGTGTAAATGTGGAATCGGTTAAAAAGTCTGTTTTGGTTTTTTCAACATTAACAACTGCGGCTGCAGTTTCAGTGAGTGGTATCATTGGGTTTGTAGGCATCATAGTACCTCATATTATGAGGATTTTTGTAGGCCCAGACCACCGCATTTTATTACCATCATCGGGATTAGTAGGAGCGATATTCTTGATATGGATGGACACATTAGCAAGAACAATAATTCAGCCCACAGAACTTCCTGTGGGAGTAATTACTGCTGTTCTAGGAGCACCTTTCTTCTTATATCTATTAAGAAGCAGGAAGAGATTAATGGGGTGGTAAAATGAAGCTGAATATAAATGGTATTAGTTTCAGTTACAACGGCGTTAAGGCATTGGAAAGAATAACTTTTGAGGTGAACGAAGGAGAAGTTGTAGGCGTTATCGGCCCTAATGGATCGGGAAAGTCAACACTTCTTAGATGTATAAGTATGATATTGAAGCCAAAAGTGGGAACTGTTCTTATTGACGGCAAAAATATGTGTGAGTTTGATAGAAAAGAGATTGCAAAAAATTTCGGCGTTGTTCCACAGGAATCTGTAATAGTTTTTCCATTTACTGTTCTTGATATAGTTTTAATGGGTAGAACGCCTCATTTACGTAGTAGATTCAGTAAAGAAACATTAGACGATTTAGAAGTTGTTAAAAATGCTATGAAAGTTACTAGTACTCAGCATCTTGCTAATAGAGTGATAAACGAAATTAGTGGGGGTGAGAGGCAACGTGTAATCATTGCTAGGGCGTTAGCACAGGAACCAAAAGTACTATTGCTGGATGAACCAACACTACATTTGGATATAAATCATCAGATGGAAATATTGGAGTTGGTTAGGGAATTAGCCATAAAGAATAATTTAGCGGTAGTTTTAGTAACTCATGACCTCAATTTAGCAAGTCGATATTGTGATAAGTTAATGCTTCTTAAGTCGGGTAAAATATATTCGGTAGGTCTAGCTGAAGATGTTCTTACCATAGACAACATAAGAGATGTATATGATATTGAAGTAGAAATAAGCTATAACGAAAAAACAGAATCTTATAATGTTATTCCTATTTGCTGTGCTGGAAAAGGGGTGTATACTTCTACCAAGAAAGAAATATTTTCCTTAATTCAAAGCAAAACCTCTAACCCCCCTTCAAGCGTTACTTGAACATGCCAAAAGACAGAGCAGTAGATGAACCCACCTTTCTGGGTTAGAATGGCGCAAACTGTTGAAACCCTCGTAAAACATGGGAAAATAAGGCGGGACGAAGCGGATGAGAAATTCATGCTCCTCCACTCCCCCTAGGAGAACTATATCTGAAAATAATGGAAACATCCCCATCCTTCTACGAAAGAAACCTATAGATCCTAAAAAAACACGGCAAAACCAAAGCACAAACGTATGAAAAACCTGTCATGGAGCTTATTGAGATGACAGAAGAAGGAAAAGTACTACTGGAAAAGCCTTTAAAAGGAGCAGAGGAAATAAAAACCACCATCAAAACAGAACAAAAAAAGCTTTAAAACCCCTAAAAACACAACTAAAAAACGAAACGCAATACGTTCTTAAGCTGACCGCTCAAGCCGTCCGAGAGACATTCAAAGGCACTGGCTCCTCAGAGGCTTTAGATGAGCTGAAACCGTTACTAAAAGATGAAGATCATGTTGTGAGGAGGGCAGTTGCAGAGGCTATTAGGCCTATTAATAGTGGCTAAAGGAGGTTTTATTTAATGGAGCTTGACGTTATTGTTCCCGGTGTTAAGGCGGAAGTTGTTGATAGTGATTGTATAACAGTATTGCTTAATAGGCCTTGGAAGACTTTGAGTTCTGCTATTTTTAATGGGGGTATTATCGACGCAAGGGCTGTTTTAAACATGCATGTGCCTAAAAGTTATAATCATGAGGACCCTGAGGGACATATTAGAAGGATGATTAAGAAGGTGGGACTACCTGAGCCTGTGGTTGGGATGATGACTGCTGCCGAAATGGAGAATGTAGCCGTCGTTAATAAGGAAGATGAGCAAGGAGAGTTTAGGGTTACTACTATCATTACTGCGGGTGTTTCTAATCCTGCTACCGCGGGAGAAAGACCGCGTTTTCCTTTCCTTGAGGGCACTATAAACGTGATTTTGCTCCTTGATGGTAATTTTTCTTCAGCTACTATGGCGAGTTCTGTGATAATTGCCACCGAGGCTAAGACCGTGGCTTTGAGGGAGCTTGATGTCCGAAGTTTTTCAATGGATTCGGCCTATGATTTTTCTACTAATCTTGCAAGCGGGACTACGACCGACACCGTGGTTGTTTCGTGTACTGGTAAAGGGGAACTGATCTGGTATAATAGTACGGGTATTGAAGTGGGTAGGTTGATAGCATTGGCGGTTAAGGAGGGGGTTTTGGAGGCGTTAGAGAAGCAGGATAAGATTAGGATTGGTAGACCTTTGTGGAAAAGACTTGAGGAGAGAGGGATTTTTGTTGATCATTTTAGGAGGATTGCTGTAGACCACTATTTTTCATCACTTTTCAGTAGAGAGTCGAGAGATGACCTTCCTGGGGAGGAGGTTTTTAGGAAGGAGCTGGAGGAAGTTTTGTCTAGCTCTGGAGGAGTTTGTTCCCTTGTGATGGCGGGGCTTGGCTTGGAGGAAGAGGAGGAAAGAAGAGGATTTATGCCTTATGAGACTGAAATAGTTCTCCGAAAAGGGAGTAATGAGGGAGTTCATAGGCTTCCTTCACGGGTTTTAGGAGGGGTTATTGCGGATTATATAGGGGGAGTGAAAGGGTCAAAATTATATGGAGAGGGTGTTAAGATTTTTGGGAAGACGGGGAAGAATCCTTTGAAAGGTGAGATGACTCCTACAATGTATTATGTTCTTTCAGGGATTGTTGGAGGAGTAATAGGTCGAATAGTCAAAAAAAGACACAGGGAGAATGATTAAATCCTACCAGGATTAAGCCTAGTTTTTTTGGGATGTTTAGGTTGGGCAATAGAACTGTTCTTATATATGTATCTGCTTCAAAGTTTGGACTACCTGAAACAACATCAACAACTCCTCTGAAGTTTTCAAGTTCAGGGAAGGGTACAGGAGGAAAAATAAACAAGGAATTATGCGAGCCTAGTTCCTTAAAAATGAATCTTTCATTATAAACAACAAATCTTCTGCCAAAAAAAGCATATTTTTTCCTATTCGAGGTAAAACGTTTTAAATCTTCTTCTCGAATGATTTCGTGCCCTATTATTTCCTTATCGTTTACTAGGATCACTGTAGGCATACATGGTTCCCTAAAAGATAAATCGTGGCTTAAAATAAGTACTGCATCCCGGGTTAAGCATTTTCTAAGCCCTAAATTATGAGAGCGTGTCACCCCCTTTAAGACGCGCTTTTCTCCCTCCATTTCCCTTCGAAGTATTTTTTCCCTCTCTCCAATAGTGGAAACTTTTACGGTATGCTTTATGCCCTGAAGATCCATCAAATAATCCATTACTTGGTTGATAAGATGTTCAGGCACCTTTCTTTGCCTTAATGCCTTGATTTCTGAAAGAACACCCCAATCCGAATAGTTAAATCGTTCCATATTCTCTCCTAATCTTTGGTTTAAATTGCACCATTCACAAGACCAAGATAGTCTTCCATCATCTTCTTCTGAAAAACTGCCATAATCAGGGTCCAAACACGGATAGTTTCCACACAAAATCTTTTCATCCTTATTGCCCCTCATAACAATTCACACAACCGTCCAAAAAGCATACTTTTCACAATTTCGCATATCTTTCTGCAGATAGAATGAGCACATCCACCAAGTCTTCCCTACAAGCTAAATGGGTGTGGGTATAACTTGCCACCGTGTTATGCACTACGATCCCATCCTTCTTCTCATTAATTCCCTTGCCTATTTCAACTTGGTAAACATATTCCGTATCTTTTGGGAGGGTTTCAGGGTCAATAAAAGAGTAGTGAAATTCATGGCCTCTAATGCGCATCCCCTCCTTTCCAAGTAAACTATCTTTAAGCAAAAGACAAGAAGTGTAACCAAGGGCTGTAAGTTTTTTTGACATAACAGTCACGCTGGGAACAAGCGAAATCATCTCATAAGTCCTCCCATTAAAATCTTTCATAGATCTCGTTAAATACATGAGTCCACCGCACTCTGCAAGGATGGGCATCTCATCCTCTGCAACTTGTTTTATAGCTTTTCTCATTGAAACATTTTCTTGAAGTTTTTCAGTAAAAAGTTCTGGAAAACCTCCGCCTATATAGATCATATCAAGGTCTGAGGGAAGGCTTCTATCATTCACTGGACTGAAAAAAACTACGGTACAACCTTTAGCTTCAAGCAGTTCTATATTATCCCAATAGTAGAAGTTGAAAGCTTCATCAAAGGCAACTCCCACCCTAACTTCCCTTCCATCTTTTCTTTTTTTTGGTGAAAAAATAGATCTCTTAGGTGGAATTAATTTAGGCGCGCTGCAGGCTATCTCAAAGATTTTAGGGAGATCAACATGGTCTTTTATGAACGATGTTACCGCTGAAACTTGCTGATCTGTTTTATGTTCATATGTAGGAATCAGGCCCAAATGTCGCTCGTCCATTTCCACATTTTCTTCCCTTGGAAGGGCGCCCAATACAGGTATCGATGTAGCTCTTTCTATCGCTTTTTTAGTTATTGTTTCATGTTTTTTGCTTCCTACTTTGTTCAGTATAACCCCCGCTATGTTAACTTCCGGATCATATTTTTGGTAGCCTAGTACTTCAGCTGCCACACTTATCCCCACGCTTCTTACGTCTACCACTAAGATTACTGGGGCATTGAGGAGTTTCGCTATCTCAGCAGTACTCCCAGTTCCAGTCTCGTCTTTCCCGTCATAAAGACCCATAACACCCTCAATTACTGCAATATCAGCGCCTCTAAAAGCGTGAACGAATATATCTGGGACGATCTCTTTTGAAGTAAGCCATGTGTCTAAATTTCTCGAGCGTCTCCCAGCAATTATTGAGTGATAACTGGGATCGATGTAATCCGGTCCAACCTTAAACGGCTGCACCCTCAATCCCCTTTTTACAAAAGCGCCCATTAACCCGCTTGAAACAGTGGTTTTACCCGCACTACTGCGCGGAGCTCCTAAGACAATTCTTGGAATCTCCAATAAAACCACTCCTTAACTCTTTGTTCTACCATTATTTTTCCTCGTTAAGTGTTTCTTTTAAAGCTTCGATTAGCTTCTGGTTTTGTTCAGGGGTGCGTACAGAAACCCTCACATGGTATTTATCCATGTTTCTAAAAGAACTGCAGTCTCTTATCAGGATCCTTTTTCTTGCAAGTTTTCCCTTGAGTTGTGCAGCAGTCATCCCCGCTTTATTGATGTTTATTAGGAAGAAGTTTGCTTCTGGTTTGTATAAATGTAAACTTTTAAAGGACTCAATTTTCTCCGCCAGGTATTTTCTCCCACTAGTTATTATTTGCCGCGTTTTTCTTAGGTGATCTTCATCTTTTAACCCTTCTATCGACGCAACTTGAGCTAAGCAGTTGACATTCCAAGGCTGTTTCACCCGCTCTAAAAGGTTTATGAATTCATGATTTGATATGCCATACCCCACCCTTAATCCTGGCATGCCGTGTATTTTTGTTATGGAGTGTAACACAAAAAGGTTCCAATAATCGTTTACTTCTGGCGCTACTGTTACCTCCAAAGGCTTGTCGACAAAATCTACATAAGCCTCGTCAACGAAGACGAAAACGTTTTTACGTGCACATTCCTCCACAACGGAAAGCATTTCTTCTCTCCTAATAACCTTGCTTGGAGGATTGTTCGGATTGCAAATAAAAACCATTTTAGGTTTTTCATAAGAAATCCTATCTATAACATCTTCATAGACGATTCTGAACTCTTTTCCTTGGTCAAGGTTTAAAAATATGGGTTTTGCTCCCTTTTTTGATATGGCGGTTTCATACTCTCCATAAGTAGGGGCAGGAATAATTACTTTGTCACTATCCGAGAGTAAAACGTCAGAAAAAAGCCAAATAAGCTCAGTAGAGCCATTACCAACAATAACGTTACCCTCATCAATACCCTCTATATGCTTACTTATAGTTTCTTTTAAAAGCTCAGAACAAGGGTCAGGGTAAAAAGGGATTTGCCACAAATTATCACAAATAGCTTTCAAAACCTTTGGAGAAGGACCAAGAGGATTAACACTAGCACTAAAATCAATCATCTCACGCCAAGAAATACCGAGCTCCACAGCAGTCCTTTGAACATCACCACCATGAACACAAGCACGCATCCCAAAAACGTTAGGATCTAACATCTCCTCTAACAATGATAGCAATGCCATTCTTTCTTTTTCCTTCTCTTCTTGTTGTTGTCTTTGATACATGGTAATCACGCCAATTATTTTGGATTGTTAACATTTTTTTCTTCGTATTTTCTTAAGTTATGGCCTATTAAGATACAGTAAAGTTTGGATTTACAAATTGGAGGATTATTTATAGTACCTATGACTATTCTTTCATTAGGATAACCTAAATTTTCGCAAACCGCTACTTCAAGCTCCTTTTTTAAGTTTTTATTAACAAGGTCGCATATCTCGTAAACGCCGAAATTCTTAGGGTCTGGGAGGATAAAAAGCACCCTATCCCCTTTAACTGCTTCCAATATCCTTTCCCTTGCTTCTTTTATGTTTCTGCCGTGGACTGTGATCGTTATTATGTTACAAAGATCTATTTTTAATTTTGCACTTGCCAGTTGTAGAGACGAGATTCCTGGTATCACTTCCCCTTTCAAAAATCCTAATCCTGATAACATGGGATCGCCTGTAGAAAGCACTACCGCCTCCTCAGGAATTTTGTCAAGTTTTCGATAATCTTTTATCTCTTTGCAATCACAATTAGGTGGAATAAACTCTGATACGAGTTCTATCGCCCTTTTTGAGCCATAGATTTTCTTAGCATTCCCAATCGTTTCTATCGCTTCTTGTGTCAACAGATTAGGAGCCGCGCCAACCCCGACTATTTTCATCCTGTATCCCTCAAAATTGACCCGTTTTTGTTCAAAAGAACTATCCGTAGTTTTGAATATTTTGTTTTAATTTTTTGAAGAGTAGCGTCAATAACTTCATGGGATGGATCCGATTTAACAAGTTCAAACACGGTTAAAAATCCGGTTTCTTCCAAGATCTTCGGATTACCCCACTTCAAGATCAACCCCGGTAACCCGCATAAAATCACGTCTTTTTCCAGGGTATGTTTAACCGCCTCGCTTATCCTACTGCCAACTAACACTACATCATAACCCTTAAACAATACTTTCGAATGATAAGCTCCTAACCTCCCTGTAGTTAACACAATCTTTCCAGCTTTTTTCACCATGTCTATAAATAACTCTTCTAAGTCATCATTCCAAGGCTCAACAAATCCCGTACTGCCTAAAATCGAGATCCCGCCAACAACTCCCACCTTTTCATTTCTCGTCTTTTTACTAATTTCTTCCCCATTGGGAACACTAATAGTTACAAGCGCGCCTTTCAAACCGGTTTCAAAAACCGCTTCCTGAACCGCTTTCAAAATATGTTTCAAGGCTACAGGGTTAATAGCAGGTTTTCCTACGTCGACAGCCAAACCTTTACGGGTCACTATCCCTATACCTTCCCCCGCTTCGACGCTTATCTTTTCATATTCCGTAGCTTCTGCCACAATTTTTATACCGTTTGTTACATCCCTTTCATGGTCTCCTGCATCTTTTATCACAATAGCCTGCCCTCTACTAGCTGAAACAGGCAGCCCAGCCCTCACACCAACCGGCGTCTCTATAGTGACAATTTCTCCTTTCTTTAACTCTTTCCTTAGTGAAAGAACTGCTGCTTTAGCTGCAACAGCTGCCACAGTCCCGGTAGTATATCCCCTACGTAAAACCGAGCCGTCGGGCAAAAGCAATAATCTGCCGCTTTCGATCCCCTTTTTCAACTCTTCAAAAGGGATTTTACTTTTCTCAAGCCAAGTCGAAGACACAAAACTCTTATCCACTGGATCATACACTTCTGTTTTCCTTGCTTGATCTTGATCCATGTGGTCAGCCCCGTTAATTACTCCTTAAGGGGAGAGTATGATGATTGAACTGCTATCGTGATCAGTTCGTTCATGATAGCTACAGCCACGGGCGTACCTCCCTTTGTACCTATGCATGTTATTGAAGGAATTTCTAGGGTGCGAATTTTTTTCTTCGATTCGGCAGCCTGAACGAATCCTACCGGAGTGGCAACTATAAGGACCGGTTTAACCCCCCTCATTACTAACTGGTAAACAGCCAAGGTTGCACTAGGCGCGTTGCCTATTACCACTATCGAGCCGTTCAGTTTTTCTCCAAGGGTAAAAAAGCCAGCAGAAGTTCTTGTTATGCCTTTTTCATGCGCTATATCTTCTCCTAATCCAAGAACGCACATTATTTTGCACTTGTGGCCTTTTTTTAGTATCCCTGTTTCGATCATTTTTATATCACAAAATATAGGAGTTCCTCGTTTTACGGCTTCAACTCCGCGGGTTACGGCATCGTTATTGAACTGTAGTAAATCTTTAAACTCGGGGTCTCCGGTAGCAATGACGCATCTTTGACGCACCCTATCCTCAAGTGTTTTGTCACCCACTATTTCCTTTACTATTTTCCTGCTTTTTTCAGAGATTTTTCTAGCTTCTTCGGTAGTTGCTCCTAAATCAATATGTGTACTTCCGATGGTATCCTCTCCTTGTAATTATCTTATTATTCCAAATTATTGACTCACTATTTCCGATAATTATTGTAGTACGCATATCCACAATATTGTCGTATTCTAAAACTTCGTCTAGAGTGGTAATGATAACGTTTTCTCCGTCCCTCATACAGTTTTTAACAATTCCAACAGGTACATTTTTTGACCTATGCTCACGGATGATCTTGATTGCTTTTTGAAAGTTTGTGTTTCTTTTTTTGCTTTTTGGGTTATATATGATGGTAATAAAATCTGTTGACGCCACGCTTTTGAGACGCTTTTCAATAACTTCCCAAGGTGTTAAAAGGTCGCTTAAGCTTATCACTACAAAATCTCCCATAATCGGTGCCCCTAATCTGGAACCAACAGCAGTAGCAGCTGTTACTCCAGGGACTACTTCAATCTCAACGTTAAGTCCTTTTTTTTGGGCGACTTCTAAAACTATTCCAGCCATACCATAAACATTAGCGTCTCCCCCACTAATAACTGACACTACATGGTTTTCAGCTAACTTAGCAGCCTTTTTAGCTTTCTCCACCTCGCTGCCCATCCCTCCACTTATGACCTTTTTTCCATCCAACAACGCTTTTATCTGTTCCAAATACAATTCATTGCCGATTATATACTCTGATCCAAGTATCACTTCTTTGGCCTTGATTGTCATATAATCAAGGAAGCCAGGACCTATGCCTACAACATAAAGTTTACCTTGCGATGGCAACAGTAACTCTTCCAAACACTTTTTTTTGCATTAAAAGCTTTTTTTCACTTGATCTTACAAGGGCACAAGGTTCTGCCACTCCCTTTAACCCCACTAATTCCGCCTTTGATTTAGAAGGAGCTTTTACACCATCAATTTCTTCGGGTGGAACAAAGGAAAGCTTTTTACTCAAATACGAGGCAGCCTCCAATAATCCCTTCTCTTCCTGCTTAATATCCGCAGTAGCAATCTCCTTAACATCCCTCATATCAAAACCTGAAAGTTTCAAAGCCTCGCTTATCGCCTCAAGAACTTCTTCCTTTGTCACGTTTTTACGAGCACCTATCCCCAAAACAATAGATCCCCTATCAAGATCCTCCTTTTTAATTATGGAAACCTTTTCATCGATTACGACTATTTTAGGCCCTCTTATCTCAAGAACAGGAACATCCTCTTCAAGGAGGATCACGTTCAAGTTTTTTGTTGAACTTTTGTTTAATATATTGGCCTTTAATTTTTCCGCTATTCCTTCTACCGATATTCGTCCTTTAACCTCTGTTGCAGTAGTAATTACTGGCAAGCACCCTATTTTTTCCCATAATCTTCTCGCTAATCTGTTTCCTCCATGATGGCCTCCTAAAAGGGGTATGGCGAAGTTTAAGCCATTATCTACAACCACTACCGGTGGAGATTCCCATTTATCTTTTATTAAAGGTGCAACTTTTCGTACAACAATTCCCGTGGCCATGATAGCAACTACGATGTTAAACTGTTTAAAAGCCTGTTCAAAAACACCTTTATTGTAGACTAAAATTTCTCCCCCAATCGCCTCTTGGATTTTAGTGGCAGTATCAAAATCGCGTTCAAAAACTATAATCGCCACTTTTTCCTCGATTAATTGTTCACTCTCCATAAAGGTTCGACCTCTGAAATTTAGGCGGATTGAGAACATCTCCCACAATAATCATCGCAGATTTCGTAATTCCTGCCTCTTTCACCTTAGAAGTAATGTCTGCAACAGTTCCGCGAATAATTTTTTGGTCTTTCCAAGAAGCATGATAAACAACAGCTACAGGCGTATTGGAGGGGCGCCCTAATTTCTGTATCACTTCCTCTATCTTTTGAACGCCCAAGAACACCGCTATTGTACTTGAATCTATCCCAGCTAACTCTCCTAAAACATCTTTATCAAGCGTCTTACCTGAGGGGCGGGTGATAATAAGCGTTTCAGAAACCCCTTTTAAGGTAAGCTGGATCCCAAGGGCAGCAGCTGCGGCAAAAATCGAAGAAACCCCGGGCACGATCTCAACATCCACTCCTCTTTCTCTTAAAAGGATTATCTGCTCCATTATAGCACTATAAATGGAAGGGTCACCGCTATGCAGTCTAACAACCTTTTTTCCTGCTTTAACGTTTTTTTCAATAATAAAGACGATATTTTCAAGTTTTAAACCGTAACTGTCAACCTTTTCACAATGATCCTTGCAAAAATTTAACAGTTCAGGGTTGACTAATGACCCTGCGTAAATGACTATGTCCGCCTTTTCCAGCAGTTCTTTACCCTTTAACGTGAGGAGACCAGGATCACCCGGACCTGCCCCAACGAAATACACTTTAAAACTTTTCTCCATTAATCAGCCCCACCATATCCTTAACTCCTGATTTTGTCGCATACAGAATGCTCAAATAATTGCTTTTAGGCGGCATTTTGTTCATTATCACCCTTTCTCCCTCCATACCGATTCTTTCCACAAGGATGAAACCACAATATCCTTCTCTTTCCAAAACTTCTGCAAGTTTTTTGGGTTCTCTAACCTTCAACACTATCTTAGAAAGTATCGGAGAACCATCAATAACCTCAAAAGACTCATTTATCATCACATTAGCCTTTGAAGCAAAGGCAGTAATCGAGCTCACGCCTGGAACCGTTGAAATCTCTATCTCTGGGTATTTAATTTCTATAATTGCTCTAACCTTATTAAAAGTAGAAAAGAAGTTAGGATCCCCTAAACAAGCAAAGGAAACCAAACGATCTTTCGCATCTTTTACAATGATCTCCGCATTTTTAACCCAGCTTTCATTCAAAGAATCTTCATCCTTAGTCATAGGAAAGTGAAGCACCTCACACTTAACATAAGGCTCCACAATACTTGCTGCAAGCGTTCCTGCAGCAAACACCTTATAACTCTCCTTAAGCGTCTTGACGGCTTTCAAAGTTATAAGTTCAGGATTCCCTGGTCCGAGACCCACTCCAACAAGCATGCCTAATCCCCTTCTTTGCCTCCTACAATGATGAAAACAGGATTTTCAGGTTTGAACGCCATCCCTCCTTGTAACTCATAACCCTTAGAGACCTGTACATGCACTACTTCTTTAAAATTCCCCAGCTCCCTCATCTTTTTAATAGCAGTGATAACCGTTTCCAATCGTGCAGCATTAACAACAATCCTCCTCCTAACCTTAGATTCGAGAACAGTTAAAGTTTCTTCAAGATTTTCCGAACCCCCAATGAACACAGAATCAATTTCTCCTACTTTTTCTAATACTTGAGGAGTTTCTCCATGAATAAGTTCAATTTTGTGAGATATGCCCGCCAAACGAAAGTTAAACTTTGATGCTTCAATCGCTTCTTTTCTGCGATCTATCGCAAATATTTTACTTGCAACTTTCGCTGCTGCTATAGATACAGACCCGGTTCCACAACCTACATCCAAAAAAATATCGCCGTCTCTGAGATCCAACTTGTAGAGAGCAATCGCTAAGATCTCTTCCTTAGTAGGTCCACCCTTAACCTTCATAAATCGCTTTTCCAAGTTGTTATTACCCCTATAGCACGAAATAAAAACGCTTTTTTAATGTCCTGTATGGAGCAATAGCCCGCTTATAACGAAGTAAATCCCTAAAGTTATCACTATTAAACTACTGATCATTCTCAATTTTATTAAACGAGTAGCATTGTCTGTAATGCACCATTTTCTTAGTTTTGAAGAAGCCTTACAAGCAACAATACCGATAAATATTAGGGCTGTGGCTAAACCTATACTGAACACGAAAATTACAAACAATCCCTCTAAGAATTTAGAAGAAGAAACCGCCACCAATAATATGGCTATGGCTGCAGGACAAGGCACGATGCCGCCTGAAACCCCCAATGAAAACAAACTACGCTTGTCCACAATCCTAGCAAAATCCTCCTTTTCTTCCCCAAGAACATGCATATGTTCCTCGTAATCATGATTCTCTTCATGATAATGTTCATGCCTATGGTCTTCCTTCGTTTTACGATTTATGCAGCAATTTTCTCCCGGTTTTCCTCCTCCATCCGTTATACAACAACTTCCTGGGAGCCTCATGGTCGAGATCTTTTCTGGTTTTCCTATTTTGATGTGTTTATGAGAATGTGTGTGCAATTCGTTTCTTTTTGAAAACATCCAGATTCCTACCGCTATTATTAGAAGTCCTGAAACCACATGGAGAATTTCTGAAATCGTTTCAGTAACCAGAAAAGATGAAGCCAGTAAAGCAATTATTGCGATCAAAATAACGATAAAAGTGTGGGAAAAAGTAACTATAAGGCCAAGAAAGAGAGCGTCTCTTACCTTTCCTTCTGTGCCTATTAAGTAAGCTGCGATAACTGTTTTACCATGGCCTGGTTCGATTGAGTGAATCATGCCCAAAACAACTGCTGCACCAATAAAAAATAAGAATTTTGTGGGCATTTAATGCTCCTCCTTTTTGCATGGTTTTCAGGTATAGGTTACGCTGAACTCCGCGTTGCTCACTATTTCTGGGGAATTTTGCGATATGTATTTTATTATGCTCACAGTCATTATAGCGTCAATAATGCCTAGAAATATGTGCCAGGCAAACATTATAGGTACTACGGTCCAAAACGGTATTGTGCCACTGATTGCTACTTCTATTCCTGCGATAACCCCTGTTAATAACGTGCTTACAAAACTGGCTAAAACTAGAAAGTTTAACATTGTTTTTGGAACTTTGTTTTCTTCACTTATTTCCGAGCTTCTTTTTGATTCCGCCCTTTTTTTCCCAATTTTTAGTATGTAAGCTGCCGCAAAGCCTGCAATGATTCCCATACTAAGAACATTCGCCCCATATGCAGTAATTCCGCCTTCCCCAAAAGTTGCTTGGACAAGAAGTACTATACTTGCAACAGCTATTACACCCCATGCACCTAAGAAATAGGCTACTATAGCTGCGCCTACTACGTGGGCACAAGTTCCACCAGGAATTGGGAAATGAATCGTTTGTACTACGAAAATTCCTGCCGCGAGAAGACTGATTGTAGAAGATGATGTTTCCCCTAATTGTTTTCTAAGCTTTTTAAAAGCTATAGCGATGAAAGGTAATGAAATACCAAAATAGATAAGAGACTGCCACCAAGGCAGGATTCCATCAGGGAGATGCATATCCTAATTTACCTCCTAATTGTCTCTTTTTAGTTTTATTTAGTGGTGGAAAAACTAATATCATGATAGTACTGCTCATATAGGTTTATCTTCCTAAGATGTTTTATATATATAAATGTTTTTTATGAAGTTTTCCTAAATTCTTCATAACATGGTTTTTAAAGCTACCCCGAAACATTTATATTTAGGATGGATAACCTACCTATAAATATTTGCTAATATAAAGACATTTACATGTAATATGAAATATGTAGGATGGATAACCTACCTATAAATATTTGCTAATATAACACACCATAAACATGGGCAGGCTAACGAATATGCCAAAAAACATTGACATTGAAAAAAATACGGCGAAAGCGGTCCTTCTAATAGGTCATGGAAGCAGGTTTCCAGAAAGTAGGGAAGTTTTAGAAGCTCATGCTGAAAGAATAAAGAAAACAGGAAAATTTGATGAAATTCATATCTGTTTTTTACAATCCGACCCCACTATACAAGATGTTTTTCCAAAAATCAAGTCAGAAACTATTATTGTTTTTCCGTTCTTTCTTGCCCCTGGAATCCATGTTTCAAAAGACATTCCTCGACTTCTCCGTATTCAAGGAAAATATAGCGAAGTCAATGGTAAAAATATCATTTACTGCGCTCCTTTAGGTAAAAACGATCTCATCACCCAAGCTATCCTTCAGCAAATAGAGGAGGCAGAACGCTCAATAAATATAGAAAAAACAAAGCTACGCATTAACAATCAAGAAACGGCTAAAAAACGTCTTTCTTAAAGCTTTAACCTTGTTTACAGCCTGCCCCCCTCTTAGGTCATTAACGAAATGAAAAACTAAAATAATAGAAAATGTGAGGTGGAAGGCTTTATGGAAACAAAATATGCTTACATGATTTTAGGTGCAGTTTTAGCGGTCTTTTCAGTAATTATGTCGATTCTCACATGGGATCTAACCGGTTTAGAAGAAGAAAGTGGAATTGAAGGTGAAACATCAGCCCTTATAGATCTTGGTGAAAGCATACTTGCAGACGCGTTATTCCTAATCTTAGGCCTAGCTTTTGTTCTGGGAGTATCCTACATACTTTTGAACCTCTTAGCCGCAAAAAAGGCAGAGTCTTGGGAAATACACACCTCCTAAGGAGGAGACGTGGTCCCGCTTATGGCTTACTTAGTAGTTTTCAGAAACCCCCTTAAAAATTGTAGGCTAGCTTCCATAAATCCAAGCGTTAGGATTCTTGCCATGGTTTCGATAGTCGTTTTCGCCATAATTTCTACTAATATCATTTTTTTACTATTATTGTTTAGTATGGTAATTTTTCTTGGCTTTCTTTCTCAAGTAAACATGAAGGCGGTTATTAAACGGATATCCATTGTGGCGCCTATAATTGGAGCTTTCGCGTTATTTCAGCCTTTTGTTCGAGGATCTTCCCCAATAATGAATATAAACTTCTTTCTTTTTGAGCTAACTGCGTCCTCTGAAGGTGCAAAATACGGCATAGTGATTTTTCTTCGAGGCATTGTATCTGTTTCAAGCGTTATAGTTTTCATAGCTACAATGACGATGTACGAATTCGGCATAAGTTTTAGAAAACTCGGAGTTCCTAAAGGCTTCGTATCTTGCCTTATGCTCACCCTAAGATATATCCCCTTACTGGCAGAAGAAGCTAGCAGGATTATGGATGCCCAATGTTTGAGAAGCGCAAAAGGTAAAGCAAGTTTTTCTTGGAGGGTAAAAACCATTGCGGGACTGATGGGAAACGTCCTTATGAGGGCATGGCAAAGGGCGGAAAACGTCCATAACGCCATGGAATTACGAGGAATGCATACGAATATTCCCCTTTCCACATACAATATTTCCATAAAAGATGTCGCATCTTACTTGGCATTAATAACGCTTTGCTTCCTCTTCCTATTCATTTTAACCCCCTTATTAGAGGGTTTCTTATGAAAAACTGTATTGAATATGAATCCGTTAGTTTCTCCTATAAAAAGAAAGGCAAACTAGCGTTAAATGACATAACTTTTTCAGTGAAGCATGGGTGTAAGTTTGCGGTACTTGGACCAAATGGTGCTGGAAAGACAACCCTATTCAAGCTAGCTGTAGGTCTTTTAGCACCTAAAAAAGGAATAGTGCGCGTGTTGGAAAAAGAGGTAACTGAAAACACTATAGGCGAGATAAGACAAGATGTTGGATATCTTTTCCAAAATCCTGATGATCAGTTATTTGCTCCAACGGTCTGGGAGGATGTAGCTTTTGGTCCCAGAAATCTCGGCATGGATGAAGACGAAGTTGCAAAAAGGGTAACTACAGCCCTAAGAGAAGTTAATATGCTAGGATATGCTGATCACCCGCCTTTCCAGTTGAGTGAAGGACAGAAAAAACGCGTGGCGATTGCAGGGCTTTTAGTCATGAACCCGAAGATCCTCCTCCTAGACGAGCCTACATCTGATTTAGATGTGCCGACTGCTATTAGCTTCATGGAAAAAGTTAGGGAACTTGTTGAAAGAGGGGTCACAGCCACCATCTCTACTCATGATATATTGTTTGCTAGGAAGTGGGCAGATGAATGTGTTGTGTTAAATAGCGGTTCTATCTTGTTTTTTGGAAGTCCTGTTGAAGCCTTTGAAATGGAAGAAGTTCGAAAAGCTATAGGTGACCCTGACTATTTCTTGCCTGATAGTCGCATTATCCCGATAAACATTAAGTATGTAGGTGATCACTTTGACCAATCTGATTAGCGTTGGTTTAACTTTTAAAAAGGGTGATGTAGAGCTTCTTGAATCGGTTAGGTTTTCAAAAATTGAACCAGCGTTAAAAGAGATATTTTCCCTTCCTTCTGTTAGGGAGAGTTTAATCATACAAACTTGTAACAGGGTAGAAATTTTCGCAACTTCTGACGATGATCCTCATAGCTGTATCCCGACGGTTTTCGATCACCTCTTAAATAGTTTCCACCTTGATCCGTCAGTCTATTCTTCTCTTTTCGATGTTAGAACCGGCAACGAAGTAATAGTCCACGCTCTACGATTAGCTTCTGGTCTGGAGTCGATGATAATAGGGGAGGATCAGATATTGGGCCAGGTTAAGGAAGCGTTAAATATGGCGGCTCAAAGGGGGACAGCAGACACCTTCTTAAAACTCGTCTTTAGAAGGGCCATAGTGTGTGGTAGGCGGGTTAGAAATGAGACAAGGATTAATAAAGGCGCGGTTTCCGTGGGGTCTGCAGCCGTTGAACTAGCGGAAAGAATCCTCAAAATGCTTAAAGATAAGCGTGTTCTGGTTATCGGGGCGGGAGAGATGGGGGTTTTGGTGGCAAAAGCCCTTAAAGATAAAAAGTGTAACGCTTTATTCATCGCAAATAGAACCTATAAAAGGGCTGTTTGTCTAGCTGGGGAACTGGGAGGGGAAGCTGTCCACTTTGATAGTGTCGAGGAAAAGATGGCTGAAGCAGACATAACCATCGTGACCACTTCAGCCCCCCACTACATAATCGGGGGAGATCGTTTAAAACGTGTTTCTTCTAAGAGGGAGAAAGATTTAACAATTATCGACATCGGAAACCCTAGGCAGGTTGAAGAGGTTAGCGTCCCGAAGATCCGCTTATATAACATGGATAGTCTAAGGATTATAGCGGAAGAGAATCTAAAGAAAAGGCTTAACGAGGTTGAAAAAGCTGAGAAGATCGTTGAAGAGGAGTTTGAACGTTTAAGAAAAACGGTTAAAAAATTACGCGTTGAACCCCTAATAAAAGCCCTTAATAAAAAATTTGAAAACATTCGCACCCAGGAGCTTGAACGCGCCTATTCCTTCCTCGAACACGTTAACTCGACCAACGAAGTAAAACCGGTCCTTGAAGGGCTTTCCAGAGCTATTATACGTAAATCAGTCCACCAACTTATCCAAACCTTAAGAAAAGCTGCGGAAAACGACCAAAATGAGATCGTTGAAGCAGCTAAACTTATCTTTAACATAACAACTGAAAATGAGGGCGTTAACCCTTGAAAACAGGATCGTTTAATAACTCTGAGAATTTATACGCTGAAGCTGTTAATTTGATGCCTGGAGGTGTAAACTCCCCAGTACGTGCTTTTAAACCCCACCCACTCTTCATAAAAATGGGTAAGGGGAGCCATGTTTTTGACGTTGATGATAATATATTTATAGACTATTGTATGGCCTTTGGCCCCCTGATTTTAGGCCATGCTCCTCCTGAAATAGTCGAAGCTGTAAGGGATCAGTTAGTTAAGGGATCCATGTACGGTATTCCCACTCCCCTTGAAAATGAGCTTGCCAAACTAGTCATTGAAGGCGTACCTTCCATCGAGCTGGTGCGCCTAGTTAACACGGGAACAGAAGCAACCATGAGCGCAATAAGGCTTGCTAGGGGATACACCGGTAGAGACAAGATATTAAAGTTTGAAGGATGCTATCACGGTTCTCACGATGCCGTCCTTGTAAAAGCAGGATCCGGCGCCTTAACCTTCGGCACTCCTACTTCTTTAGGCATCTTGAACTCTTTAGCAGAAAACACGTTAGTTCTTCCGTATAATGATCTTGAAGCTTTAGACAAACTCTTCGCCAAAGAAGGGGAAAATATCGCTGCAGTAATCCTTGAACCCGTTGTGGGAAACGCAGGATTAATAGTACCAAAACCAGGGTATCTTGATGGTATGAGAAAAATCACGGAAGAGTATGATACTCTACTCATTTTTGATGAAGTAATTACCGGGTTCAGGCTGGGATTTGGAGGCGCCCAAGAATATTTCAACATAGATCCAGATTTAACCACCTTAGGTAAAATCTTGGGACACGGGTTCCCTATCGCAGCATATGGAGGCAAAAAAGAGATCATGGAAATGGTCACCCCAACAGGAAAAATATATTCTGCAACAATTCCCCCCGCTAAAGCGGGCAAGGTTTACCAAGCAGGCACCTTTAGCGGCAACCCGATAAGCGTCATCGCAGGCATCATCACACTAAAAATGTTGAAAAACAATCCTCGGATTTACCAAGATCTTGAAAGGAAAACAAAAGAAATTACTAAAGGATACCGTGATTTAGCTGAGGACTACGGGGTTCGAATACGTTTAAACAGTATTGGATCGATGTGGCAAGTATTCTTTGCAGACCATGAGATCGTTGATCAGGAAACCGCGCAAAAATCAGAACTTAAAAAATGGGATAAATACTTCCATAAAATGCTTGAACAAAGAGTATATCTTCCACCAGGAAACTTCGAAACATGCTTCCTCTCCACAGCTCACACAAAAGAAGATGTTGAAACAACTATTGAAGTTGCATCAAAAGCTATCCGAGTTTAGCGATTTAGCTTGGCGATAAACAAATGTATTTTGTTAGTGAAGGTGTGTTTAACTGGAACTCATCGCGGGGACAAGAAGTAGTAAACTTGCAGTAATCCAAACTAAAGAAGTCATAAACACGCTTAAACGTGCTTTTCCTGATCTAAAATTGCGAACACTAACTATTACTACTACCGCAGATAGTTTTGAAAATGTGCCTCTTCACAAGATTAGGGGGAAAGGAGTCTTCGTTAGAGAAATAGACGAGGCCCTTATAGAAGGCAGAATTGATTTTGCTGTTCACAGTATGAAAGACGTGCCTACCGAGCTACCTAAAGGTATCGCGATAGTTGCAACGCCTCCCCGTAAATCGCCTAATGAAGTGCTTTTCACACGTACAGGTAAACTTATTGAAAAGTTACCTGAAGGCTCTATTATTGGCTCTGGAAGTTTTCGACGCATAGCATATTTAAAACGTTTTCGAGAAGATCTTCTTGCAAAGCCCATACGGGGAAACGTTGATACAAGGATTCGGAAAGTGCAGGAGAGAAAATATGATGGCGTCATTTTAGCTGAAGCTGGTCTCCAGCGATTAGGTCTTACAAACTACATCACTCAAAAATTCTCTTTAAACGTGTTTTTACCAGCTGCTGGTCAGGGCATATTAGCTGTTACGGCTCGAAAGGATGACGAAAAAACTCTCCAAGTTTTGAGAAAAATAAACGATGAAAAAACCTTTACAGAAGCCGTTGCAGAAAGATCATTTATACGGACTATAGGTGGCGGCTGTAAAGTTCCCATAGGTGCTTATGCGACATTAAAAAGAAACGATTTAATCCTTGAAGGCGAAATTCTCTCATTAAACGGTAAACAAAGCTTAAAAGCAAGAATAAGTGGTCCACTAAACGAGGCAGAGTTTATAGGAGAAAAGCTTGCTTATCAGCTTCTAAATTCAGGAGGAGAAACGCTAATTAAAAAAGTTGTGAAGGAGATCGAAAACCTTGCCTAAGGAAATCCTTAGTTTGATCAAAGATAACGCTATGAAAGAAGGAAGAGGAGGGAGAAGGACTGGAACCGTTTACATAGTTGGAAGTGGTCCTGGCACTATAGATCTTTTAACGCTGAAAGCAGCGAGCCTTTTATCCGAAGCCAATGTGGTGCTTTTTGACCGCCTTATAGATAAAAAAATTCTTTCCCTTTGCCCGGAAAATGCTGAACTTATAGATGTTGGTAAAATACCTGGGGAAAACCAGGATGAGAAGCAAAATCGAATCCATGAACTAATGGTTAAATATGCAAAAGAAGGAAAAATAGTGGTTCGCTTAAAAGGTGGGGACCCATTCCTTTTTGGTCGTGGTGGTGAAGAAGCTGAGAAACTTTCAGAGGAAGGAATCCCTTTCGAGGTGGTTCCTGGTGTCACATCCGCCATAGCAGTACCTGCTTTTGCAGGAATCCCCTTAACTCACCGGAAAGTTTCCAGTTCTTTAGCCATAGTTACGGGTCATGAGGACCCTAAAAAAGAGGCAAAACAGGTAGATCTTGCTAAAATATCTGAAGCGGTTGACACCCTCGTTATCTTGATGGGTGTTGGAAAGCTTGAAGAAAACATTAAAACTGTCTTAAAAAAGAGACCTGGAGATACTCCTGTTGCTTTAATAGAATCAGGATGCACGAAAAAACAACGGACAACCACTTCAACATTAAAAAACATAGTAGATGATGCAAAAAAAGCGAAGGTAAAACCTCCAGCCGTCCTCGTAATAGGCGACGTCGTAAAACTGCGAGAGGTATTAAAATGGTACGAATAACAACAACAAAAAAAGAGCAAAAAAACAGGACCGAAGAAAAGAGAAAAGAATCGGATAAACCCCTTAAGGGGAAGGTTATCGCAATCACCAGGCCAGAAAAACAAGCAAAAAAAATGGCCAAACTAATAAAAAAACATGGAGGAAAGCCATTAATCGTACCTACAATCGAGATAAAACCCAATAAAAACCTGGATGAAATAGTGCAGAAAATAATGGAGAGGGAAGAAAAATATGATTTTATAATATTTACAAGCGCTAATGGTGCAAGTCTCTTCATTGACGCCCTAATACAGCTTATAGGGGAAAACTATTCCAAGTTCTTTAAAGACGCTAAAATTATAGCCATAGGCCCTAAAACTTCAAAAGAGGTAGAAGACAGAGGGATTAGCGTTGACATTGTGCCTAAAACTTTCACATCAGAAGGGATAATAGCAACCCTGAAAAGATTTGCCTCTTTTAAAACTCGTGCTTTATTACCCCGTGCTTCGAACGTCCCTCCAAACCTGAAAAAAGGTCTTGAAAATCTTGGAATAATAGTGGAAGAAATACCTGTTTATACGATTTCAAAACCAAAAAACGAAACTAAAATAAAAAATCTCATAAAAGCCGTTATAAACGGGGAAATAGACATCATAACGTTTACAAGTTCCCTAACAGCCATTAACTTGCTAGAAACAGCAAAAAAAGAAAATTTACTAAAACAATTCAAACACGCAACTAACAAAGAAAAAATATCAACTGTAGTAGCAATAGGACCAATCACACAAAAAACATTAGAAGATCAAGGCATAAAAGTCCACGCAACTCCAAAAGAACAAACCATTGAAAGCATGATCAAACTAATAATAAACCACAAAAATTAACAAACTAGTTAATTTTTTTATCCTCTTCTTTTAGCTGTTTTGCTACATCTTTTGCAAAATAGGTGAGGATCAAGTCTGCTCCTGCCCTTTTTATCGAAGTCAAAATTTCTAAAACCGCTCTTTTTTCATCAATCCATCCCCTTTCAGCTGCAGCTTTCATCATGGCAAACTCGCCACTAACATTGTAAGCCGCAGTAACGACATTAAATTTAGCCTTTACCCTGTACACTATATCTAGATAGGCGAGGGCAGGTTTCACCATAATGATATCTGCTCCTTCCTTTATATCTAACTCCACTTCATGAAGCGCTTCTTCTACATTTCTTGGATCCATTTGATAACTTGCCCTGTCCCCAAAAGAGGGAGCAGAGCCTAAAGCCTCCCTAAAAGGTCCGTAAAAACTTGATGCATATTTAGCTGCATAACTCATAATCGCCACATCCCCAAACCCCTCCCTATCTAACTCTTCTCTAATGGCAAGAACTCTACCGTCCATCATATCGGAAGGCGCTACTATGTCTACCCCTGCCTCCGCATGGCTTACCGCTGCCTTTGCAAGCAGTTTAAGGGTTGGATCGTTCAAAATCTTCCCCCCTTCCACGATGCCACAATGCCCATGAGACATATATTCACAAAGACAAACATCGGTGATCACTATCAACCTATCACCCACCTCCCTCTTTATCTCACGAACTGCCTGTTGAATGATGCCATTTTTTGCATAAGCTTGGCTAGCAATTTCATCCTTTTCCCAGGGTATTCCAAAAAGAATAACAGCAGGTATCCCAAGTTCAACTAATTCCCTCGCTTCATTAGCCACGTATTCTAGCGGTAGCCTATAGTTTCCAGGCATGCTTTGTATAGGCTCGGGTCTTTCAATGTTTTCTTTTACAAAAATCGGAAAAATTAAGTCGTTAACAGTCAAAACGGTTTCTGACACCATATCCCTAATTTTCTTGTTTTTTCGGAGTCTACGCATCCTTTTAAGCGGAAAACTCATCTTTTTAACCCTTCTTAAAAGATTTTAACTCTTTTTCATAACAAGCCTGCTCTATAATGGACATAACAATGTTTTTCGCCCGTTCTATATCATTTTCGTCAAGGGCACGATCCACATTCAAATCCCCTAAAATCCTTTCTAAAAGGGCTTTTCTTTCCCTTTCTTCAGCCATCCTAAGTTTAATTATTTTCCTTGCATAAGCTTGAATCTCCACCATCATCCTCTCCTTTTCCCGAACAATTTCTGAAATCTTTCGCTTTAAGTATGCTGACATGAGAGGGCTTTTACCACCAGTAGCTACGGCAACCGTTATACTACCCTTCTCAAAAATAGCTGGAAAGATAACATCCCCCTCCGCCCTTCCATCAACCCTGTTTATTAAAACACCCTTAGAAGAACCCACTTTATGAATTACTTCGTTCAATTCAAGATCGTTCGTAGCAATGATCAAAAGAAAAGCATCACCTATTAAACGCGAGATTTCCCCTTCATCCAAAGTTTTAAGCTTTGCAGAGATCATGCGTAATTTTCCCTCTCCGGCAAACTTCTTTATCGTATCGCTGAAACTTTCACTAACCACATCCAACACCTTGCATTTATCTACAAGTTGCTTAACCTTTCTTGTTCCCACCTTTCCACCCCCAAAGATTACCACGCACTTATTAGTAAGATCAATAAAAAGCGGAAAATAGTCCACCACTTTCAACCACAACCAAAAAACTTCACCCTACAAATCTAGCTAGGTTTGCTTGAAAACTTTTCATTCACTTTTTATAAATCAAACACCTAAAAGCTGATCCACATAATCAAAGTCTATATTCTCACCCAAGATGTTACAAAATTTATCAAGGTTTAGTAGCCAAACTTTCCTAACATTGTCCAAGTCAACGTTGGTTTTTTCGGTGTTTCTTTTTTGTGTGTGGGAGCGTGTTATATTAAGTGTTATAGAGTCTTCTGCAGGGAAGAAAAAGTCTTCTAAGTAGGGCACTACGCCTAAAACTCTCTTTTTTGTCCTGTTTTCAAGGTATTTTATGCCTGATTCTAGGATCTTTTGATCTCCTCTAAACTTGTTAATAATAAAGCCTTTAACCAGATTCTTTTCCCGATATTTTAACAGTTCAAAAGTTCCAATTAAGCCTGCAAATACGCCCCCCGGGTCAATATCCCCAATCATCAAAACGGGAGAGTCGGCGATCTCTGCAACACGCATGTTTGAAATATCAGTTTTCATCAAGTTTAACTCACTTGGCGTTCCCGCCCCCTCAATAATCACTATATCGTAACGGTCTAACAACCCTTTCAACGCTTCCCTAACCCGAGGTAATCCCTCTTTTATCGCAAAGTATTTCCGATAATCTATAAAACTCATGTCTTGGTAAGGTTTTCCAAAAAGGATAACCTGGACTTTTCCCTCTCCTTTAGGCTTTAAAAGGATGGGGTTCATCATCTCGGTGGGTTTTATGTTACACGCCATGGCTTGAAACGCTTGAGCTACAGCGATTTCCCGTCCATTAGCGGTAACGAAAGAGTTCAGAGAAAGATTCTGTGCTTTAAAAGGAACAACATTATACCCCCTCTTAGAGTAAATCCTACAAAAAGCAGCCGTAAACAAGCTTTTACCACTATGAGTCAACGTGCTTTGAAACATTAAAGAACAAGCCCTTTCCATTCACCTTAACTCTCCACAAAAGGCAACTCTAAGAAGCGAAAAATTTCCGCTATTCTAACTTTTTCAGCGACAACTCTTGCCAATTTATCCAAACTTTCCTCTATCACCTCACGTCTAGTAACCGATCTCTCTTCAAATTTTTCAATGACTTTTTTCTCTCCTCTCTTCTTTTTAAGATAGTTAATCAACGGTTTACGTAATCCTGGATAATCAAAAACCCCATGCAAATAAGTACCCAAAACCGTCATCTCCTTATTCAAAGCCCCTTCTAAACAGTCTACGTCATCCTTCCCCCGCTTAAAGATCTTAAAAGGCGCTTTCACATCTTCTCCCCTCCCAGTCACCCCCATATGAATCTCATATCCAGAAATCCTCCTTCCTTTCTCCAGAAATCCTCCATCAACCACCATCTCGCCCTTAATCTGTGTCGTAATCTTATCATAAACGTCAAAAACTGTCACCACATCTAAAAGGCCAAGCCCCTTATATGTCGCGCCAACATCTCCCTCCAATCCCTTTTCATCCACAATTCTTTTTCCTATCATTTGATAACCACCACAAACACCGATAACAGGAACGCCCTCCGCCGCCATTTTAACTATGGTTGAAGCCAAACCAGTATCTTTCAACCATAAGAGATCTTTAACCGTGTTTTTCGTGCCAGGAACTATTATAAGGGAAACATCCTCAAGCTCTCTTGGAGAACGAATAAACTTAACGTAGACGCCTTCATGGCTCGCTAAAGCATCAAAATCGGTAAAATTAGAAATTCTTGGCAGACGAATCACGCCAATTACAACC
>JBHLKN010000010.1:25686-34271 GCA_048886645.1 Candidatus Hodarchaeota archaeon | reverse complement strand
TTTAATAGTCTAAATTCTAATTTAAACTCCCCACAATTCATCTCCACGCTCCAGAATCTTCTTACGGTAGAAAGATAAAGTTTGAAGGATAATTTTTTTATTGTGTTTTTGGTTTATAGGAGACCAGTTTTTAGAGAGATTTCTTAGTTTGTGAGGAGTTTTTTGTGGCTAAGCGTAAGGTTTGTGTTTTGGGTGCTACGGGTACTGTAGGTCAGAGGTTTTTGAGCTTGCTTGAAAATCATCCTTGGTTCGAGGTTGTAGAGATTACCGCGAGCGAGCGATCAGCTGGAAAGAGATATGAAGAGGTGGCTAATTGGATTTTATCAGGGGAAGTTCCGGGCTATGTGAAAGAGATGGAGATTTTACCCACCGATCCAGAGGTTGTTGAGGGAGTAGATATTCTTTTTTCCGCATTGCCTTCGGATGTTGCTAGGGAAGTTGAGATGAAGTTTGCTTCAAAGGGTATGGTTGTTTCGAGTAATGCTAGTGCTAATAGGATGGAACCTGATGTACCGTTGATTATTCCTGAAGTTAATCCAGACCATCTTTCGTTAATCGATATTCAAAAGAAAAAAAGGAACTTGGATGGTTTTGTGGTTACTAATCCTAATTGCACAGCTATACCGCTTGCTATGGTTTTAAAGCCCCTTTATGATGAGTTTGGGATTGCTGAAGTTTTTGTGGTGAGTATGCAGGCGGTATCTGGCGCAGGCTTGCCGGGTGTTGCAAGTTTGAAAATTTTTGATAACGTTATTCCTTGGATTTCAGGAGAAGAACCAAAAGTAGAAATGGAAACACAGAAGCTTCTTGGGAAAGTTGGTTCTGAAGGCGCTGAACTCGCTGAATTTAAAATTGTAAGTTCATGCAATAGAGTTCCTACGATTGACGGGCACTTGGAGTGTGTTTTTGTAAGGTTTGAACGAGAAGTAAATCTAAGCGAAGTGGGTAAAATTTTAAGAAACTTCAGGGGAGAACCTCAACAGTTAATGTTGCCAATGGCACCTAAAAAACCCATAATTGTCCGAGAAGAGGTTGATAGACCTCAAACAAGATTGGACAGAGACGCTGGAAACGGAATGAGTGTTTCAGTTGGAAGGATTAGGGAAGGCGTGGACGAAAAAAGTATAAGGTTGGTTTTGCTTGGTCATAATACTATTCGTGGTGCAGCAGGGGCAGCTTTACTGAATGCAGAGCTTTTAGTGGCAAAAAAATGGTTTAAGTGATAAAGCAAAAAACATAATAATTAGGCATATTCCTAAACCCATGGGAAACGCTTAAAAAAGTTTAACTATCATGTCCTCCCATTTTCTTTCTTTTTTCATGAAAGGCTTTTTGTGGGTAAACTTTATAACGGTTCTTTAACATCTCTTTAAAAATGTAGGATGTTTTTGATCGGTGGAAGAATGGTGATGCCCTACCAATTTTAATTCCTGTAAAACACATTCTCAAAAACTGCAATTGTGCAAGAAAACAATACTTTGAATTTAAAAAGATTACTTTTAGTCCTCTCGATTTTTCACGACAAATATCTACTTTTTTAGATCTTTTTTTTGTTTTTGTTATTAATGTAGCTTATTTGTGTTTTTTTATGGGTGGTGGTTGTTTTGGTGCTAACGGGTAAACAGCTGCGTCTAAGTAGGATTTTAGAAAAGGGTAAGGCTGTCATTATCCCGATGGATCACGGTGTAACTGTGGGACCTGTTAAAGGTTTAGTGGATATTAAAGATACTATTAATAAAGTAGTTGCTGGAGGCGCTACCGCTGTTCTTTTCCACAAAGGTATTTTACGTTCCCTAGATAAGGCGCCTTCTTGCGGTGTTATTGTGCATTTATCAGCCAGTACAAACCTTGGACCGGAACCAAATTTTAAGATCCAAGTAGGTACTGTGGAAGAAGCCTTGAAGCTTGGAGTTGATGCTGTTTCTGTCCATGTTAATGTTGGAGATGAGATGGAACATGCAATGTTAGAAATCTTAGGAGAGGTTGCGTGGGAATGTGAGGAGTTTCAAGTACCACTTTTGGCAATGCTCTATCCACGAGGACATGATATTGAAGATCCTCATGATCCTAGTATAACAGCGCATGTTGCCCGTATTGGAGCTGAGCTTGGGGCAGATATAGTTAAAACTCATTATACGGGTTCCGCTGAAAGTTTTAGAGAGGTTGTTAAAGGCTGTCCTGTTCCTGTAGTGATGGCTGGTGGTCCGAAGGCTAAGACTGATAGAGAATGCTTGGAAATGATCAAGGGTGCTATGGATACGGGTGCAATTGGCGTGGCTATGGGGAGAAATGCGTTTCAGCATGAAAATCCTACGCTCATCGTGAAAGCGGTGAGGGCAATAGTGGTAGATGGTGCTACTGTAGAGGAGGCTTTGGAGCTCTTAAAATAAAGAAATGAATTATATGGAGAGAAAAGGTTTGAAAGAAAAAGAGGTTTGTGTGGATGTTACAGGGGTTTCTAAATTAGATGAAGAGCTGGTTAGGTGTGTTGTGGGTATTGGAGTTAAAAAGTTTATTTCTCCAGATCCATCAATTTCAAAAAATATCAAGGAAATTGGAGGAGAGGGAGTGGAAGTCTGGTCTATTGAAGGAGAAAATACGGATTTAAAACTTTTAGAAGGGTTTGATCCTGATAAAATTGAAGCGATCAAACAAGATCAGCCGGTGGGAGTAAGGATAAACATAGCGTTAAAAACAGATGAAGAAAATGTCGTAAAAGCCGCTAAAATGGGTGCAAGTGTCGTTGTAGTTTCTGCCACTGATTGGAAAGTTATCCCCGTTGAAAACCTCATCGCAGAACTCCATAAGACTAACACAGAACTATTTTTTTCGGTTAAGGACGCTCAAGAAGCAAAACTTATGGCGGAAACCTTGGAGTTAGGAGTTGATGGTGTTGTAACAAAGCTTTCAGAAAAAGAGGATATAGAAGAAATTCTTAACGTTTTACGTCCAACTGAAGAGTTTTTAGAGTTAACTCCCGCAAAAATAGTAGAGATCAGACAGGTTGGAAGCGGTGATAGAGCTTGCATAGATACCTGTTCTCTTTTGAGAATAGGTGAAGGTATGCTTATAGGTTCTCAGTCTGCTGCCTTTTTCTTAGTGCACAGCGAGACCATTGAAACAGAGTTTGTAGCTTCGCGTCCTTTTAGGGTTAACGCAGGACCCGTACACGCATACATTTTAATGGCTAATGGAAAAACAAAATATCTTTCAGAGATCGCTTCGGGGGATGAAGTACTTGTAGTTGATGCGGATGGAGCCACGCGTACAGCGATTGTAGGAAGGTCAAAAATAGAGAAACGCCCACTACTGTTAATCAAAGCTAAGGTAGGGGATTTTGAGATGAGCACCCTTTGTCAAAATGCCGAAACTATTCGTTTAGTTACAAAGAACAAGGACCCCATAGCCGTAACAGAGCTAAAGGAGGGGGACGAAGTACTTGTTCATCTTGCGGGAAGCGCTCGGCATTTTGGAATGGCAGTGGAAGAAGAAACAATTATCGAAAAATGAATGAAACGTTAAAGAGAAAAATTATCGGGGTATGCCAGGGATGAAGTATCGCATTTGTGCATCTATCGCCGAAAAAAACGCTTCAGAGGCACTAAAATTAGCATCAATAGGAAAAAAAATGGGTGCAAACATAATAGAGTATAGAGTGGATTTTTTAGAAAGAAAAAACTTTGATAAAGACATCTCAGTCATCAGCAACCTAAAAGAACAGACAGAACTACCTGTTATTTTTACCGTTCGTTCAAGTAGGGAAGGAGGAGTATGGGAAGGCAGTGAAGAAGAACGATTAAACATTATCGAGGCTTGTATTGATATGGCTCCTGCCTACATCGATATAGAGCTTACACTAGATATAGAAGATATATCAAGACTTTGTTTAATGGCTAAAAAAAACAATGTGTCTGTTATTCTTTCCCGCCACTACAGAAATATGCCCCCATTAAATCAACTTATTAGTGATCTAAAAGAAGCAAAAGTGTTAGAAGCTGACGTGGTAAAGATAATTCCCACAGCAAAAAATTTAGAAGATAATCTGGAAATATTAAAGCTCCATAGCTCTGCAAAAGATATCGATATAAAAATTATCGCTTTTTGCATGGGTAAATTCGGCGTTCTTTCGAGAATACTCTGCCCCTTTTTCGGGTCGGAATTTACATATGCAGGAGTTAATAAAGCCGTAGCCTCAGGACAACTCATGGCTGATAGTCTCCGCATGATACTAGACGGCTTAAGCCAAATAGTAGAAAGTAAATAGCAGATCAAAATTATCGCCTTTTAGAGGTTCTTATATGCCCATAACGAGTAAAACTGTTGTTTGTGCAGTAATAGGTGATCCAATACATCATTCCCTTTCGCCCAATATGCATAATGCCGCATTTCAATGCCTTAATCTGGACTATGTTTATTTGGCTTTTAGAGTACAGAAAGAAAATTTAGGGGAGGCGATTTCAGGATTTAAGGCGCTGAATTTTTGTGGCTTTAATGTTACGATACCCCACAAAGAAGAGTGTATCAAGTATCTTGACGAGATAGATGAAACCGCTTTAAAAATTGGCGCCGTAAACTGCGTGGTAAATGAGAATGGAATCTTAAAAGGTTATAACACCGATGGCATAGGGGCACTCAGGGTTGTTACGGAGGGAGGATTTGAATTGGACGGAAAAAAAATCACTATTTTGGGCGCAGGAGGGGCTGCAAGAGCTATTGTATTTACTTTCGCTAAGTTAGCGAGTAAGATAAATATTCTTAATAGGACTTTTCCAAAGGCGAAAAAGTTAGTAGAAGATGTTTTAAGAACAGCAAAAATACTTATAATCGCAAAAAAATTGAGTTATGAAAACCTAAAAGAGTCTATTTTAGAAGCAGAATTATTAGTGAACACCACGTCTGTGGGAATGTGTCCAAAAACAGAAGAAACCATTGTCCCTCAAGAATTACTCCATGGAAAGTTAACCGTTTTTGACGCCGTATATAACCCCCCAGAAACAAGACTTCTACGAGAGGCAAAATCTATTGGAGCGAAGACGATTGACGGGATAGATATGCTGGTTTATCAAGGAGCAGAAGCCTTTGAAAAATGGACGGGTAAAAAGGCACCAATACAGGTCATGAAAAAAACAGTCTTAAAATCCTTAAAAAAGAAATAATTAACGAAAAAATGGGGGGGAACGGCCACAAAAAAGCTTCATTTATTGTATGCACATGCCCCCTTTAGGTTATAGTTTTGAGAGATATTTGATCAGGTCGTAGCTTGATAGTAGGCCTACTATTTTTTCGCCGTACATTACTGGTGAATATATTACTTGGTTTTGTTTCATCAGTTTTGTTGCTTCTACTATATCTTGTGAGCTTGTTATTTTGACCACGGGGGACATTACTTCCCCGATAGGAGTTTCTTCCGCCTTTCTTAATCCCCAAACTTTATCGATTACATCGTGAAAAGTGAATACTCCGACAGGTTTACCTTTTTTAGTGACGATAACAGCAGCCATACCTATTTCTCTCATTTTTGGGATGGCATCAGTCACCCTATCTTCAACATCCATTATCAGGGGTTTTGAAGCAAGATCTCCCACCGGGATTCGGGGCATCACTATGTAAGCCTCCCCGAGAGGTGACATTACTTCACTTACAATACTTTGTTCTGGATCACGTTCTGTATTTAATACACGTGATTTGATTTCTCTTTCGGTAATGATTCCAACTATTTTGCCCTCTTTTACAACTAAGAGACTTAGTAGCCTTTCTTTGTTCATTTTGTGGAGGGTTTCCGCTATGGTTTTGTCGGCATCTATGCTGATTTTTTCAAAGGGTTCTTTTTCTAAAACCGTGTAGGCCATACGGACCACCTTGCAGAAAAGAACTGTTTAAGCTTTTTATAATTACTTATATTCAAGCCTGTACATCTCTTATAATAGAAGACTTTAAACTCTACAAAATAATGTATAAAAATGGTTAACCAACAATCTGATGGACTTAATAGCGGTTCTTAGGCGCGAGAAGGTTTTTATGTAACTTTATTTGATTATGCATTTAACATATTTTAGGGTGTGCTAAGGATTGGTTGGTTATAGGAGTCATTCTGCTATCTCTGTTGTTAATGCTATTGCTACTTGGAAAGGGGCTGCTCTGGGAGTGGATTTGTGGGCTGAGGCAGAGGCTGTTGTTTTGAGTGAGCCCAAGGTAAAGGGGGAGGTTTTTGGCGATCTTTCTGTGGATACTGTTTTGATTGAAAAAGCCGCTTTAAGAGTTTTGAAAAGGTTTAATTTGGTGGAGGAGATGGGTGTTAGGGTTGTTACGAGGTCCAATATTCCTGTGGCTCGTGGTTTGAAAAGTTCGAGTGCTGTGTCTAATGTGGTGGTTTTGGCTGTTACGGGTGCTTTGGGTAAGGAGATTGATGATTTAGAAGCGGTTAATTTGGGAGTTGATGCTTGTGTTGATGCGGGGGTTACGATTACCGGTGCTTTTGATGATGCTTGTGCCTCGTTTTTTGGAGGACTTGTGGTTACGGATAATCGTGAGAGAGAAATTTTGTTGAGGGAGAGGTTTAGCGAGGATTTTGAGGTTTTGTTAAAGATTCCTTCAAAAAAGGTTAAAACTGTGGATACTAAGGAGAAGCCTTTATGGGTTTTTAGTGATCTTTTTCTTCAGGCTCATGGGCTTGCTTTAAAGGGGAGGGTATGGGAAGCGATAACTTTAAACGGTTTATTATGTGCTACTGTTTACGGGCTAGATACGAGGTTTATTGTTGATGCTTTGGCGGCAGGAGCTCTTGCAGCGGGGGTTAGTGGCACTGGACCTACTATGTTTGCCGTAACTCCTTTAGGGGAAGGGGACGCTGTAATTGATGTGTTGGAGGGGTTTTCTGGGGAGACTTTGAGGGTAAAAATAAATAATGTAAAAGCTAGGCGAGTTTTATAAAAACTAAAAAATATTAAAATTAATTTTAACCCGTTTTTGATTGAGATTAGGTTTATTATTTTCCGTTTTTTGATTGTTGGTGTGTGTTCTTATGGTCAGTGTAATAATTTATCCTGCTGAGAGGTTGTTTGGGAAGGTTATGGTTCCTCCTTCTAAAAGTTATACGCATAGGGCGGTGATTTTGGCAAGTTTAAGTGAGGGTGTTTCTAGGATTTTTAACCCTCTTTTTTCTCGTGATACTTTGGCAACAGTTAGGGCTTGTAAGGCCTTTGGGATCCCGATAATGGAAAAAATGGGAGAAGAGGAGGGTGAAAAGTTTTTAGAAGTTTGTGGATCTGGAAAGATTGAGACGCCGGATGATGTGATAAATGTTGAGAATTCTGGGACTACTTTGAGGATTATTACTGCTGTTGCGGGTTTATCACCAGCTGCCACCGTTTTAACGGGTGATGATTCTATTAGAAAGCGTCCGATGAAGCCGCTTTTAGATGCACTCAAGCAAGTGGGAATTAAGGCTTGGAGTACTAGGAGAAATGATTTAGCTCCTATAGTGGTTGAGGGAGGGGGTGCTAAGGGTGGGGAAGTGGCTATTAGGGGTGATGTTAGTTCTCAGTTTATTACGGCTTTGCTCTTGATAGCGCCTTTGGGGGAAAGTGATTGCAGGATTAATATTTTGGGAGATCTTGTCAGTAGTCCTTATGTTGAGATAACTTTGGAGATGCTTGATCTTTTTGGTGTTAAGGTTGAGAGGGAAGAGGGAGGTTTTTTTGTTCCTGCGCCTCAGAGATATAAGGCCGTAGATTGCTATATTCCTGGAGATTTTTCTTCTGCTGCTTTTTTGATTGCTGCAGCAGCGGTAACCGAGTCAAAGGTTAAGCTTTTAGGGCTTAGAACGGATAGCGTGCAAGGAGATGCAAGGATAGTTGATATTATTAGGGAGATTGGGGCGAAGGTTTCAGATTATGAGGACGGTATTATTGTTGAGGGGAAAGGTGAACTTAAGGGTGTTGAGGTTAATTGTAGGGATACTCCGGACTTGGTGCCGGTTTTAGCTGCTCTCGGGGCTTGTGCTAGCGGGGTAATGGTTTTGGAGGGAGCAGAACATGCAAGGGTTAAGGAGAGTGATAGAATACATGGGCCTGCGATGGAACTGACTAAGATGGGAGTTAAGATTGAGGAAAAAAAGGACGGGATGATTATTTATGGAGGGGAGAAGGAGATTAAGGGAGGTGTTATGGTTGAATCTTATGGAGATCATAGGATGGCTATGGCTTTAAGCGTTGCAGCCCTTAAAGCTCGTTATCCTGTAGAGATAAAGGATGCAGAGTGTGTTAATGTCTCTTATCCTGGATTTTGGAATGATTTGAAAAGGCTTGGTGTTAAGATTGAAAGAAAAGATGATGGGGGTTTTGATTGATGGCTGATAGTAATAGTTTTGGGAAATTTTTCAAGATTACGATTTTTGGAGAATCTCATGGCAAATGTGTAGGAGTCGTTATTGATGGGTGTCCTGCTGGTTTAGCTTTAAAAGAAGAGGATATTCAGAAGGACTTGGATAGGAGGAGGCCTGGCCAGTCGGGAATCACTACGCCGCGAAAAGAAAGTGATCTCGTCCAGATTTTGTCTGGAGTTTTTAACGGTTATACTACAGGTGC
>JBHLKN010000010.1:19587-25586 GCA_048886645.1 Candidatus Hodarchaeota archaeon | reverse complement strand
TTTGCGATTCCAGGGGTAAAGGGTGTTGAATTTGGTGCAGGGTTTAAAGCGGCTGTCATGAAGGGTTCAGAGCATAATGACCAGTTTTACGTTGCAGAAGATGGGAGTATAAAAACATTTACTAATAATTCTGGCGGCATACTCGGCGGCATGACTAATGGAGAACCCATTGTTTTACGAATTGTGATAAAGCCTACCGCAACTATTGGGAAACCTCAAAAAACTGTTGACCTTAAGACGAAGAAAACTGTTGAGATTTCGGGTAAAGGAAGGCATGATCCTTGTATAGTACCAAGGGCTGTTCCAGTAATAGAATCAGTGATAGCGTTTACACTGACGGATTTAGCAACGAGGATGGGACTTATAAATCGGGTAATAAAAATTATAGATAGTTAAAACACCACAGTAAAACAAATAATTAATGAGTTACATACATTAAGATAGTACAAAACTGATTTTTTGATGAGGAGAAATCATGGAAACAAACATTCAATCAAAACGTTCGGTATTATTGTTTAAAGTGGTAGTAGTCGGACAAGGTGGTGTTGGAAAAACTTCCCTCGCAAGAAGATTTTGTGAGGGCAAGTTCTCTACTAGTTATCAGCCGACCCTTGGCTTGGACCTTTTCTCTAAAAATTTAAGCATAGGCGATCAAAAAATCAAGCTTCTTATTTGGGACACGGGCGGACAAGAAAAGTTGGGACAACTACGCCCTTATTGGTATCGGGGTGCTACTGGAGGTGTTCTACTTTTTTCGCTATGTGATAAAAACAGCTTTTATAACGTTGAGAAATGGTTGGATGAAATGAAGAGTTATACAACCCCCCCTATACCAATATTTTTGGTAGGCAATAAAAGCGATCTTAAAGATCAGATAGAGGTATCGACAGGAGAGGCAGAAGAATACGTAAAGAAAAGAGGCTTAGAGTACTTCGAAACCTCAGCTAAAGATGGGACAAACGTTGAGGATGTTTTTAAGACTTTAGCAAAAAGGATAAAAGAAAATGCAAAAATATGAAAAATAGAGTAATTTTAAAAGAAAAGAATTTATTATTTTTCCTTTTATGTTATTCCTTTTTTGGGGTTTTTTGGGGAGGGTATAGAGAGTTTTAGGTTGATAGGTTGATAGGTCTGATCGGCATAATCTCTAATAATAACACCTAAAAGAAAAAGATAAAATGCTGATATTTTGTTAACCTACGCAAAGTAAATAATTAATGGTTTCTATAAATTAATGTAATAAACTAACTGTTTTCGATGCGGATAAATCATGACAATAAAAACAACTACTAAATCAAAGCGCTCAGAGGTATTGTTTAAAGTAGTGGTAATCGGGCAAGGTCGCGTGGGAAAAACTTCCCTCGCAAGAAGATTTTGTGAGGGCAGGTTCTTTACAAGTTATCAGACGACCCTTGGCTTGGACCTTTTCTCTAAAAAGTTAAACATAGGCGATCAAAAAATCAAGCTTATTATTTGGGACACGGGTGGACAAGAAAAGTTGGGACAACTACATCCTTATTGGTATCAGGGGGCTACTGGAGGAATTTTAGTTTTTTCGCTATGTGATAAAAACAGCTTTTATAACGTTGAGAAATGGTTGGATGAATTCAAGAGTTATACAACCCCTGGTATACCAATATTTTTGGTAGGCAATAAAAGCGATCTTAAAGATCAGATAGAGGTATCGACAGGAGAGGCAGAAGAATACGTAAAGAAAAGAGGCTTAGAGTACTTCGAAACCTCAGCTAAAGATGGGACAAACGTTGAGGATGTTTTTAAGACTTTAGCAAAAAGGATAAAAGAAAATGCAAAAATATGAAAAATAGAGTAATTTTAAAAGAAAAGAATTTATTATTTTTCCTTTTATGTTATTCCTTTTTTGGGGTTTTTTGGGGAGGGTATAGAGAGTTTTAGGTTGATAGGAGTTTTTTTGCGTATGCAATTCTTTGAATAGCTGAAATATGGGATAAGATGCCTATCAGGATTACGGTAAGTTCAAGAAGACCGATAGTTTCATCTATTATCGGGATTTTAACGTCTTCAAACCATGTTACAAGGAGGGAACCTAGTATTAGAAGGGAAAGTTTCTCCTTTCTTTCAGCTATTCCTACACTACAAGATTCTGCGCCCATGCTTTCTGCTTTCGCTCTTACATAGCTTGCCATAATCATGCCAAAAAAAGCGAATAAAACCCAAAAAGGATCGGCATAATCTCCGATCATAACACCTAAAAGAAAAAGATATTCAGCATATCTGTCGATACAATGGTCAAGAACAGTTCCAAATTTTGAAGCTGTTCCAGCAGCTCTTGCAACACTGCCATCAAGCATATCAAAAAAACCAGTCAAAAGGATCAAGATTGCTGCAAGCCAAGGATAATGATAATAATAAGCTACGGCTACAAAAAGGGCTGTTAGAATGCTTAAAGTGGAAAAAAAGTTTGCAGTAAATCCACGATTTGCCAGAAAAAGACCTAAAGATGCAAAATTTCGTTCATACCAACTTCTGAGCTGCCGATTATTCATTTAAATCATCCTTATAGCGTATTTTATATTTGTTTAGTCTATGTTAAACCCTTAAATTGGTTGTTTAAGATACTTTAATATTTTATGGTTGTATAACACTCAAGATTGTAAAAAGAAAAGATTTAGAGGTCATGAAAAACATGAGTGAGAAGTTTGATGTTATCGTGGTAGGTGCTGGTCCTTCAGGGTCTTTTGCTTCGAGACTTTTAGCGGAAAAAGGGTTTCGCGTAGGATTGATCGATAAGAAAAGTTTTCCTCGAGAAAAACCTTGTGGTGGAGGGCTTACTTTAAGGGCTTGGAAAATGTATGGTTTCCACAAGATCAAACCGCGATTTTCTGTAAAACCTGTCAAGCGTGTTTTGACTTATGCTCGAAATAATGTTTTTGAGATTTTGGATGAATGCTCAAATGACCCGCTTTTTTACGGGGTAAACCGGGTGGACTTTGACTATGAACTGTTCAAGATGGCAGAAGAAGGAGGAGCTAAGACTTTTACGAAGAATCATGTGACTAGCATAAAAGTAAGTGAAGAAGTTGTCGAAGTTAAGACTTTTGACGGGAAAAAGTATTTTGGTAAAGTGGTTGTTGGGGCTGATGGCTTTCCAAGCACTGTTGCCCGCAAAGCAGGGCTTTTTAACAAATGGAAGTCACATGACATCGGAGCTTGTTATGTTTCTGAATCCCCCTTAATCGAAGGAGCTTCAAACGATTTTTTAGAAGAGGAAGTTGCAGAGATACATTTAGATATCGGGGCTTTTGGATACGGGTGGGTTTTCCCAAAAGAGAGAGCTTTAAACGTAGGGGTCGGAGGTAATCTTTTAGAGTCGAGGGCTCTTAAAATATTTTTTAATCTATTTGTTCAAGATCTTAAAAAAAGAGGGATTCTCAAAAATATTGATCTCAAACCTCCTGTGATCGGTTTAATACCGGTTTTTAGAAGGGTTGAAAAAACGTTTAGAAATAGACTGCTTATCATCGGAGATGCAGGAGGTTTTATTAATCCTATAACCGGTGAGGGACTATATCATGCAGCAAAAACAGCCCAGTTAGCAGTAGAAACCTTGGATTATGCCTTTGCGAAAGACGATTTTTCATCAGAGATAATGGCAGAATATCAAGAGGCTTGGGAAAAGGAGCTTGGGGATGAGTTTAAAGTTTGTGAGAAGGTTGTTGGACAGGTCTATAAAAAGAAGAGGGGTGGTAGGATAGCAAGTTACGCTAAAAAGGACGCTAAATTAAGGGAACATTTGCGAACAATTTTCTTTGGCGGTGGAAGTTATAAAAAGGCTTTAAGAGGTGTAGCTTGGAGATATTTAATAAATCGCCTAAAAACAGGGTTAAAACTTTAGTTGAGGAGTTTTTAAAGAAAAAGGAGGCGAAAACCATAGAAGAACGGTTAGAGAAAGAGTATCCCGATTCCCTTATTCTTAAGTATGGCAAAAATTTGCCAAATCCTAAAAAACTTGTAAAAACAAAAGAAGAGGAAAATCTCTTCCCTTCCGCAGAGAAATATGACATTGGTGAAGGTATCAACGTTTTTGTAGAGAAAACCTCGAAAAAAAGGAGAGTTCAACTCTCAGTAGAAGATGTTCAAAAAGCATTAGCATACGTCCCCCTAACACATCTCAAAACCGAAAATCTAACACTTTTAAAAATTGTAAGTAAAAACATTTTTTCAGATGAAGATGAAGAAAATTTGATGGGAAGAAATGTTTTAGGTGCATATGATGATAATAATGCCATAGTAATAGTTTACTCTTTTACCTCTTTAACCTTTGAAATAACCATTGAAAAACCGAAAATAAAGAAAATGCTTCAAAATACTGTAAGACACGAAATCGGACACCACTTTTACACCCAATTCTTTCAAAAAAATTATGACATAACTGTCAAGGAAGAATGGAAAAAAATGATTAAAGGTTTAGATGAGGAGGAAGAATTCGCAAAAACTTATGCCGAATTTTGGCATCCTGAAAGAAGGAAAAAAATGAAAAAAAAGTCGACTAAAAAATACGAATTCATGAAAAAATTATTCCTCTAAAAAAGAAAAAACTATAAAAGAAATTTTATTCTATCTTCTTTTTCTTTCAAAGCGGTCTAAAGCTTTTCGAATTATGGGGCAGTTTGCTAACTCGCAAAGATTTTGAATGCTGTTACAACGAATAAGTGGTGGTGTAAGAGATTCAACTTCAGCATGCACGCAGACGCCTCTGAACTCTTTCCAAATAGCGAAAATTATTGTAGTCTCCACTTCCTCCTCTTTAAACGAAGGGGAAAGAATACCCATTCTTATAAGCCTTAAAAGATTGTTTCTTTTAAAGTCCGACACTGATTACCCCTACAGAAAGTAAATTTGATTTTAATAAATTATTAAGGTTTTAGGGTTCGATATTTTCTTCGATAGATTCTAACTCTTTAAGGACCTTTTGATAGATTTTTAAAAACTCTTCTAGGATTGAAAGGGATTTTTCAAACTGTTCCTTTAAAGTTTTTATCCCGGGTAAGTTTTCATCAGCGTCTTCATGTGATAGAAAGCGTATGCGGGCAAGGATCTTCTTCACTCTTTTTTCATTAAAAGATAGGAGAGAGGGAACTGATAAACCGAGAGGAGATAAAAATATAGTAACCAATTTTCCTTCGTTCAAACAATAATATTTACGATCAGGACCTCTAGGCGAACGTTTAGAATATGTTGAAAGTATACCGCTTTCTTCTAAAAGAGAGAGGTGCTTAGCAACTGCTTGTATATGCATTCCTATTTCTTCTTCTAAAGTTCTGTGAATCTGGCGTAGATACATTGGACCGTCAGTTAGAAGCTCTATTATGCGTCTTCTAGCTTCATTACTCAAAGCTCTGAAAAGGGTTTCAATGTTTTCATCTCTTGAAGCCATTTTTTTTGTTTCTTGTCCTTCCTTATTTCTAGCCAACAAAATCCACCTATCTTAAAAAAGAACGTTTTTTTCCTTGAATTACTCTTTTTGGTTTCTAACTGTAGTAGGTTTTTGGCGCTGCAGCTGCTTCTTGTTCCGCCACTTTTGCCTCTTGATCCGTACGTTTTGCTAGATCCCGCATCTTGATCTTTAACTCTTCAGCCCTTTCAAAAAGAGCGTTTAGATCCATCTTTATTCCAGTAAGACTTTCTAAAACTTGTAGAACACGAGCAGCTGCATCAGGATCAGGAAATTTGGAAAAACACTTGGATAAAAGGCCGTAAGCTGAGATATTTGATGTAACACTTTCCCTTAAAGTTACGGCTAATGGACCCACTAAGACCCCTTCATCAAGGATTTTTACGTTATGGCTTTCTAAGAACTTGCGAGTATCTTCATTTGTAGGAACACCGAAAACTTCTAACTCCTCAAGACCTAAACGATCTGGGTCTCCTAATCCCCCGATTACCACTACTTCTTTAACTTTTTTTTCTTTGTACCATTCTAGCAACATTTTTACCAAGGGATAAGTGGTGTAGTTTGG
>JBHLKN010000010.1:0-19487 GCA_048886645.1 Candidatus Hodarchaeota archaeon | reverse complement strand
TAAATATCTGGTACGGCTCTTCCCACTGTGACAGGCTGTTGTCTAAATTCATCAATAAAACGTTCGTAAGATTCCACGCCTTTTTTAGTTGTTTTAGGAACCTTCTTCATAGCTTTTTCGAAATGCTCACGCCTTACCTTTAGTGCTTTTAAGTGTTCTTTCCCTTCATCACCATGCCTATAGATAAATTCCCGTATCGCTGTCATTGAGGCTTCATTACAAATTGCCTCAATTTCTGCCCCTGAATACTCTTCAGTTTGATCAGTAAAAAACTCGAGATCCACATCATCAGCTAAAGGATAATTCCTTGTATGGATCTTAAAGATAGCAATACGTGCTGCCCGATCCGGTAAAGGAACATAAATAAGCTTATCAAACCTTCCAGGTCGCAATAAAGCCCGATCGATTATATCAGGCCTATTACTTGCTCCGATAACGATTACGTTATTGAGTTCTATAATACCGTCCAACTCTGTTAAAATTTGACTAATCACACGCTCAGTAACCCTTGAATCACCAATCCCTGAGCCTCTATGAGGCGTAATAGCATCCAGTTCATCCATAAATATAACGCTTGGAGATGCGCTTTTCGCCTTCCTAAATATCTCTCTTACTGCTTTTTCCGATTCTCCAACCCATTTACTTAACACTTCAGGACCCTTAATCGAGATAAAATTCGACTCACTTTCACTAGCAACCGCTTTAGCTAATAGCGTCTTACCTGTACCAGGAGGTCCAAATAAAAGAATTCCTTTAGGAGGCTTAGCGCCCATCTGCTTGAAAACTTCCGGATATTTAAGAGGCCATTCTACCGCTTCTCTAAGCTCTTGCTTTACCTCTTCTAACCCGCCTATATCATCCCACTTAACCATCGGAACTTCAATAAACACTTCTCTCATAGCCGTCGGCGTTATCTCCTTATAGGCTGCACTAAAATCTTCATCAGTTACCACGAGTTTATCTAAAATTTCCGGACTCAAGGTTTCTTCTTCTATATTAATCTCTGGAAGCACCCGTCTTAAGGCATGCATAGCAGCTTCTTTCGCTAAAGCCGCTATATCTGCCCCCACATATCCGTGAGTTACAGCACTCAATTTTTCAAGTTCAACATCTTCCGTAAGAGGCATGCCTCTTGTGTGAATCTGAAGGATTTCAAAACGACCATTTCTATCGGGTATACCTATCTCTATCTCCCTGTCAAAACGCCCAGGACGTCTCAAAGCAGGGTCAACAGCATTGGGTCTGTTTGTTGCTCCTATAACGACTACTTGCCCTCTTGTTTCTAAGCCGTCCATCAAGGCAAGAAGCTGGGATACAACTCTTCTTTCAACTTCGCCTGTAACCTCTTCCCTTTTCGGCGCTATAGCATCTATTTCATCGATAAATATGATACTCGGGGAATGTTGTTCAGCTTCTTTAAAAATCTCCCTGATATTGGCTTCAGATTCTCCGTAAAACTTGCTCATTATCTCAGGACCACTTATTGAGATAAAGTGGGCGTTGGTTTCACTGGCAACAGCTTTTGCAAGCAACGTTTTACCCGTCCCAGGAGGACCGTAAAGCAAAACCCCTTTAGGAGCCTCTATTCCCAGCTTTTGAAAAACTTCAGGATGCCTCAAGGGAAGTTCAACCATTTCCCTTATACGTTGAATCTCCTTTTTGAGCCCGCCGATATCTTCGTAAGATACATGAGGAATTTCGGAAACTATCGGTTTCTCACTTAAAACTATTCTTGTATTATGAACTACTATTACAGCATCTACCGGGGGACTAATGTTAGAAACTACGAGTTCGATACTTCTTCCAACAACATCTAAACGAATTTTATCTCCCTTCATGACTGGGCGGCCTTCTAATAGACGTTGAAGATAAGTTTCACCCCCAATTAACCTCAAAGGTTCTGTAGGAGCGATGGTCACTTGGGAGGCAGGCTTAGCGTTTATTTTCCGAATCTCGACAGGATCTCCTATCCCCACGTTAGCATTGGATCTTAAAATACCATCTATACGAACAAGCCCTAAACCAGCATCTTCAGGGTAGCTAGGCCATGCTATAGCAGCAGTTCTTTTTCTTCCTACAATCTCGACTACCTCACCTGTAGAAAGACCTAATTTTTCCATGGAACGCGGATCAAGTCTAGCCATACTCCTTCCTACGTCACGAAATTTGGATTCCGCTACCCTAAGAACAATTTTATCATCATTTTTACTACTCATGAATCAACCTCCTCAAAAAAGGATGACTAAAATTTGGTTAATATCCGAAAAACAAACAACTAACAAATTTAAATTAGATGGAAAAAACACCTTTCTTATTCTACCTTGATATCATGACCTTCTTCTTTTTCTTTCGGCTCTTTTCGTTTTAGCACCACTTCTAGGACACCGTTATTATACGTTGCTTTAGCCGAAGCAGGATCAACAGCTACAGGTAAAGACACCTCTTTATAATAACTCCTCTCTGAATCACTTGCACGAATAGTTAAACTGAATTCCGACCCTTTCAGATCTATGGCTTCTTTCACTACGCCAGGGATTTCAGCGATAATCCTCACATTTTCAGCTTCTTCAAAAACATCTACCAAAGGCTCTCGTTCTTGTGAAGGTACGACATCGCGACCACTAGATTTAAGATTCCCGAACTCCCTAAACCTGGGCTTACCATCAGGCCCGATATCTAGGCTGAAACCGTAAACAAAAGGCTTACCCCATTTCTCCATAGATTCTTCGTCAAACAACGAAGGCAACCTTGTAAATTTGCGAATAAAGTCTTCCATCTGTTCCATTATACTCTCAAAAATACCTTCATCTTCATTAAAGAGATCAAAAGGATCCCAACGTCTTTTTCTTCTCCACCATCTTCTTTCATCTTTATCAGACATCAAGGAACCCTCCTAGAAAACACATCTTTACTTGTTCACCTAAAAGTGAACAAGCAATTATAAGTATTTAAAACTTTCTAAAACTCCCCCCTAAAAAAACAACTTATTATTATTTCAATAATCTTTTTCTTAGTTTATAAATCATAACTTTTGTCATAGATACAAGGTCATAACTAGGGTTCCACCCCCATTCCTCACGGGCAAGAGAATCATCAATCGTTTTTGGCCATGAATCCGCAATTTCTTGCCTAAAACCCGGCTTATATTCTATTTTAAAATCAGGAATATGTTTCTTAATTTCAGCAGCCAACTCTCCAACAGAAAAACTCATTGCAGTAACATTATACACATGACGTTTAAGTTTCGAAGGATCTGCTTCTAAAAGATCAATCATACATTTAATACAATCAGCCATATACATCATAGGAAGCACAGTCTCTTCCTTAAGAAAACACGTGTAGAATTTATTCTTGATCGCCTCATAAAATATTTCCACAGCATAATCAGTAGTACCCCCTCCAGGAAGGGCTTCACTACTAATTATTCCAGGAAGCCTCATAGACCGAGCATCAAGACCATATTTTTTATAATAATACTCTACTAAAAGTTCCCCCGTAACCTTTGTTATCCCATACATAGTAGTAGGCTGAAGTATAGTTTCATCAGGCGTATTTTCTCTTGGTGAAGTTGGTCCAAACGCAGCAATCGAACTTGGCCAAATTATTCTCTCAATATCGTATTCTCGCCCAAATTCTAGCACATTCAACAAACCATTAATGTTTACATCCCACGCAATTTGAGGCATATTTTCTCCCTTAGCTGAAAGTATAGCAGCTAAATGAAAAACGGTATCTATTTCGTGTTCAGAGAGAATTTTAGGAATAGAATCTTTATCCAAAACGTCTACAAGTACAAAAGGACCATTTTCTTCAAGGTTCTTAGATTGTGGCGGTCGTATATCAGAGGCAATCACATTATCATTGCCATATTTTTCTCTGAGTGCTGGTACTAATTCACTCCCAATTTGACCACTAGAACCCGTTACAAGAATTCTTCTCATTTTTATCAATCTTTTACTTCATAAATGACTGGATTTACTCATAATATTGAATTAAAAAAGTTTACCATTTTTCCCATTTTCAACCTCTTTTTTCGATTTGGAAAAACTAATAAATTTTCAAAATAACGTTCAATTGAAAATTTCGTTCAATTTTAAAACTTTTTTAGGTGATCTAATGACAAAAGATCCCACTATTTTAATGAAAAGAGATCCTGTCGCTTTTCTTAGGGAAGAAATCACCGAATTAAAAAAGAATAACCTTGATTGGACCATAAGGTATCTCGAAGAAGCCTCTAAACCCCACTCAATCGTAGATCGCAAAGAAGTTCTAATGCTTAACACGAACAACTATCTTGGCCTTGCCACCCACCCAAAAGTAATTCAAGCCACAATTGAAGCTACAAAAAAATACGGAGCAGGAGCCGGAGCAGTACCAGTTATTGCAGGATCTTTTGATCTGACAAAAGAATTCGAAGAAAAATTTGCCAAATTTAAAGAGGTAGAAGCATCCCTATTATGCCAAACAGGTTTTGCTGTAAACTCCGGACTTATACCCCAACTAGTCGGACCAGAAGACATCGTTGTTTCCGACGAACTAAATCACGGATCCATAATTGACGGAGTAAGACTATCCGGTGCTACAAAAATTATTTATGAACACTGCGATGTAGCAGACTTAGAAACCCAGTTAAAAGAAGCTGAAAAAGAAGGAGCTCGCAGAATCTTAATCGTTACTGACGGAGTTTTCAGCATGGATGGAGACATGGCCCCCCTGCCTGGAATAGTAAAAATCTCCGAAGAATTTGGAGCAATGATCTTTGTCGATGACTGCCATGGAGAAGGAGTTCTAGGAGAGGGTAGAGGAATCGTAGCCCATTATAACCTACAAGGAAAAGTTCACGTAGAAGGAGGCTCAATGAGCAAAGGTTTCGGCGTTTTCGGGGGAACCATTGCAGGTTCAAGGGATTTAATCGAGTTTTGTTTGAATAAGAGTAGGACTTATTTGTTGAGTACTGCTCATCCTCCTGGTGTTGTAGCTGCCTGCATTGCTGCTATTGAAGTGGTCGAAAGCGAACCCGAACACGTGCAAAGGCTTTGGGATCATACGAACTATTTCAAGAAAGAAGTTCAAAACATGGGTTATAACACCGGAAATTCACAAACACCCATCATACCATTAATCATCGGAAACCCTGGAAAAGCCCAAGAACTAGCAAGAATACTGTTTGAAGAAGAAAATATTTTCACAACTCCCATTGTTTATCCAATGGTTGCAAGAGAACTTTCAAGAATTAGAGTACAAATGAATGCTTTACTAACTCGAGACGATTTGAGTATGGCGCTAAGCGCCATAGAAAAAGTTGGAAAAAAACTAAGCATTATTTAAAATCAAAATGTTGAGTGAGTGAAAAAATCAATCTGAATCTGAAGTAGAACCACCAGACTTCTTCTCTAAATAGTCTTTAATAGCAGCGTGTAACGCATCAGCAGCAAGATTAGAACAATGCATCTTAATCGGAGGTAAACCATCCAACTCCTCCGCTACATCTTTTCTCGTGATCTTTAGAGCCTCTTCGATGGTTTTTCCTTTAGCCATTTCCGTAATCATGCTACTCGTAGCTATGGCCGCTCCGCAGCCGAAAGTCATAAACTTGATATCCTCGATACGACCGTCTTTGACCTTAATGTAAATGGACATGAGGTCTCCGCATATGGGGTTTCCTACGGTTCCTACGCCGTCTGCATCAGGTATTTGCCCTACATTTCTGGGGTTTTTGAAATGCTCTACAACTTTCTCGCTATAACTTATACTCAAAACTTCTTCACCTCTCAATAAAATAACAAGAAAACATCAAATTAAGTGTTATTAAATCATTTATTTGAACTCATTTTCATCCTTTTAACTTATCTTTGTGTGGTTTACAAGCCGTGTTCGTCATGATGATGGTGTTCTTCTTCTTCCTCCTTACTTCTTTTCATCCATTCTTGCATCTTAGATTCCAAATCTATGCCTTGAACTATCATCTGCCAGAGGGGGGATATCTCCCTAAGATTTGATACAATTTTTGGGAGCTTTTCTAATACGTAATTTACATCTTCTTCGGTACTCCATTTGCTTAAAGTCAGTAGCAGGGAGCCGTGGGCTTGTACATGGTTTAGACCGGTTGCGAGTAGAACATGGGATGGTTCCAAGGTTTGTGAGGCGCAAGCCGATCCTGTAGATGTCACTATGCCGTTTTGGCTTAATTTTAGCAGTATTGATTCGCCTTCTATTCCGTCAAATCTAAAACTTGCATTGGTTGGCAACCTTTTTACTGGGTGTCCTGTGAGGTAAGCGCGTTCGATTTTTTCAAGGATGTTTTTTATTAGTGTGTCTCTAAGTTTTGTTGTGTGTTTTATTTCTTCTTCCATATTCTGTTTTGCGAGTTCTGTGGCTTTGCCGAATCCTACTATTCCGGGCATGTTTTCTGTTCCTGAACGTAACCCTCGTTCTTGGCCTCCTCCGTGTATTATTGGGGCTATTTTTACACGTTTGTTGACATATAGTGCGCCCATGCCTTTTGGGCCGTAAATATCGTTTGAGGAGAGGGTCATAAGCCCTATGTTTTCTTCTTGTACGTCTATTGGTATTTTTCCTGCTGCTGCCACTGCATCTGTATGGAAGTAGATTTTTTTATCTTTTGCAATTTCTCCGATTTCTTTTATGGGTTCTATGGTTCCTATTTCGTTGTTGGTATACATTATGGAGATTAGGATTGTTTTGTCTGTGATCTCTTCTTTTAGGGCTTCTATGTCGACTGTTCCATGCTCATCTACTGGGAGAAAAGTGATATTGAAGCCTTCTTTCATCAAAAATTTACAAGTGTTTAGTGTTGCCATATGTTCTATTTTAGATGTTATTATGTGGTTTCCTTCGCTTTTATTTCGTAAGGCTACTCCTTTTATAGCTAGGTTTATGCTTTCGGTTCCGCCTGATGTGAAAATTATTTCTTTTTCAGGGTTTTCAGCGTTTATAAGTTCTGCAACTTTTTCTTTTGCATTTGTTAGAGCTTCTTTTACTGGTTCGCTTAAGTAGTGTAATGATAAGGGGTTTCCGAAATGTTCTGTGAAATATGGCTTCATGGTTTCAAAAACGAGGGGATCTACAGGCATGCCTGATTGATAGTCCATAAAAACTTTTTTCAGTTTTACTAACCTCCTTTTTCTTTTTTGCATTATTTAGAAGTATAATACACTATCACTTTCTAGTACGAGGTCGTTTAAAGTTGCTGCTCCTACTATTTTTGCTTCGGGAACAAAATCCCCTTTTTCTAAGCCCAATAGTTGACAGCTTTGATCGCATACTAAGATCTTAACACCAGCATTTACAGCCTGATCCATTACCTCTTTGAGTGAGGGAAAGTTACCGATTTTTATCTTCTCTGCTTCACCCTTTTTCAACACGGTAATGCCTTTTATCAGAAAATAGATGGTTGCATCGATATCCATTGCCACAGCAGTTGTAGCCAAAATAAAAGGAGCATAAGTCCTTTCAGGAGTATCTACACCGCTTGTTTGGACATATAAAAGTTTTGGTTTTCTAACCAAAAATATTACCTCCTTTCATTATTTTTATGCCTTTTCTTTTCTTACAATAAATAATAACTCGTCTCCTTCCTTTGATTTATAAAGGAAGGAATGACCTTCTTCTTTAACCCATTTGGGTATTTCTTCTTCTGCTTCGGGAGAAGCATCTGTGATTATCTGTAGTAGTTTTGTTGGCTCTATTTGGTCTATTTCTTCCTTTACCTTTTTGATAAGTTTTTGCGAAGAAAGACCTCGAGCGTCTAATATGTTTTTCGTCTTTTCTTTTCTTACAATAAAGTATAAGTCATTTCCTTCTTTCCATTTATCAAGGAGGATATGGCCTAATCTTTTAGCCCAGCGAGGAACGTCTTCTTCTGCTGCTGGATCGTCTGCGATTATTTGAAGTATTTGCCCTGGCTCCATTTTATCAATTTCTTCCTTTGCTCTTACGACAGGTATGGGGCAAAAAAGACCTCTAGCATCTAGTAAATTGTCAACTTTTATTTTTTCGCCTGCCATTTTTTAAAACCCACCAAGTCAATATTTTTTACAATCTTATTAAAAAGATGGGTATTTTTTATTTTTTGGTATCCTTGCTTGTTTGGGCATAAAATTTTTGACTTTTCACTCAAAATATTGGCTTATTTCGTCTTTCGTCTTTTCTTTTCTTATGATAAAGTAGAGGTCATTCCCTTGTTTCCATTTATCAAGGAGTGTGTGGCCTGTTCTTTTAGCCCAGCGGGGTATGTCTTCTTCTGCGGCTATATCGTCGACAATAATCTGGAGTATTTTTCCTGGTTCTAATTTGTCTATTTCTTCTCTTGCGTTTGCAACGGGGACTGGGCAATAAAGGCCTCTACAATCCAATAAACTGTGAACTTTTATTTTTTGAATCATCATTTTTTCATCATCTATTGCTTAATATTTTTTTAACACTGTTAAAAAATAGGCATTCAAACTTAATAAAACTAACTGTAAGGCAAAAAACAGTAAAGCAAAAACAAGACAAAAAACAAGAAAACTAAATAAAGAACTAAAACAAAATAAAGATAAGGCATACTTATTTAAAGATCTAAAGAAACGTTTTGCTCATTTTTGGAGAATGTTTTAGATGATAACTGCTCTATACGTCGTCAGTGAGGATGGAACATGTCTTTACACTTATCGTACCAGAGAAACATTGGTAGATGAGCAGTTGATTTCCGGTTTTCTTTTGGCTGTTAGAAATATAGCTAAAGAAGCTTTTCTAGACCGGTTACAGCGGTTAGAAATGGGAATAAATCAACTCGTGTATGGTTATAAAGAAGCGGATGGAGTACAACTGTATGCTGCATTAATTAGTGATGCGAGGGATAATCCGGATTTGCTTGGAGAGATCCTTGAAGAACTTTTAACGAGGTTTGTGACACAGTTTAAGGAAGAGATTGATCAGTTTTTGAAAAAACGAATCGTATCTAAAAACCTTAATAAATTTGACGATGTTATTAAAGAAAGTGTTGAGGGTCGTTTAAGACGCCTTGATATTCTCAAACCTCGAAATGAAAAAACCTTCGTTTTGGGAATTGCAATAAGTTTAATCCTGTTTAACATAGGGTTTGGAATAGCGTTTTTACTCCAAAATCTTTTTGACATAAAAGATACAGCACCCCAGGCTTTAGCTGTATGGATATTTGTTGGTTGCTTTTTCATACCAGGATCTACAGCAGGGGCTGTAACTGGTGATGGAAGACACGGTATAAGGGCAGCGATAATCGCTATAATTTTAGGAGTTATTTCTCTTTCAATAATTTTTAGAGATCAACTTAGTGAATTAGGTGAAGGTCTTGGTTTTTCCGGTCAAGCAGCAGCCTTAGGGTTGATACTTGCTTTACTGTTTTTGTCTCCTGCATACGGATTGCTTGGATACTTTGCGGGAAGTTACGTGGAAAGAAGGTCGCTATACCCGTTGTTAGATGTAGAGGAATACGAAGAAGAAGAAGAGGAAAAAAGAGGATTCAAGCAGAAGATTCTCAACCTAATATATCCTCCCTAAGTAAAGATTATGGTTCCGGGAACTGATTCCGATAACTTTAGGTTTAATAGGTTCAGTCTAGCTCTTTTGCCATTACGTATGCGCTTTCACCATCCCTATAATATCCAGGAATAACCTTAGTTTTGGTGAAACCTTCCTTTTCATAGAGGTCGATAGCGGTAAAATTTGTAACTCTTACTTCTAAAAATATCTCTTTGGCCCCTTTTTGTTTTACTGCTTCAATGGCTTTTCTTAAGATGTTGGTACCTATTTTTTGCTTTCTATATTCGGGGATAACGGCGATCGAAACAATATGTCCTTTATTACGATATTTGAAATGTAAGGAAGAGATGCCTCTCTCTAAACGGCACATTATGTAGGCGATTATTTTTTCCTCTGATTCAGCTACTAAAAACGCTTCCGGAAAATCTTTGTGTTGTCTCATAAAAAAGCTTGCAGGATAGTTTTCAGGAAGATATTTCTTGTTTATGTTCATAACGGCTGTTAAATCAGGGGGGCCGAACTGTCTTATTATATAATCAGTTATGGTTTGGGGGGGCTCCATTTTTAACCACAACCCGCCTTTAAACTAATTATAAACTTTTTAAAATCGGTTCGGGGAGGTTTTTATATCGAATAAGAGGGTTATCAATATAAAAATATTAAGGTCTTCAAAGGGTGTAAAGTTTTTGGATGAAAACATGAAAGATTACGAGGTTTATGAAGTAGATAATTTAGTCAGGGAAATGTTGCCAGTACTCTCGACTGGAGAAGGAATATACGTTATCATGATGGTTCCTGATCTAAAACAACGTATGTTAAAACTTTCCACAAACCTCATTGAAAATTATAGAATAGCGCCAGTCCTTAAAAAATACGGGGAAAACATGGCGATACTAAGGCTCGCATTTATTGGTCCAAAAACCGAGAGCAATATACGAACTAACTGGATATTATTTTTAGCAACCATCGCCACAGTAGCATTAGCAGGATATATGCATGCAGATGTTCTCTATAGCAAGCTACATCTTCAATCTGGAGTGTTTTTGAACATTCTTTATTTTACAATAGCTTTAATGAGTATAGTCGGTATTCATGAACTTGGGCATATGTATGCTAGCAAGCGGAATGGGATCGAATCAACACTTCCATACTTTCTTCCTTTCCCCCCCTTACCAGGATTTGCGATAGGGACGATGGGGGCTTTTATAAAAGCAAAAGCACCCATAAAAAACCGCGATGAACTGTTCACTTTAGGGATTGCCGGTCCAATTGCTGGGCTTATTGTTGCAATAATTGTTACCCTCATCGGGCTTTCTATGAGTTTTAGCGTTCCAGAAACACAGGCAGAAGAATGGGAGGAGCAAAAACTTATCGGGGAACTTCCTTGGACAATTCTTCTGTTTGAGATCCTTGCGTATATTGCGGAAAAAGTAGGGATAGTAACGATAGGTCCTGGAGAGACGTTATTAGTGCATCCTGTAGCTTTTGCGGGGTGGGTAGGTTTTCTCATAACAGGGTTAAATCTGCTACCTTTGGGGCAACTAGATGGGGGTCATGTTTTTCGAGCCACAGCAGACGAAGATGTTCACAGGCAAGTAACCTTTATGTCAGTCCTCATACTGATGTTGATAGGGTTAGTGGCGATGGCTTTACTTGCCCTATTTCTATTTCGAAGGGGCCATCCTGGTGGGCTAGACGATGTAACTCCCATATCAAAAAGAAAGAAGATAGCCGCCTATCTCACCATGATTTTAGCGTTCCTCTGCCTACCAATACCAATCTCATTATAAAAACTAAAAACTCTAAAGAATAAATCATTCAAAAAAGTGAGGAAGTATTTTAAGGTATTTCAATTTCTTGTAATGTCCTGAAGGTTTCTTCTACCATTTTTTCTATGCAAAGTTTTTCTTCAACTTTTAATATCTCATCCAACTTTGCATGTAGCGCAGGTCCTTGGGGAAAAGCACTGCAACTCGTAACCCTTTTATGGCTTGGTTCATAAGTGCCGATTTTTCTTGCAATATCTTCAATCTCCCTCTTATCGAAACCTATAAGGGGTCTTAAAATGGGTAAATTTGTTGATTGATTTATTACTGAGAGGTTTTCTAAAGTTTGGCTTGCCACTTGTCCTATACTTTCTCCTGTAACTATTCCTTTAGCACCTGTTTTCAAACATACTTTTTCTGCTACTTTATACATTAAACGTTTACAAAGAATGCATGTAAACCATCTAGGCGCGTTTTTTATGAAATTTTGGAGGTTCTCACCGTGTTTTACAACGTAAAGTTTAATCTTTGGAGCGTATTGTTTGAGAACCTTTGCAGTTTCTAAAGCTCTTTTGAAGGTAGTTTCGTCGGTAAAAGGACTGTTATCAAAGTATAAAAGATTACAAAAACATCCTCTTTTCATCATTAAAAACGCGGCAACAGGACTATCAATACCCCCGCTAAAAAGGGACACAAGCCTTCCTTCACTACCTAAAGGCAAACCTCCCAAGCCCTCAATTTTTTCCGTAAAAACATAAGCATCATTATCTCTAACCTCTATAAAAACCTCAAAATCAGGATTTCCAAGGTCTACGGTAGCCTTAGGAACCGCATCTAGGATTCTTTCCCCCACAATGTTCGCCAAATCCATGCTGGAAAAATCATGTTTTCCAAGACGTTTAACAACCCTTACAGCAAAACTTTTCCCTGATAAATCGTGGATTTTCGCCATTTTAACGCAAAAATCAGCGATCAACTCTAAATCTGCTCTAATTTTTGCAGCAGGAGAAACAGAAACTATACCAAAAATCTTAGAAAGCCTACTAGAAATATCTTCTATAGCCTCGGTATCTACGAAAAATCTCCCTCTCTCCTCCCTTATTTGAAAATCTAAGCCTTCTAAAATCTGAAAAATATTTCTTTTTAAAATGTCAAGAAATTTTCGCCTAATCCGCTCACTTTTAAGCGTTAACTCGCCAAACCGCACAATCACAGTAACAAACAAAAACCCTTCACCACTACTAAAAAAAGTAAAAAATGAACGATCTAAAAAATATATGATTCAAAAACTTAAAAAACAATCACAACAAAATAGCCAATTCCATATTAAACTTATTTTTTAGGTTTCTATTCTGCTTAATTTAAGCTCAAAACATTTGAGATAAAAGGAATGTGTTGGGATGCGAAAAGAGTTTGAATTTGAAGAAAGAAGGCTGGTTTTAGACCATGTTCATACTCAAAAAGAGTTCTTTGACTTTATAGGTTCATTGCAATTGAGGGAGCCTTTCATAGTGAAGCCCAACTGGATATGTGCGGACTATGGGCATTTCACGGATCCGAAAATCCTAGAATGGACGTTGAAGTTTCTTAATAAGCAAGGAAAGGTTGTCCTTGTTGAAGCGTATTCTGCGAGGAATATGATGGCTCTACTCGATCATATTAAACCCCCTTGTTCAAGGTTTTCCGAAGATCAAATAAAACTTGTAAGAAAAACTGAAGAAGACTTCTTAAAGGAAACTGGAACCAAGAACGTGATTGACGAACTAGGAATAGAATATATCAACATTACCGAAGAAGTGTTAGAAAACAGAACTGTAGACGAGGAGACTTTGAAAGAATTTGTAGAAAAAAAATACCCCCTGGTGTTGAGAGACGAGTTATATGATTTTCTACCCGAAAAGTTATACGAATTGAGGAAAGGCACCTTCATAAGTTTAGCCAAGTTTAAAGTATTTTTCACCATGTGTACAAAAAACATGTTTGGCTTGATACCTGAACACGTAGGTTACGACTCAAGAGATACATACCATGGAAAGGCAGACAAAGACTTGAGTCAAAACATTGTAGACATTAACAAGATTTATCGATCGATTTTCAATGTTATTGGCATAGTGGAAGGCGTAAACTCCCTCAGCCTTATCACAGACGGGAAAACAGGGAAATACAAAACAGTCTTCGGGTACAGATATGACGTGCTAGAAAACAAAGGACTGATCTATTATTGTGACGACCCTCTATGGCTGGACGCCTTTATACACCAACAGTGCGGAAAAGATCCTATGGAAACAGAACACCTTCAAAAAGCATCTAAAATTTTTAGAAAATGGCCCTCAGAACTGATTGAAGAAGCAAAAAAGATAGAAAACCCCCTAATAGAAAGATAAAGAGATGTGGAAAAAAGGTAGTGTGAGTTAACATATCTATGGTTTCTTGAAAAGATATATCGCCCACCCTAGTGTCTCTCTACCCCACTGAAGATAGTTCTCCTTGTCCCGTCTCTTTCGCGCTAATAACTCCGAAATATCCTCATCGTCAGGGCTAGTCATTACATAATCGTCTACTGACCACCACTGGAGGGTTTCATAATGGTCCCAATCATCATGATTGCTAACCATAGTGTAAAGGCAAGTTAATCCTTCTTCTTCCCCTACTTTTACATTATCTTGGTGAGTACCAACCTCTTCTCTCTTTAATCCTTCAGCCTTCAAATACTCATCACTAGGCTCTTTCAACCAAAAAGGCTGCCCTATTACTATCAATCCGCCGGGTTTTGTCATGCTTTTTAGGGCTTGTATTGTTCCACGGTAGCCATTATATATCCAACTTGCACCTATGCACATGGTTAAATCGAAAGACTCAGGGGATTCGGGTTTATAATTTGCACCGTCCATTTCAAAGATCTTAATATCGGATCTAGGTATACGTTTTCGATATTTCTCCAAAAAATCCTTAACAAAATAAGGAGATAAATCGACGCCCACGCCTGATATATCATACAGTTCTACTAACCTTATTAGAAATTCGCCTTTACCACAACCTATGTCAAGGACGCGTGCTCCTCGTTTTAGCCTGAGAAGTCTGCATAATTTTTCAAACTTCTCTTTGTTAATTGGATTACATAAAAAATGTCTCTTATGACAAATATCATAATATTTCCACATATCCAAGGAAAATTCACCTTACAAAGTGTATATCCAACTATGCTTGTGAGGTCTCTGTAATCTAGTTTTCTCATCACTATGTTTTCTGAATGTTTTAATAAACTTTCATTCTTTACCATTAGATTTGCTTTAAATATAAAAACATCATCATCTTTCTAAGAATTTTAATGAACTGGAGGTGGAGGAAGAATGTTAAAAGTAGGAGTAGGTTATTCTACTAAGGCAAATTCCACAGAAGCTGGGACAGAGGCTGCAAAGGCGGCATTAGAAAAGTTAGGAGACGCTAAGCCGACGTTTACAATTGCATTTTGTACAGTTCAACATGACGAGCAAGCAGTCGTTAAAGCTATTAATTCGGTTGTTGGGGAGATCCCTCTTTGGGGTGGAACATCTCTTGGTGGCGTGTATACACCAGATGGTTTCATTGAAGGTCCTGATGGTTCAGTAGGCGTTATGGTGATATCATCACCCGATATTGTCTTTGGAGTGGGGAGTACAGAAGTTAAAGGAGACGGGGTTAATTCCGGAGAAATTGCGATTAAAAAAGCTATGGATGCAGCAGGAAAAAAAGAACCTCCAAGCCTCTTCTTGATGACCTCAGCAATAGGTGCTGAGGAGGGAATTATTCGAGGCATTTCAAGTGTCATTGGTTCTGAAGTGTTTCCACTTGTAGGTGGAACGAGCGCAGACAATACCATCGAAGGCAATTGGAAACAATTCGCTGGTAAAAACGTCTATAGTAATCATGTTGTGATTGGCGCGCTCTATACCGATTTAAAAGTTGGTTTTAGTTACGGACATGGATACAAACCAGTCAAATCCGGTAAAGTCACGAAAGCAGAGGGACGAACACTCTACGAAATTGATGGCCGACCAGCAGCAGAAGTATATGCAGAATGGACAGGAAAATCTTTGGATTCAATTAAAGGGGGTAAAATTCTCAGCGAAAGTTTCTTTGCGCCATTTGGAGTTCCTGTAAAAAATGATTACCGCATTGTCCATATGATCAATGTTGGCGATGATGGGTCTATAGCTTGTGTGGCTGCGATAAACGAGGGCGATGAAGTATTTCTAATGGAATCCGAACCAAATATCCTAATAGAAGAAACTGGTAAATTGTTTGAAAGAGCCTTAGAAATAGGTAAGATTACCAAGCTAGGATTTGGTCTACTTGTCCATTGTGCTGGACGGAGATTGGCACTAGGAGATAAGATTCAACAAGTAATTGACCAAATGAAATCAACTCTTGGTGAAGCGCCATTTATTGGCTTTAATACGTTTGGCGAACAAGCCTGTACTTTCGATGCTGGCGCAATGCACTGCAATTTGGTTCTGTCTGCTGCTGTTGTTGGTACAGAGAAAAAGTAAACTTATAGCTGTGTTTTCTCCTTTACCCTTTTATCAAAAAGATTTAATCTAAGCGTGATCAATGGCAGATATGCATAAATACCAAGCTTATCCCATATTTCCCAAACTAAGAAGTAAGAGAGAGGGAAAAAGATGAACAATCCCGATCCAGAAAAGGTTTCTCAACACAAAAAACAAGAAAAAAAGACTCCTCCTATCGTTGAAGGAGAGTTCCAAGCCGTTGAACAGATAGGGAAAGAAGCTCCAGAACAGATGAAAAAAGCATACACCGCAGCATCAAAACTCCTCCTTACTAAAATGCAAAAAGAAGCCCCAGAAGATTATAAAATTTTACGCAGTGTTAGTGAATCAGACATAGTGATCGTAAGAGGAAGCTACGATCATGCAGAAACAGTCTTCGCCCTGACTGAAATCCCTTTCACAGTAATAGACCCAACAGATGTTCAAGACCTCCAAATTAGATCAGACCAGATCCTTTTCATAAATTGCCCAGGAAGCGAAATCCTGCCAGAAGGAGTGGAACTTATCCATAAATTCGTTAAAAATGGCGGATACTTAATCACAACAGACTGGGCTCTTCAATTCATCCTAGAAGAAGCATTTCCAGGCATCGCTAAATACACTGGAAACCCAACACTAGACGATGTTGTCCGAATTGAAATACTTGACCCAGACAACGTTTTCGTTCAAGGATTAATAACTGAAAAATCTGAGCCAGTTTGGTGGCTTGAAGGCTCAAGTTTCCCCATTCAAATCCTTGACAAAAAAAAGGTAAAAGTACTAATAACAAGCAAGGAACTTGAAAAAAAATACGGCGAAGCCCCCATAGCAATAACCTTTCCTTACGGCTATGGTAGAGTTTTCCACATGATCAGTCACTTCTACCTCCAAAGAACAGAAACAAGGTCGGAAAGGCAAAAGTTAAGTTCCATAGAATATGCTACCGAACAAGGCTTAAAAAAAGAAGAAGCAGAAACGGTTTCAGAACTACAGGATCTAACTGTAGGCGAAGTTGAAAGCGCTTTCACTTCAACGAAATTCATGCAAAACATAATACTGGATAAAAAAAAGCAAGAAATAACAAAGAAAGAGGAGAAAGAAGAGGGGAAAGAAGAAGGAAAAGAAAAATCTTAAAGTAAAGTGTCAATAAGCTACTGCCATACTCTAAAAGAAGTAAATAGATAGGTGGTTTATAACTCTTTATAACTCTTTTAATAATTTTTACATATGGTATTCAGCTCTTCTTCGCCTCGATATTCTCTAAAGCCTTTTTCGCAGCTTCTCGAACATTCTCATTTTCATCTTTCAAGGTTTCAAGGAGAGGTTTAACTGCCATTGCATCCCCCATCTTTCCAAGAACCTCTATTACTCTCAATTGAATATATCCTTCTTCTTTTAGAGCTTGGATGAGAGTTACTTTAAAAAACTGGATTCGAGAAAAACCTAATGTCAGGGCAGAAACAGCTGTCCCCTATCATGGTGAAGAATAAAAACATCTCCTGTCCCTCCTAAAAATTAAAGAAAACACCACTAACAACTAAATATAAAAAACGTCTAAAAATGCTCTATTTTTAAATCGTCTTTGCAAAAAGGTTTTAAAGATTTAAATATTGGTTATACGGTCTTTTTTTTAGTGGTGTTTGTTTGTTTTGTTTTTTTATTATTGGTGGTTTTATGTTGTTTTTCGGTATATTGTTATTGAAGATTTTTTTTGTTCTTAGTTTTTGTTTTTCGCTGTTATTTGTGGGTGTTTTAGTTATGGGTAGTCGTATTGTTGAGATGACTGCGGGTAGTGTTCCTTTGACGGGGCAGGAGTTGCGTGTTCGTGACTGTTTGAAGGATCTTGGTGTTGATTTTGAGATTCAGGCAGTTTTTGATCTTTTTGAGGATTTTAAGGTGATTGTTGACTTTTCCACTTGAATAACACGAACTTTTGATAGCCAGTTAAAGAACTATAACTATGAAAAAAAAGTTGAGGATAAAGAAATGTTAAAACTTAGTTTTTCTTGAATCTTAGAGCTATTTTTCGGCGGTTTTTTGGGTGATGTTGTGTATGTGTGCTGTTGTTAGGTCGATACCTTTCTCCTGCATGTTTTTAACGATTGTTTCTCTTAACTTGCTTTTGATCCCGGCCCTATTTCTTCCTTCGTCTATGGTATAAACTATAGTGTATTCGGCTCCAAAATCGGGTAGATCACTGATCACGATGGTAGGAGGGGGGTCTTTGAAAATTTCATCTACTTTTGAAACAGCTTCGTATATTGTTTTTTTAACTTCTTCAACGTTCATGCTGTAGCCCATTGTTAGCTTTAGAGTATCTTTGAATGGTTTTTCTTTACTGTAGTTGGTTATTCTATTCTTTATGACTTCCAAGTTTGGCAGGTACACATGGCTTCCATCCCAGACTCTTATTGTTGTCATAACTAGCCCTATGTCGGCTATGTCGCCCTCTACGAATCCTCCGATATCTACTCTGTCTCCAAGCTTGAAAGGTTTGCTAGTCATGAGTATTATTCCAGCTATAGCATTTCCCATCGTGTTAATGGCTGAAAAACCGATAATTGTGCCAGCAGCTATAGCTAGAACGCCGAAAAACGTCGTCTCATAGCCCAGGTAGTTTAGGACTATTATGATCACTAAGATTGAAAGCGTCCACTTAACAATTTTCTGTCCAACTTTGATTGTGTCAGTAGTTAAGTCGGCTCTTTTTCCTATCCGTAGAATGGCTCGATTTATAATGCGGATTATTACGATCGCAATAATTATGGTAAGGATTGCTAGAATCAAGTGGTAAAAATTGTCTTCGAACCATGCCGTAATATCATCTATAAATTTCTCTTTCAGATCGCCAAAAATATCCAATATTATTGAAAAAGTAATCATGTTTCCGATGCCTCGGGCTTTTTCCTATATTATATTATTGAAAATTAATGAAATAGTTGATTAGGATTTTTCATATTTCGCTCATCTTCTTTTAAAGGATGGGTGCTTTAAATTTTTTGGTAACGTTCTTGGGGGTCAAGAACAATATCTGAGAGGTAAAAATGGTTGAGAAAATTAGGTCAGAGGCTGTTAGACCTATTGTAAAACTTGTCTGTTTTTAGGTTTTTTCATAGTTTTTCTTGGGGTATGTTATCATTTTCAAATCTTTTGATTTTTTGCATAAAGAGGTCGTAGGCGGTAACGAACATTGTTTTCGGAGGACTTGAATTCACAACTCTGAAATTTTGGGGGTTCTATCCCTGTTTTAAAGCGGTTTTTGAGGGTCACTAAAGCTTCCGTTAAGATGCCCTCCTTTGCGAGGAGGATGGGGTGATCTATCACAGCGTATGAAAAGTCTCACGCCTTTTCCGATTGTTTGCCTAGAAATACGGCTTCTGTCAAAAGAACAGGAAAAGTTAGAAACCCGAAAAAGAAACGAGAAAAATCAAACCTTGAAAAAAGGGAACAAAACCATAAATACAGATAAGTTTTACAATAGGTTTAACAGTCGTTATGTACCATAAGAAGAGGAAAAGGAGATCTAGAAAATGGGTGAAGCAAGAAGTCTTCTCGAGAAGCTGTCAGAGTTGTTGAAGCAGGCTAGTAAGTTCGGTTATGCATCTAGTCTTTTGTTGTGGGATCAACAAACTAAGATGCCCACCGAAGGAGCTGGGGGAAGAGCAGAAAT
>JBHLKN010000009.1:27956-34326 GCA_048886645.1 Candidatus Hodarchaeota archaeon | reverse complement strand
AGCCATAACAAAACCTTAGCCGCCCAACTCTGCAGTGAATTTAAATCATTTTTTCCAGAAAACGCTGCTGAGTATTTTGTGTCCTATTTCGATTACTACCAACCAGAAGCCTACGTACCTACTCGTGATCTCTACATTGACAAAGAAGTTGATATCAACATCGAGCTCGAAAAGTTACGATACGCAACAACTGCCTCCCTAATGTCTAGGCGCGACGTTGTTGTGGTTTCAAGCGTTTCTTGCATTTACGGTATCGGTTCCCCTGAAACCTATAAAGAAATCGTGTTAAATATCAAAAAAGGAGATTTAATTGACCGAGATACGATCCTTGATAATCTCGTCGAGATGCAATACTCAAGAAATGATTACGCATTCAGTAACAGAAACTTTCGTGTAAGGGGTGATACCATAGATATATGGCCTTCTTACCAAGATACTGCTTTTAGGATAGAAATGTTTGGGGATGAAGTTGAGCGGATAGTCGAATTTGACACCCTTAAAGGGAAAACCTTAAGGGAAATTTTCAGTCTCACAGTATACCCTGCAAAACATCACATACCCCCCAATGTAAAAATTGAGGAAATAGTAGAACAAATTAAAAAAGAGTTAGAGGAAAGACTCCCCTTCTTTGAAAAACATGGAAAATTTCTCGAAGCTCAAAGGTTAAGAGAAAGGGTAGGATATGACGTAGAAATGCTATTAGAAACAGGTTACTGTACAGGAATAGAGAACTATTCAAGGTACTTGGACGGAAGAAAGTCTGGAGAAAAGCCTTACACTCTCCTTGACTATTTTCCTGAAGACTTTTTGTTGATTATTGATGAATCTCACCAAACAATACCCCAACTTCGAGGGATGTGGGGTGGCAACTACTCCCGAAAGAAAAATTTGGTGGATTATGGTTTTCGTTTACCTTCAGCCTTTGACAACCGACCTTTAAATTTTGAAGAGTTTGAAGAATATATGGATAAGGCTTTTGTGATCTTTGTTTCAGCGACACCTGCTCCTTATGAGGTAGAACATAGTGAGCAAGTAGTTGAACAAATAATTAGGCCTACGGGTTTGGTGGATCCTGAAGTCTTGGTTAGGCCAGTTGAGAATCAGATTGATGATTTGATTAAGGAGATCAATGATGTGGTTTCTCGGAGTGAAAGGGCTCTTGTTACGACGTTAACGAAACGTATGGCAGAAGATCTTGCAGAATATTTGCTTGATATCGGGGTAAAAGCCCAGTATTTGCATTCTGAAATAACTACCCTTGACAGAATTCAGATTTTAAGAGAGTTACGGGAAGGCAAAATAGATATTGTAGTAGGAATTAACCTATTAAGAGAAGGTTTGGATCTACCTGAAGTTTCGTTGGTAGCCATTCTTGATGCAGATAAAGAGGGCTTTTTAAGATCTGAAACTTCTCTAATTCAGATTATGGGTCGTGCAGCTAGAAACGTTAATGGACACGTTATTTTGTATGCTGATGAGATGACAAAAAGTATGTACCAGGCCGTAAAGGAGTCAAACAGGCGTAGAAAACTTCAACTTGAATATAATGAGAAACATGGAATAGTTCCTAAAACTGTTGAAAAAGAGGTCAAGGATCTCCTTGAGATAGTTGAAAGTTTCAAAGCTGCTGAAAAGGCCGATGTTTCCCCTAAGCGAAAAGGTTTTGCTGGTTTAGATGTTTCGATACAAGATCTTTTAAGAGAAGTTTTTGGGGAAACTGAGGGAAGTCTAGAAGATGAAGCAGAGTTATCGCTTATAATTATTAAGCTTGAAGAAGCGATGAAATTGGCGGCTCAAAAGCTTGAGTTTGAAAAAGCAGCCGTAATTCGAGATAAAATAAAAGAGCTAAAAGAAAACCTTATTAATCTTTGATAAAAAGACGAAATTCTCACTTTTTTCCTTTCTCCTTTCTTTATAGTGTATAATATAGTCGTTAATAGTGTTATTTTTTGAATAACGTTTTTTAACATCTTTTTTACTTTTAAAAACCGCTGTCTTCAAAGATATAAACCTTCTAAAGCTTTAATCTGCATGGATTAGTGGACACTAGGCATTTAAGCACTTCAAATGCCAAAAAATAAAAAATATCGAGGTATGATCTCTATGGCAATATTAAATGAAATAAATGGCCAACAATTTTTCAACCAAGTTAAGTTGGATCGATTTGCCGGGAAAAGTGTCTTTCCTGAAGTTTATTTAACCTTAAATAACTCCTTAGAAATGGAAACAAATTCTATTTTAGAAGATCTAAAAACTATACCTGTCCTTCCCATTGAAAATCTTTTAGAAAATATTCCAGAAGTGTGTGAAATCAAGGAAGAATCCTTTATTGTAGGTGTGGATGCAGGTTCTAATGGAGCTCCTCTTGAAGGTTTTTATTTCGGAGCAACTACGGGCATTGCTTACCTCTCACAAATCTGTACAAGTGATGGAAATATTGCCATTTTTTCCTCAGGAAAACCTCTAAGCAGAGGCGGGACTTTCAGGTGTAGTGATTGCGATCGCCCGAGAAGACACTTGTCTCTAGTCGAATTTGCTTACCTCTACTCCACAGCCCTTGAGGCAATAATAAGAATAGATCCTCAAATCTTATTTATTGATGGAGGACTTCTATTAAACCCGTTATTTTTACCTTCAAGGGAAGAAGTTTCCTCTGAAAAAGAAGAACTATTTCTTGAAGATATTGATTTAGACCTTGTAGAACAGACACTTATTAAAAAGAAAAGAGACTATTACATAGACTTTCTTTGCACGATTTATTTCGCTTTAGAACTTTTTAGGGAGGGTGAACGGAGAAAGATCCCTATAATCGGTATCATTAAACGTCCCAGAGGTTTCTCATTTTTCAACAATCATTTTCCGGACTCAGTAGTTTTAGAAAAGGCAGGAATGACCCTTGGAATGAAAACTAAGGCAAAATTTGTTGGCTCTCATCCCGTAACCTCAAAATATGATATTTTGTGGGAAAAATTTTACGGGGAAACGCCTGGTATTAGGTTTGGCGACAAAGAAAATGGGTATCTTAAAGAGTTTTATTTAAAAACAGTGGCTGGTAGAGAACCCATCCGTGTTCAAATACCTTACTGGGTGAATGATAAACAGGCAGCAACTCTAACCTTCTTTTTTTCTGACAACTATGAAGGTGTCCCTGTACCGATCTTAAAAGCGGATGCTCTCACTTGTGTTTCAGACCGATTACTCCACAATTTACACACAAAACTCTCTCTAAAACTTAACATGCGTGCAAAATTAGAGGGTTTAAAGCCTTGGGAAACGGGGCTTATCAGGCTTAAAAGATAGAAAATGGCTGGATTTCAGATGGAAAGAGGAACTATAAAGATAAAAGGTAAAAAAAAGGCTTTTTCCAAAAGCGTAATTTCGAACATAATGATAGAGGATGAAGGTGTGAAGGAAGTTGTAGGATATGTTCTTTCCGATTCTTCCACTGAAACTTTCAACTTTGTTGTCATGGAAGAAAAACGCGTTTCAAAAAACCAATATGTTGTAGTTCCCCATCCCCATGAACGCAACAATGATGGAAAACCCGTTATGGTCCTTTGCAGGGTTTTAAATGGCAGATACATCAACCCCGAAACAGAAGACGGGGGATATATAACCCTCCTTCTCTCAAAAACAGGCATGATGTTTGGAGGACGAGAACAAGAAATTTTAGTCTTTGAATGCCAACTATTAGGATACATACACTCCTCCGATTCCCATTCTGAATTCAGACCTGTTTCAGAACCAATACCTACCCTATATCCCGTATACGAAGTAGATGAAAAATTCATAAGCAAATTTTTCAACTTCAAACAGCACCAAGAAGATGCTGGTCGATTAATAGTTGGAAAAGATGCCCATGCAAATCAAGAAATATTCCTAGAAATGAATAACTTGATAAAGGGCCACTTACTCATCACGGGGATGACTAGGAGCGGAAAAAGCACCTTTGCCTTAAACCTCATCTTTTCAGGGGTTACAAGCAATCCCCCTATGCGCTTCATCGTCTATGATCGAAACAATGAATACATAGGCCTCAAAAAACTAATTCCAGAAGACAAAATAACCATAATCGATTACCGCCATTTCCTTGATTTTCGCTCCCTTACTGATGAAAATTTATGCTCAATGCTTGGCCTACCCTCAAAACGAAAATGGAGCCAAATAATAACAGAAGCCATCTTTCAGCTTTTTGAGAGAAGACTAAAGGATCCTCATAAAGAATCTGATTGTAAGGAATGCAATAAGGTTGAAGAAGGAAGCTGCAAAGTAAAAGTAGGATGGCTATGCCCTAAAGAACTGTTAAAAATCATTTCAACTTATCGTGGGACCCCCAGTTCTAGTTCCAAAGAAATGGCTCGGAACTATATTCACCGCCCAAGATTACAGAGAAGACTAAAACTTTTAAAATTCTTTGACCCCACGCGGGAAAACATAATAGAACTTATAAAAAAACACTTAGTAGTAATAATAAATCTAAGCACAGATAATAACATCATGCTACAACAAATGGCCGTAGCCCAAATAGTGAAAGACGTTTCAAGACACGCTCTAAAGACTTCAGGCCATGATATCTGTTGCATGCACCTTTTAGAAGAAGCCCAGTTCTACATAGCCGAAAAAAATGCCCCGAGCTATGGAGATACTCGGGGGACAAACGTTTATAACACGATAGCTAGCGGTCTCTCACAAATGGGTGGCTATAACATAGGCTTCATCCTGATAACTCAAAGACCTGCTTACGTATCGAAGGCAGCTATAAGCCAATGTAATACGATCGCGGTATTCCGCCTTAGAACCAAGGCAGATCATGATCAGCTTGAAAACTCATCTGAATACATCACTAGCGCTTTAAAGCAAACAATATCAAGTGTTCGTGATAATGAATTTATGCTATCTGGCACAGCTTCCCCTCTACCTTTCCCCGTAATCGTTAAAGCTAATGTTTTCGTAAGACCGATGAAAGCAACATTAGCCCCTACACAAGTGCTCCAAAACTTGTATAAAAAAGAAAAAGACAGCTAGTTTTTTAAAAATGAAAAGTGGTTTTAGAGTCTTTATTTTTATTTCTTCCCTATATTTCTACAACTTTTCTTTTTGAAACCTTTTTTCTCTCTTGGGTCGGATATAATTGTGAAATAGTTTTTGCTAGTTCTGTTAACTTTTCATTGTTTATCATTTTCTGAAACTCTAAAAGCTCATTATAACTCTTTATATAAAGACCCCGTCTTTTCGAAGGAGCTCCGCTTTCATCCGCAGGATTAAGCTCTATAAGGACAGTTGGTCCTTTATCCCCCCTACCTGGAACTTTAACCAAGAAAATGCCTTTTATCGTAGTAGGAATTTTTTCCCAATCGTGGGATTCTTTTACAACTTGTTTAATTTTCTCCTCTAATTCTTTATTTTTTTCTTCTTCTGTTGCCATATATACGCACCAACATCTAATATCAATAGTTGGAATAAATATTTATTTTCAAAAATTTGTTATAAAAGAGGGTTTATTAAAGTTTAGTCTTGGGAGAATTTCTTTCCTGTCTTTGCTTCAACTGCTTTTCTGTAAGCGCAATCGATGCATTCGCCGAATTTTTCTAGTTCTTTTGGGAGTATGTAAGCTGCAAATTTGAACTCTTCTTCTTTTGTCTCTTTTTTAAGTTCTTCTTGTCTAAGTTTTTGAATCTTTTTTATCGAGTCTGGTATAGGGCCTTCGCTAAATATCAATGGGTTTTCCCAAGCTAGACTTTCTAAAGCATCTAAAAGTGCATCTTCTATGACGAGAGGCATCTCTGTTACAAAACAGTTTAATTCCCCTTCTTCATCCCGCATTAATACTTTTGCTATGCATTCTGAAACTTTTCTTACATAACATATAATACTCTTAGTATCTTCAATAAAAGCATAGGGGCACGGTAGATAATGCATGCTTTTAAAAAATTTTTTTAGGGATTTTAGAATTGAAGGGCCTAAAATCAATCCTTGTTTTCTGCTTCTTTTTTTTGTGTTTTTAATTGATTTAAGGGTCAAAGCTATCAAACCTTGATAAATATAAATAATGAGCCTTAATTATTAAAAAATTATTCTTTTAAATTAAAAAAATTCTTTCTTTAAACTACTAGTTTTATTCCCCATTTATCTATATTTTAAAACTTTAAAAATCTACTTATTTAAAAGTATAGAATTATTTTATTATTTTTTAATATGAAGATTTTAATTATAGTATTAATATTATATTTTTCATCCTTTATCAAAATTGCGTCATGCCTTCATATCCGTCCTCAAGTTGTTTCAATCTCGCTTTTTCTTCATCCTCCTCTTTATATTCCTTTTTTTCCGTTTTCCGTCTTCTAGTTTTTCTTTTCTTTATCTTTTTTCT
>JBHLKN010000009.1:6450-27856 GCA_048886645.1 Candidatus Hodarchaeota archaeon | reverse complement strand
TATCTTTTTTCTTTTTCTGTAGCGTTTCTGCCTTGATTTTAGATAAGAAATCTTCCCTTCCTATAATGCTTTTACACCTTAAACAAGTAAAAATACCCGCTTCTACTAATTTCATAACCTCTTCTCTATGATAAGGTTCTCCACAAAAAGGACAGTTCCAAACCTCTTTTTTTGAAGTAAATAAATTGTTGCAAAGACTACAAGCCCTAATTTTCTCACAATAAGGACATTTTGTTTCTTGATAGGGATATTTTTTCTTACACGATAAACATTTAAACATTAATTTAGATGGTGCTGGAAAACCAAAGGCTATAGAAGCAATTACACTCACACCAAAAACGATTGTCAAGAATAAAAGTCCCAAAGAAATCGCCCTTAAATCCGCGTCCAAAAAATTATCTAGGATTAAAACATTTATCAGCATAATTATTGAAAGAAGCAAAAGTAAAATTAACCGCTTATCTACTTGTTTGGAACGAGGCATACAAAGTCCTACCTTAAAACATTAAAGGATTGAAAAATGTTGTTTAAAATAAACAATGCTAATTTTATTTAAAATATTGGTCAAAATCATTAAAAAATCTTAAAAACTGTCTAAAAATTTTTAGGGATAGAATGAAAGGTGGGTGAAATTTTCAATGCATGTAATTATCTATTCAACAGCTTCTGATGAAGAAGAAGCTTATAAAATCGGGAAACATCTCGTAGAAGAAAGACTAGTAGCCTGCGCTAATGTATTGCCTAAAATAAAAAGTTGTTATCAGTGGAAAGGAAAAGTTGAAGAAGATTCTGAAGCTATCCTGATCGCAAAAACCTTAGAAAGCTTAGCAGAAAGGGTTATCAAAAGGATAAAAGATCTTCATTCTTATGAAGTGCCAGCTATCCTAGTTTTTGAAATAAAAGGAGGTAATGAAGAGTACCTCAAATGGATTACCGAAGAAACCTCCACATCTTAATAAAGCTTAGTGGTATAATAATGAAGAATCAAAAGATTTTAGCTGTTATAACTTCGATAAACTATTTATCTCCCCATGACTAAATATTATTAGCTGATGCTTATATGCTGTTGTTCTGTTTCTTAAAATCTTTTTTGAGACAATGATAGGGTGAACTCTTGATGGCTGAATTACCTGCTGTACAAAAAAGGAGAGAAATATTTGATAAAATACAAGCGGTTTTCATACTTACTGAAAGCGGGATTTGCCTATTTAACTATGCGCCACAGCCGAAAAAGCTGCGCACAGATGAACAAAAGTTGGAGATGATAGGTAACCTCCTTTCTGCTATAAATCTATTCGCTAAAGAGGTTGGCGGCGGAGAAGTAAACCATTTAAAACTAGAAGGAGCAACCTTTTATTGCTTGAAGCAGAAATTTAAAACATTAACCCTACTTTTCGCCTCTCTAACTGACCCAAAACTTCCACCAGAAAAAGCTGAACTATTCTTAAAAGATATAGCTTCTTTATTCACGTTAAATTTTGGCCAAATATTTGAGAAAGGGTGGAAAGGAAACGTTTCTATCTTTTCAAATTTTAATCGTTTAATCTTTTTTAGATGGGGAGGTTTAATTGATATAATGAATAATTTCGCTCAAATCTTGAAAGTAGAAACTGTTGCTCTTCTTAGTTTAAGTAGCGAAATAGACTACATCTGGACTTCTTTGGACCAAGACCAAGAAAAACATGGTAAGATAAAAGAGATGATTAAAAACATTCCGTCTCTCTTAAGACAACATAAAATAGAACTCCCCCCTAAAAAAGTCTTGGACACCTATTTCGATAAATTTCATACGTATCTTTACCAGCTTCCAAAAGACCATGTATTAGCCTTAATCTCAGAGGACACAATTGATGATAATTCTAATGATCACCGTTTACAAAACTTTAAAAGATTAGCACTAACTCTAGGAGAGGTCCTAGATGAAGTAGAAATTTAAAAACAAACTCTTAAAAAATAGTAAAATAAAAATTTTCTATATTAGTAACATAAATCCTTAAAAGGTTTTAAAGCATTTTATTAATGAAGTAAATTAGGATTAGGATCCTCTGGGTCTTAAAGAGGGGGATTAAAATCTTGGTTATACATGTAGCAATGATCGTGCATAAACATGGAATTGGGCGCGTATTATTTAATGATGGCGTGATTCCTGCAGATAAAGATATTCTTTCCGCTTTAATTTCTGCCCTTTCAATGTTTGTTACTCAACTTGGAGACAGGCGCAGTTTTTTCAGGGAAGCAGAATTTGGTCGATATAAAATCCTAATACACCCACGAGAAGATTACCTATGGATTCTTATACAAGATGTCTATGACAACATCTCATTAGCTGAAAAGAGACTTGCTAAAATAACCTCACTCTTAGCTGATGAAATAGACGACCTCTCAGAAGATGAATTCCAAGAAGAGTTTGATCTGAGAGACGACCAAGTAATCGGACTATATAACATCATTAAATCTCAAGAATTTCCAAGAGAAAAACTTGCTGAAATCGAGCGAAGGATCAGCGCGTTGATGGGACAGGAAAGCGGCAACATATTCTTAAGCGATGTATATATAGCAGACTTAGATGGCGGTCTTATCGCTGAGTATTCGGCTTCCAAAAACCCCCTAGTTTTAAAAGCCTTTATGAGCCTTCTTGCCACTATTCCCTATGAGCGAAGTATATGGCTTGAAGCATTTCTAGACCCAGAAAAACAACCTACCCCTGGAGATTTTTTAGGACTAGAAATAGAAGGATGGGCTATCCAGCGCATAGAAGATACTAACTTCATAGTTATGGTTCGAGGATTCTATGCCACTGGATACCGTGGATTATACCAACACCTCCTAAAGCGTGCCGTTCAAGAAATTGCGAAATTAATCAAAAAATAATCTAAATAGAGTGAAATAAAACTAAAAATAGAAAATGCTTTAAATTCTCATAGAACGCAGAGAATTTTTGCTATTTTATCAGCCGTTTTATCAAGTATTTTTCGTGCAATTTCTTTATCTTTTGATTCTGCTGTTAAAATATACGCTTTTTCTTTTATGGCAGGCTTTATACGAACCCATCCTTTCCCTGTTTCATCTAAAATTTTCACCCCTAATAGTGTGTCAATGCAACATTTTGGATATTGTTTCATAAGTTCGGAAACAGCTTCTTCCCACGGTTTCGGTTTACCTTTTATAATGGTGCCGGAAAATACTGGCAGGCTAACTTCTTTTACAAGTTCTGATAAGGGTTTTTTAGTTTTTGCTAAAATCTCTAACATATTAATTGTGGCAAGCATGCCATCATATTCATGAGAAAAAGAGGGCCATATAAAACCACCTTGATCAGTTCCGCCAAAAAGAGCTCGTTTTTCCCTTATTGCGTTTGGTATTTCGCCAGGAAGTAATGTTGTCCTATGTATGCTAATTCCTCGCTTTTCTAAAATTTCATCGATGCGATTTGTTGTAGTCTCGCTGACAACTAAGGCTTTAGATGTAGTTAAACTATCTGTTTTTTTCTCTCCTCCGTATCTCTCTAACTCGTTTAATGAGAAAAAGATCAAAGCATCATCAGGTTCTATTAGGTTTCCCTTCTCATCTACAAAAATCGCTCGATCCGCGTCTGAATCGTAAGCTACCCCAAGATCTGCTTCGTACGTGGTTACTGTTTGTGAAAGTATTTGAAAACTTCTAATATTTGGAAGAATACGCTTTATTTGGCGAATGCCTGGAGTATAAGAGTTTAAAGCAATCACATCACAGTTTAACTCGGAAAGAAGGGCTGGCATCATAAGACCCGCAGGCCCTAAAGCACAATCAACAATTATGCGTAAACTTTCTTCTTTTATCATTTTTGAATCCACGAACTTTTTTAAAGCATTTGCGTAAACATTTCTTGCCTGTTCTATAACGCTTATTTTACCGATCTCTGAAGGAGGAGCACGTGAAACCTGTTCTAAGTTTTCATATATTCTTGAAACTTCTCTTAGTTTATCTATGTTAAACTCTATACCTGCAGAATCGTAAAGTTTAATGCTTACATTCCCAGGAGAATAATGGCTGCTCGAAAACATTGCTCCACAGTCTGTTCCAAAACGCCTAACAGCAAAATGGACTACTGGGGCAGGAGCTTCGTGAAAGTCCATCACATCAAAACCTGCAGACATTACGCCTGCTATAAAACTTCTTTTAAGCATCCTACAGTCGTTTCTTGAGTCTCTTCCAGTTATCACAGTTCCATATCGGCCAAGAGAATGCATTAAAAAAGTTCCCAAGCTTGCGCCCAAAATCGCGGATCTTTCTGGTGTTAGCTCGGTGTTTGCCTCTGCAATAATACGTCCATCTTTTATCAAAGGTTCAGAAATCATCTACTACTCCTACTCCTAAAACCTAATTATAAGAAAAATCATATAGGATTTTTAAAAGATAAAAGGGTTTTGAAGTATTCCTTTGATGTTTTGAAGCGATTCCTTTTAAATATTTTTTTACCCCTCCTTCGTAGTAAACGGTAATATTTTTACGCTAGTTTTAATGCGAATTTCTTTTCCTATTTTAGAGTGATCTCCCACTATTGAAAATGAGTCAAGTTTCGCTCTTTCTCCAATCACTGAATCGTTACAGATTATTGCCTCCATTACCTTTGCTTCTTCTTCAACCATCACTCTTTCCCATAAAACTGAATTTTCTATGACCGTATTTCTTTCTATGATGCAATCATCGCCAATAACAGTTAAAGGTCCTATCTTTGCAGAATCCTTTATTTCTACATTATCACCAATAAGGACAGGAGGAGATATATTAGCACTGGGAGCGATATTAACTTCTTGCCCCACCCACACATTTCCTATTTCAAGCTCAGAATAGCCTGAAAACAAGCTTCCACTATAAGGTTGACATTCTCCCCTTAAAATGTCCCAATTAGCCTTCAAATAAATCTTAGGATTGCCTATATCTAACCAAAAATATTCAGCAACATACCCGTATATTTTAAAGTTTTTTCCTATTAAAAATGGAAAAACGTGTTTTCCAAAATCCATAAGGCTTGGTTGTTGATCAAGGATATCGAGAATCTCATTTGAAAAAGCATACATTCCCGTGTTAATCAAGTTTAAATGGAGATATGCAACCTCTCTTTCAGCAAAACTGATGGAAGAAACATAAAGCTCTGTTGGTTGAGGTTTTTCTAAAAACAGTTTTATCCTGTTACTACTATCGAGAATTATTACACCGTACTCTAAAGGTGTATCCACAGTCTCTAAGGTGATGCTTGCTATGCCTTTTTTCTCTATGTGAAACTGCATAAACTCCCTTAGGTTTATGTTTGTTAGGATGTCAGCCATAGTAATAACAAAATCATCCTGAATGTATTTTGAAACCTTTCTTACAGCATCTGCTGTATCTAAAGGCGTTACATCAGGTATCTTAATATCTATTTCTTCAAAAGGATTTTTCTTTATATGCTCCCTTATCTGATCCCCCAAATACTCAACTGCAAGGATTGCTTCTTCTACACCCGAATTTAGAAGCAAGTCCATCGCATAATCAAGTATAGGGCGATTTGCAATGGGCACTAAGGGCTTAGGCTTGTTTGCTGTAAGTGGTATCAATCTAGTACCCAATCCACCAGCTAAAACCACAGCCTGTTTTATACCACTCAAACCACTTCTCACCCTCATTCTTAAATAAAACTAATAAAAGCTAAAAAATATGCAGAAAAAATAAAATTTTTAAAAAATTTTGCATCGTTGAAAATGTTGATCCCCTATTTTTTAAAGTTTTTAGTAAAAATCAGACGTTATATAATAAACCTCTTACATCCTTTTATAACCTAAAATAATTAAATAAAACATTTTTTTATAACCTAAAATAATTAAATAAAACATTTTTAAGGAATAATGAAGTCTTATCTTGTTTTTCTTAAAAATAGAAGATATAGAACTTAAAAACTAAATTTTCTTATCTTTTGGTTAGTTATGTGTTATTAAGTATACATTAGGTCATAGCCAATTTGGTTTATGATTTTCGCAAGTACTGAACTAAATTCTAAGGCAAGTTCTTGGTCTTCTAAGATAAGGGTTAAACTTATGAAAATTTCAAAAAACTGTGACTCTGTATCAAGTTGGGCGAGGTTAGTTTTTAATTCTTTTATTATCAGATCCCAAACCCTCCCTTGTTGGTCAAAATCTTTTTTAGAGCTTGTTTTTATGAGATAATCCCTTGTGAGTTCAAGTTCATGTTTAAATGAGGGTCTTGCAAGATAAGACGCGATTGTCAGTGCTGAATCTATTTCTCCATCATTCCAACCTTTTAACCGCATTTCTTCAACCTTATAAGGAGTAACACCGTTTTCCAGCTGGTATAAAGCATCTAGAACCTTTCTACAATGTTTTTTTATTCTTATACGATCCTCGTCATTTATGAATTCACTGATTTGTTGCCTTAATAAGGCTTCCACTTCTTTACCTGTGTCATCAATAAGAAACCGCTCTTTTGTGTTCGCCAATTAAAACCCCCGCAGTAATTTTTCCTTACTTATTAATATCTTCTTTAAGATATTTATAGTAATTTGTGGATAAAGTGTCCGCATACCCCCTAAATTACGAAAATCACAAAAAATTTAAATTTGTGAATTACTTGTTTTTTTAACTGTTTCCATCTGTTTCTACAGTAGGTGGCGCTGTACCTGTAAACACCATGGTTTCTTTTTCAACTTCTTCTTTCGCTTTTTCTTCCTCCCTAACCCGTTTTAACACGTTTTTATGCACTTTTTCTTGTATAGTTCCCACAAATCCGCTAAATATTACGATAGCCAAAACCAACGGTATAAGAACTAAAAACGTTGTTTCAGGTTGCAAAGATTCTACCGAATCTAATAACGGATCTGGCACATTAAAAGCTCTTAGAAAGACGATGGGTCTAAGAACCATCCAAGATAGAAAAACCACGATGCTTAACCGAAGAACGAAATTTGGAATAATGAAAAGCAGTATACGACCAGGTTTAGGCCGAGCAGTTTCCGCAGACAACAACCTTTGGGCATCAGGATTATTTCTTAATAAACTATCAAGATAGTGTTTAAGCCTAATATTTACCCTAACTGATTCTCGAGGCTTTACCACCCTCCTTTCCTCAATTTGTTCCCTTATCAATATCCAACTTTCTATTGACTTCTTTTTTGCCGTTTCTGTGGCTTCTTCAATTTTTTCTTCCTTTAGAGGTTCTATTTCTTCGGCTTCTGAAAACTCTTTAATACGCTGAATATGTTGGCTTATTCTCTCGCTACGCTTTAGATTAGGTTCCAATATAGTATAAGCATAAGATGCTTGGAAACTAATTTCCAAATAGAAAAGCAATATCAATCCTAACAAGAAGAGGGGTGAAGTAATTAATTCTCCAAGTGATTCTGAAGTTGTATCATATTCAAGTTCGATTTTTTCCTTAGCCACCGCTATCGCTAACAAAGCGCTAAGGGAAAAGAAGCAGATCACAGATAAACGCACATTACAATCCCTTAAGAACCCGAGGCCAGACAACAAAGCGATAGGGAGCAAAATTAACATCACCATGCTCCCAAGAGAACTGGCAAATATTGTAGGAGAAGGAAAAGCGTCACCGGTGATGTATTCTTCAGCAGTAATATTGTAATCTGAAAGATCCATACCTCCCAACAATACGTAATAAATCGTCGTCCTAATAACAGATCTAGAAACATCCCCTGTTTGCTCTCCCCCTAGCCCTGCAAAAACATCGCTTAAATTTATTAAGATCTCGCCTACAACCGCTATAAGAAAAATACCCACATTCTTAAACGCTCCAGGGTCAAAGGCATCGAGATCAATATTTACCAAAATATAACTTAGTATTAAAAGGAAGGAGAATAGGCTGATTAAGCGCAACGTATGAACGGCGTATTTTCCCCTACCTATCATCATTTTTATGCACCTGATATGCGTTTTTGCTTTATCCAAGTTTCAATGACCACAGACAAGATATCGTCAGGCCCTACACTAACCGTATCTATTTCTGCTTTTTGAAGCTCTTTAATGACTTTTGCCCGTTCCCCGAAATACTCTTCTGCTACAGCTTCTGCTAACGCTTTTTCAACAGGGCTCAATGTTCCAACTTTCACCTCGAAGAAAGGTCCAAAAGGCGCTAAAACTGTCAAGCTATTGTTACGAGCCACTGCTTGTTTTAATGATTTAGTAAGTTTTTCAACATTAGCATGCTCTAAATCAGAAATGATCATGAAAAAGCCAGCTTTACGAACTTGGCTTAAAACAAACTCCATTGCTCCCTCAATATTTGCCCCTCCTCCTGGTTCTACTACGGCTAAAGCTTCTAAAATCTCGTAAAATTTTCGCTGCCCTCTTCCAGGTTTTACCCACGCCTGTACCTTATCTGAAAAGATACAAAGGCCGACAGGGTCACTTCTTTCAAAAGCAAGGTGTGTTAACAAAACAGCAGACCTTATAGCATATTCAAGTTTTGAGTTGGCAGGCGGTCCTCCTCCCATGCTTCCAGAACAGTCTAAGAAAATAATGCTTATAAGGCTTTTTTCATCTTCGTAATCCCTAACCATAGGTTTTCCTTTTCTTGCAAAGCTTTTCCAATCAATTCTCCTAAATTCATCCCCGGTTACATACTCTCTTATAGCAAAAAAGTCGGATCCAACGCCTTTTGACCGTGTTTTATGGATACCAAAAGCACGCCCCATAAGCCGTTTTTTAGCCACAACTGTCATCTTAGCAATGTCCTCATATGGCGGATAAACAATCAGTTCTGTTTCATTTCCCTCCTTAATTTCCTCTTCAAAGAAGAGTCCTAATCGATCCTTAACGATAACTTTGCTAGGTCCAAGAAGATATTTACCCCGTTTTAAAGTTCTTAGAACATAGGCAAAAGAGACCTCTTGACCGCTTTCAAGTTTGGTTAAAACCCAGTTTTCCCCTAAGGCTAACTCAAAAATTTGGGGATAAGCATCATAAACTTCTAAAAGATCGATTCCTCCAAGTCCCGTGTTTTTCATATTAACTTCGACAAAAACATAATCTCCAGCAAAAACCTTTTCACGATCAATTTTTCGTGTTACTACAACGGCGCGTGGATCCGCTGATAACCTAAATATCGGGATACCTATAACTGTGCTTAAAATCATTATGCACCCCATCAAGAGGAGGAAAAACGGTAGCTCTTCAGGTACATTAATCTGCCTACCGCCCCCTAAAGCATGGTAAGTTGTAAACGCTATATGCATCTGCGTAGCCGCAAATCCAAAAGCGATGAGAACCACGCCGCCAAAGATCGTGAAAGCCCCTCTTGGACTTAACATAACCCTAACACTTCCATTCTAGCCCTTACTTTTTCTTAATTCTTCTAAAGATTTCTTTCCAGCATGCACATTTGGTAAACATTTTATAGAGAAAAGAGGAAAACAAGAACAAAGAAGCCCTTTTCCCCATCTCAAGTTAAAGAGAAACTGTTTACTGATTACTGATCCCTAAAAATCTCCTATTAGATTATTGATTATTGTTTTTAAATTCGGTTTTTTCACTGTAGTTTTTATACGGGAACTGGTGTATCATTAATTATTTCTTCAACGACTCTTACCTGCGTAACTCCTTCCAGTTCAGCTTCTGGTTTCAGGATTATCCTATGGTGTAACGCCCAACTAGCATATTTCCTAATATCGTCAGGAACCACGTAATCTCTTCCTCTTATGGCTGCGTGAGCTTTAGAGACTTTTAAAAGCGTTAAACTGCCCCTAGGACTGCACCCTGACAAACAACGAGGATCTCGCCGAGTGCGCACGATTATATCCCTTATATATTTTATCAACTCATCGCTTATGTATATCTCATCCACAGTCTTTTGCATCTCTGTAATAGTTTTAGGCGAGGTCACCTTTTTAACGCCGCTATATTTTCTTTCATGTTTTATTCTGATCACTTGTGCTTCTTCTTCGGGGTTAGGAAAGTCTAATAACACCTTTAAAAGGAAACGGTCTTGAGCCGCCTCCGCTAGAGGATATGTGCCTTCAAGCTCGATCGGATTTTGTGTTGCAAGCACTATAAACGGTGGTTTAATGGGATAGGTAACGCCTTCTATTGAGACCTGAGTTTCTTGCATACATTCTAACATCGCTGACTGTGTTTTTGGGGGCGCCCTGTTAATCTCGTCAGCAAGGATAATGTTGGCAAATATCGGTCCTTGTCTAAGGTGGAAAGCCCCTGATTTTGGATCATAAACGTTTGTTCCTAAGATATCGCTTGGAAGTAGGTCTGGAGTGAACTGTATCCTTTTGAATTCACAACCCAAGGTGTTTGAAAAATTGTTAGCCGTCCATGTTTTCGCTATACCTGGTACTCCTTCCATTAGGACGTGACCGCCAGAAAGCAGCGCTATAAATAGTGATTCTATTATGTCTAGCTTACCCACGATAACTTTTCCCAACTCGTCCTTAATTTTTTGCCACACACGTTCGATGTCTTTTGTATCGACGAAAGGAGCTTCTGCTTCTGGCGCTGGAGTAGGCATCACTATTTCCATAGGAGTTACTTCTTCTTCCTCTGTCATCTCAAAATACTCTATGATAGGTTCTTCTTCTCCTTCTTCTTCTTTCATTTTATTAGTCCTCCAACCGTATTAGTTGACCCTATTGCGCTTATGAGTCTGAAATACGAAAAAACTAATAATGTGGTATGCAAACCTTTTTTACTTAACATTTTTATTCTCATCAAACTTTATTATTCATTTCCCTTTTATCCAAACCATTATTTTTCTAATTTCCTTAATAATAAATAAAGTAAATGATGAAATGTTCTTTTATCCATGTAACTCTGATATTAACTCTTTTAAACCCAAAAATAACTTTAGGAATTTATCTTCATCCAAAGTCACTTCTCCTTTTGAGACCTTTTCCGCTAATACTAATATCTGCATTATCTGTTCCTTACTAAACTTAGTTGTCTCTTTAGAGATCAAGTCTGTCAACGTTTTAGGATCCAAAGATCCCCTATAATGAAGTTTTTTAATTAGTGTGCGTTTAAGCCTGCGATAGATCAAGGCAGTAGCACGTTCATACTGTCTAAACTGGAAGAAATACCTCATCTTCACAGCAAAATAAGACCGAGCATAATACCTCTTTATCCGCGTCATAAGTAATGGCCTTGGAGCCCGTTTTTTCGGTATCCATCTTGATCCCACCATTATAACAATCAACGGAAAGAACAACGCTAAGAAAACATTAACCGTAAGATATGCCGTCAAACTTCCCTCACCAGGGTCCCTGTAATCAACGCCAAAAAGGGCCGGAGAAAGAGAAAAAGCCGTATACTGCGTTATAGTCCTCAAATAAGCACCAAAATACAACATCGAAGAATAAGGCTTCTGGGTTAGATGCCCCTCATCAAAAATAACCACCGGATCATCATCAGAACTATACCCACTCATCATCCAATCAATAACGTTTTTTGCAAACTGTTGATTATCATAATTCGCATTCCTCCACGCCGCATTCGCGAAAATATCCGGGTCAGACACCAACATAAACTTTCCTTCCTCACCTAAAGGCAAAGGAAGGGCTAATGAAAAACCTAAATATCCCGAAACACTAATCCCTGAATAGTTATAAGAAAAGTAGGGAGGACCCCATTCACCCTCTTGATCAAGACTATCCCAATCTCCCCTTTTAACAGCATCTATATCTGTTTCAATCCACGCAGTTGTCGTAGATGAAGCAGCTCCGTAAGGGACCGGATACCACTTATATATCGGATCTCCATCCTCGTCATGACCTGACAAATAATACATGCTTATAATGCTTGCATAGTTGCAGACGATCCTATCAACACCATCAGTAAAATCTCCGAATTCATCGCTGAATTCTGTAATGACAGGCATGGCAGGATTCGTATCATAAGAGCCTACATCAAGGAGAACACCGCTAGTATTAAACTTTAAACCTAAAATTGGTATATCTTCCTGTCCTGAAAATTGTAAAGCTGCAAGCTTCATCAAAGAAGTGAAAAGATCCAAGATATCGTTTGCTGAGCCAAAATCATTCACTAAAAGAATACTACCCCCTCCTATTATCCAGTCCACTATCGCTATCGTTTCAGTAAAACCGTAGCCGATGGTTGGCCCCATCATTACAAGAACACCTGTCCTATTCACCCTATTAAGCATCGTTAAAGACGATGTTATAATCTGAATATCTTCCCCATTTTCACCTCCATATTGCTCTTTAACGTAGTCTCCAAACTCAGAACAACCGTCCCAATCGTCATTATAAATGCTAAAAGTCGTCTCTTCATGACCTGAAATACCTGTCATGGACATAAATATAGGAAATCCTGTAAGTAGTAGTAAGGCTATCAACAAGAATAGTCCACGCGAAACCCCTGGTTTTCCGGCTTCTACTACTTCTGTTTTAGACAACTACCTCAATACCCCAATAATCGATCTTTTTTTTAAAAAAACTTTAATTATCGTTTATTTTGTTTTTTTATGATCGTAGTGCAGTCTGATACGTTTCTTCTAGGGCTGAAACTGCTTGTTGAAACTCCTCTTGTGAAACCAGTTTATCCCCATAAAACGCCCGTTCAAAGAATGAAACTATCGAAAGCGCTTGCATAGCATTAATTTTCCCAGAAGAAGAAAGCTGATTCACAAACTCTCGAGGCGTTTGACTTGGTTTTCTCCGTATTCCTAAGAACTGAGCAGCAATACCTTCAAGCGTCTTATAGATTAGAACCACACCCTCCTTAAACTCACCAGTACGCCCAAGTTGCTGAATTTTCCTGATGGCTTCACTAATCTTCATAGAATGAGTAGGTTTCTCAGGCTTTTTAGCAACCTGTTCCTTGTAATAAAATAGGATGAAAACGATGCTAAAAGTTATTATAGCAGTAACCCCAACCAATCCAGCATTAACCATCTCATATCACCTTAAGAAAATGCTTAATATGACCAAAAATACTTATAAAAATCTCATATCCTAATTTCATCTTCTTAAAACACTTCTATCTTTTCTTTACTCTAAATATTATATTATAGAGAACAATATATATCTATTTTTGATGGGGATTATAATGGTTTGATCAAGATTTCTTGATTTTAAATATTTTAAAACCGTTTAAATAAAAAAAGGATAAAATTCATAAAAACCTAACAAGCATTATAAAAAAATGTCTTTAAAATTTTTAGAGGAAGTTACCTATGGGCAAAGTTTGGGATTATTTAACCGAAATCTTTTCCAAAGAAGGTGTAGTACATCTTACACTCATAGACCCAGATGTGATGAAAACACCCCCTGAAAAAGCTTCTAAAATCGCTGAAATCTCCATTAATTCAGGGTCTAACGCTATAATGGTTGGTGGCAGTACAGGTTTCGGTATCCTTGACGAAACCATTCAAAAGATTAAAAGCAAAGTAGATGTCCCTGTGATACTATTTCCAGGAAACCTGCATGGGCTTTCAAAATACGCTGACGCTGTATTTTTCATGAGCCTTTTAAACAGTAGGAGTCCATACTGGATTACCGGAGCCCAAGCTTTGGGGGCACCTTTCGTTAAGCAATGGAATCTTGAACCAATACCTATGGCTTATCTCATACTGGAACCAGGAGCTACTGTGTCTTTTGTAGCGGACGTGAATCTCCTACCTCGAAACAAGCCTGGAGTCGCTTTGAGCTATGCTTTGGCTGCTCAATACTTGGGCTTTAAGCTTGTCTATTTAGAGGCGGGTTCTGGGGCTGAGAAAGCTGTTCCAATCGAAGTGGTCAAAGTGGTCTCAGAAAACATAGACATTCCTGTGGTGGTGGGAGGTGGAATAAATACGCCAGAACATGCAAAAGCCGTTGTCAAGGCAGGAGCTAAATTGATCGTTCAAGGTACTTTTATCGAGAAAACAGTCCTCAATGATGGCGGTAAAAGCTTGAAAAAGATTATTTCAGCCATAAAATGAAACATAAATCCCTCCATAAAAGCTATTAAATACAAAAACTAATATTTAGATATAGATAAGATTATTATCCTAAACAGAATAAATAGGGGAAAATATCACAGCGATTTTTATCATAAAATTGATTATGGGAGTGTTTCTCTTTGTCGTTAGAAATAGAAAGAACAAGAAAAAACATTCTTTTGGAAAAGCTTACCACTTTACAAAGGGTAACAAGGGGAGTTCAAGCTTCTGCCTTAATGAATTCTGAAGGATTGCCGATTGTTTCAAAGTTCGAAAAACGATATCTAAGAACATCTAACGCTTTGATGGCTGGTCTGAATACAGCCCTTTTAAACGTAGGAGAAAGAGCGTTAAATGAACTAAAAAGGGGAAGCTTCGAATATGTCTTACTAGCAGGAAATGAAGGTTATCTCATCCTTACAAACATAAACGAGAAATTAATCTTTGTAGTGCTTACAACAAGAAAGGCAAACTTAGGGTTTATAATCCTATCAATGAAAAAACTAGGAGAAGAAATCTTAGAACAGGTATAAAAATGGAAAAAAGAAAGAAAAGGGAGAGAAATAATATAATCCCCGAAAATTAGCAAACTTTTTTTATCACGTAAAAAAGAGATTATATTAAAAAATAAAGAGGGTTCCTTTGAAAAAAGAAAAATTAAAAAAGCCTGAAGTATGTGACGCATGTGGTCAAACTTTTTTTGAAAACGAGATAGTCTTTATTTGTGAAAAAGATGGAGCTGTAGTACACGGTGATATTTACAGCAAATGTTGGCTATTACACTTAGAAAAAGAACATGATATACCTAAAAAAATAGAAGTAGTCTTTGAACAAGGCAGGGTATTAAGCAAAGAAGATGAAGAACTCCTTGAATATAGAAAAATCTACTATACGTGAAAAATAGAGTTTGTTTATCTCTCATAATGGTTTTCATCTTATTCTTTACTGGATTATTTTATTTTTAAAAATTGGGAAAGGATTTCTTCTAAAGTTGGTTTTCCTGTCTCTTCTGTGGAATATTTCACCCTAACTGTAGGCTTTTTTATATCAACTACTTTTCGTAAATCTATGGGGGTTCCTACCACTACTACATCTGCTCCTGAAGCCTGAATAGTTTCATTAAGTTCTTCAATCTGCTCTTCACTGTAGCCCATTGCTGGGAGAACAGGTCCTAGGTGTTTATAATCATCATAAATCTCCTTAATAGATCCTACTGCAAACTCCCGAGGATCAATGATCTCCCCAGCTTCATAGGATTTCGCTGTGAGGATCCCTGCTCCGTAAGACATGCCACCATGTGTAAGAGTGGGGCCATCCTCCACAACTAAAACCCTCTTACCCTTTATAGTACTGGTATCCCCCTCAGCCTCTATTTTCGAAATCGTTTTAATAATCAAAGCATCAGGATTGAGGGATCTGACATTATTCTTAACAGTTTTTATTGCAGTTTCATCTGCTGAATCAACTTTATTAATTATGATTACGTCTGCCATCCTAACATTAGTCTCCCCTGGATGATAACTCATCTCATGACCTGGCCTTAAAGGATCAACAATTACAATATGTAGATCTGGTTTAAAGAAAGGAAAATCATTATTACCTCCGTCCCATAAAATCACATCCCCCTCTTTCTCAGCCTTTAAAAGAATCTGTTTATAATCTACGCCCGCATAAACTGTAAACCCTAACTCAACATACGGTTCATACTCTTCTCTCTCCTCAATTGTTACTTCCTGTTTCTGAAAGTCTTCATAAGAAGAGAATCTCTGACAAACTTGGTTGCTCAAATCTCCATAAGGCATAGGATGTCTCACAATCACAACTCTTAAACCTTTTTCTGAAAGGATTCTTGAAATAGCTCTAGAAGTAGGGCTCTTCCCAGATCCAGTACGAGCAGCACAAACAGATATCACGGGCACTTTCGCTTTGAGCATAGTGCTTTTCGGCCCCATAAGGCGGAAATCTGCTCCATTAGCTAAAACTATTGAGGCTTTATGCATCACATACTCATGGGAAATATCCGAATATGCAAAAATCACTTCATCTACATTAAACCTATGGATCAACTTGGGTAACTCTTCCTCAGGATAAATCGTGATACCGGTAGGATAGTTAGATCCAGCAAGTTCTGAAGGATAAACCCTCTCGGAAATACCTGGAATCTGGGTTGCAGTGAAAGCCACAACTTCAACCTTATCATTATCTCTGAAATGAACGTTAAAATTGTGAAAATCTCTACCAGCAGCCCCCATAATGATCGCTTTCTTTTTCTCCTTATTCTCTTCTTTTTCTCTCCATTCAGCCTTATATATTATCTTTTCCACCTTCAAAATATATCACCTCAAAAATAGATTCAATTATAACCTAGAACAAATATTCGCCTTATTTTATTCCTAATGTGTCAAGGATTTTCGCAACTTCTAGCCTGACAACTTCCTCTTCATCTGAAACCATTTCTTGAACCTTTTTTAAGGGAATATCTTTACCTTTCTCAACGGCTTTTTTAAGAACTCTTAAAGCGTCTTTTCTAAACCTCCAATCATCATGATCGAGTTTTTCTAAAATAAGTTTAATGGGGACATTTATTCCCTTTTCTAAGGCACTCTCTAATAATCTAATGCCTATTTCTCTAAGCCTCCAATCAGGATCCTCAAGTTTCTCAACGATCTTATTAAAAGGAACCTTCATATCCCTTTCAATAGCGATCCGAAGAGCTTCAAATATTTCCTCCCTAATCCACCGATCCTTCTCCTCACTTAGCTTATCAATAAGTTTTTCTATGAAGAATTCAATCTCCTCTTCAGGTGCTTTTTTTAATTTTTCAACAGCCTCCCCTCGAAGCCATGCCTTTCTGTTCCTTATCACCCTTCTAATATCCTCTGATCTATCGCTTTCTTCATCTACCATTCTATGAACCCCGATCAAACCCCGAATTTTTATTTCTAATCAAAACCTCTTATAGTGCCTATTTTTCCTCTTCTTCTAATATTATTACAAGTTTTTCGACATTCTCTCCCTCTTTTCTAAGCTCTTGAATCTTTTGAAACATCTCCAAAACTTCCTCATTCCACATCCTTATACACCCCTTTGTAAGAGTTTCAATGCTTGGTTTTCTCCCATGACCGTGAATACCTGAACTCCGCTTAGCATCTTCATCTATTTTCTCATAATCGCCTATAGCGATGAAAAGGGGTCCCTGGCTCTCGTACTTTGGATTTTCTTCATCGTACCAAACTACGTCTCCGGGGCGCGTATTTATTTTATGAACACCTAAGGGAACAGGACCCCGTCCTTCCACAGTGTTATTCCTTGCTTCCCACTCCCCTCGAACAGTCCCTTTATCATCAATTAGCTTCATTTTCCCTAACTTTCTTATAAATAGCAATTCTCCCATAAGTGCCTCACCTCAAAAAATCTAAGAAAAATAAAACGTTTAAACAAAAACAATCATTTTTTATAGATAATCACGTAAATTTGGTAATTTTGTCCTATAATCTGATATAGTAGGTTCAAGCATTTCCCTCATAGAACTACCTATACTAATCAAAAATCCCTGCTTGTTTTGCTGAAGATACACTATGGCTTTTTTATAATCAATGAGGATAGTACTAAACATATTAGGTGATGGAAGCAATTTTACATCAAAGCGGTCAAGCAAAGGTTTAAGTTTGTTTAATTTTTCATCCTCATTCTTTAACTGATTTAAGTGTGTATAAATGCTAATATATACTTTCACAGATTTTGGTGGTTTTGCTACTTTTATAAGCAAGTCATAGAGGTTGAGAAGATCATCAATGGAATCAAGGGATAGATTAAGGGTATGTTCTGCCTCTTCTATGTAGCGTTTTATATAATTGTTAACACTTTCCTCATTTCTGAGGACAAACATCACCATACGCTCTTGTTCAACAGCCTTCTGAAGTTTACGAACTTCATCTACTGCTGTATCGATTTCGCTATCTAGCTGCTTCTTTAAGCGTAAAATAGTCTCCTCGACAGGTCTAGCATAAAACTTCATAGGCCTACTTTTCTCAGGATCTATAAACTCCTTCTCAATTAATGAGTTTAACACATCATAGATCCTTGTTCTTGGTACTTTTGACTCATTAGCTATCTCTCGTGCTGTTGCTCCATCTTTTCTTAAAAGTGCAACATAAGCCCTTGATTCATACTCTGATAATCCAAGGCGTTCTAATACACCTAATACTTCTTTTAATCCCATAATTTCTCACTATACTCTATCTTCCTGGCGTATTTTTTAACCCTTGCAGTGAAAAATATTTAAGCTTACTGTTCAAATCATTCAATCGTAAAAATTTTCTTTTTGTTTTTTTTGGTGTTAATGGTGGATATTATTTTTAGTGATGGCGCGGATAGTAGTGTTGTTCTTAATGTTTTTGTGAAGCCAAAAAGCGGGAGATCAGAAGTTTTTTTTGATGAAAATGAGGGGTTTATTGTTGTGTTTTTAAAATCTCCCCCTGTGGGCGGGAAAGCAAACAAGGAATTAGTGAAAATTTTGTCTAAAGCATTAGGTTTGAGCTCTTCGAAGATTAAAATAGTTAAAGGGTTTAAATCCCGAGAAAAGCAGGTTTTAGTCGAAGAAGATTTAACTTTTTCTGAGGTGTTAGAACGCATTAAATCTCAACGTTGATTCCCTTCCCTCCGTAAACTTCTTTGTGTTGTGGCGGAGGCTCGGACTGCCCATCGATCCCTCATCTTTTTTCAGGGTTCTCTGTTCTTTCCTCATCGCCGCCAAGGAAATAATAGGTTTTCTCATTATTTTTGTTTTTTGGTTTCGATCTGGATTTTCAATTTTTCTTTTAGGCTTTTTAAAACGATTTTTTGGATATCCTTCTCTACCTCTTTTATGTTACGATTAGAGTTTATAAGGGGGTATCCTTTTTCTTTTGCCCTTTTTTCATAGAGTTCTCTTACCTTTGTTAAGAAAAGTTTGTTTTCAAATTTTTCCCATCTCTTCCTTGTTGCCCTTTTTAGCGCTATTTCTGGGGGTATATCAAGGATTATTACGAGATCAGGGTTTACCGCATACTTGTTTATCTTCTCTATAAAATTTGTATCTAATCCCTGCGCGGTTTGGTAAACGATTGAACTTTCAACATAACGGGCACAAACCACTATCTTTCCCTCATTAAGAGCGGGTAAAATCTCTTTTTTTACATGTTCTACTCGATCTGTTGCGAAAAGAAGAGCATCAATAACTGCCTCCTCAATATTGTTAACCCTCTCCTCTCCCCCTTCTTTTAACCGTTCCTTTATCAGTCGCCCTATCCTGCCTCTTGTGGGTTCACTTGTTTGTACCACCTCTTCAATCCCTAACTTCCTAAGCCATGCAGAAACTTTCCGTGTATGTGTGCTGGTCCCCGAACCATCAATACCCTCAAAAACTATGAAAAAACCACTACTCTTCTTTACCATCAAAAAACTCTCCAAGAAATACTTTAGGTTGGTTGAAATATCAAGCACGCAATTTTTCTACTTTTTTAAGCAAAAGAATTTTTCTCCTTTTAAATTTAAAAGGAAGGCTTTTTATTACGGGGAGAAATTTTAAATTTGTTTTGTTATTAATCTATAAGCCTTTTTAAGGGGCTTTTTGTTTGAAAGTGCGTAAGCCTGCCGCATGGGGTAGGTTGTTGTTCTCTTAAAAAAAAGAAGCCAGAATCATATGCAAAAAGACAATATAATATAAGCTTTAGAGACCCTTAGAAACCGCGCTAAAACAGGGGTAAAGCCTGAAAATCTCAGAGTTGTGAATTAACCACCTAAGAAAACAAAGTTTGTTACCACCTACAACCTCTGGATGTAAAAAATCAAAAGATTCGAAGAAGACAAGATACCCCAAGAAAAACTATGAAAAAACCTAAAAACAAATAAGTTTTACAATAGGTTTAACCGCTAATGGCCAGGTTTATGTCGCTCCCAGACATGAAAATATCCTCCTTAAACGTCTTTTAGGTTGGGTGTACACGAGATTTATAAACCTTTTTTTAACATCTGCTTTGAAAAATGTTTCTTAGGGGTTTGTTTTGTGACTTATTAGGGTTATTTTGAGCCATACTCTCTTCTTCCCCCCGTTCTTCTTTTCTGCTTTGTTGGGTATTCTCCCTACCTTCTTTTAAGCCCTTTAGGATATGCGTTCCACCGCGATGCACCTCATGGTACACCCCACTACCCCCTCTTCCACTTCTCATACTCCTTCTTCTTTTTCTGTTCCAGCAAGGGATGATGTTAAAAGCTTCTTTTTGACCAGCATAGTTATATTCATCAGTACAGGTAGTAGAATAGTGGACAAGTTTCCAAAAGGAGGAAAAGATGATTGGTTTTTGGTTTAACTATAGAGCTTGTTTACACAATAGTTACGAGCACTAGTGCTGTAATACTTTCACTTTACAACTGGTGGCTTGCCAGACAGGGGGCACAAATTGAAATTTATGACATCTCTGATTTTGGAGCCATGACCTTTGAAGAGAGGAAACATAAATATAAAATGAAAATTATTTTAATGCCTTTGAACCTCTTCAACTCAGGATCCAAGAACGCAATAATTAAGGATATCAGTTTTTCTCTAAAAACAGGGGAAAAAGTAGTCAACTTGTTTCTGAACAAACGAATAACTGGAACAAAAATCGATGATATTAAATCCGAGAGGCCAACATTTCCAATAATTATCAGACCAAATGAAGGACAGATGCACACCTTCGAATTCTCAGACTGGTACACAAATCAACTAGAACTCGACAAACAATACCAAGCAGATATAACAGTACATTACGGCAATAAAAAATCGAAAACAACCTTCCCCTTCATGATAAAATCCGACGAAATCAAGGAATTCGCCTTGCTTAGATGGATGTCCTTACATAAAAAAGAAGAAGAAGAAAGGCCTCCAATCCAATACTACGGCCAAGATGCGAAGACTTAAAACAGCAATCCACTCATTCAATCAATTAAACTATGATTGGACTCAAGAAATAATCCCGACCAGGTATTAAATCCCTACGTCCATTAGAATAGACAAGGATTAAATCATACTCTATTTGCGTGTGTTAAGGATGTTTCCAATCACTACAATTAAAGCACCGGTAGACGCTATAGCGAGGGCAGATTCTACAGACGCCCACTCTAGTAATCCTGCCACTAATCCCAAAAGAAACAAGGCTAACCCGATAAGAATTAAGATGGCGGGGAACATTCCTACTCTCACTACAAACACTTTCCCTTAAACTATCCACTCAGCCTTTCAATACCCTAAACCAATTTCCATAACTTCAGTTATAATTTTTTTGACTTTCTCACTATAACTAAAAAAGCCTATCGTTGAAACTGACTTTTAAAACACTCACAAATTAAGCGAACTTGAACACCTCATCCTCATGAACAGCCAAGAAGAAGTCGTTGAATTTATCATGAAGAGTGTGAAAAAAGAAGTTACGGTTTGAACTATCTCTTATTCTGA
>JBHLKN010000009.1:0-6350 GCA_048886645.1 Candidatus Hodarchaeota archaeon | reverse complement strand
AAACAGGGTTTGTGATCACCTACGACCTCTGGCAGCAAAAAATCAAAAGATTCAAAGAAGATAAGATACCTCAAGAAAAACTATGAAAAAACCTCTATTCTTTCTTGCCATCAAAAGAAACTCTCCAAAAAACTTTAACCATTATGGTAATAAATATATATTTTTGTTGCGAGAAATTTAAAAGAAATGCTTTTGTTATCAATTTATTGAGCTTTTTTAGGGGGCTTTTTGTTTGAAGGTACGGAAACCTGCCGCTTTTGGGTTTTATGACACTGTACATAAGGATAATTTAATTAAACAATTAGAAACCTGTTTTTTAGGAGATTTTGGCCCTGGAAAACTTCCATCAATTGGCGAGAAAGCTGGTGAAAGAAGTATTTTGAGCATAGTTAGCCCCCACGCAGGCTACTATTATAGTGGTCAGATTGCTGCCCGAGGTTTTTACGCTTTAGCTTCAGAAGGAAAACCAGAAACTGTCGTCATTATCGGGCCCAGCCATTATGGGTGGCCGGGTGTAGCTCTTATGAGTAGCGGATTTTGGGAGAGTCCTTTAGGTTTAACTGAAATCGATACGGAGCTTGCAAGAGCTATACAGGGAAAGAGTGTTGTGATGAGCGAGGAAGACAGACCTCATCGTCCTGAGCATTCTTTAGAGGTTGAATTACCATTTTTACAATATGTTTTTGGAGCTGAATCCTTTAAAATTGTCCCGATAGCCATGGGATTCATGGATTACACCACCTCTAAAGAGGTTGGTAACGGTGTTGCTTCAGCAATAAAAGAATCAGAGAAAGATGTGTTTATAGTCACTTCCACGGACTTAACACATTATGGCGCCATGTATGGCTATGCTCCTGTAGGAACTTCACCTATTGAAAAGGTAATCGAGTGGGTACATGAAACAGATGGGAAAATAATCAAAACCATAGAATCTCTCGACGCAGAAGGTCTCATTAATCTTGTAATAAATGAAGGTCTCACGATGTGTGGTTGTGCTCCCGTAGCGGCGGGTATAATAGCAGCAAAAGCTTTAGGGGCGACAAAAGGAAGAACACTAAAATACGCAACATCCTACGATATAAGAGGATCAAAAGAGGCAATAGTCGGCTACCTTTCAGCAGCAGTGGAAAAATAAAAAAGAATCCATTTGTTTTTATTGGTAATTTTTTGGCAGCTATACAGACATTCTTTAAAAATCCTTTATCTTTATCATCTATCAAGGAGAGGTGAGTTTTCTATAGCTTACTATTTTAAATTCTCCGTTTTCTACTGTTACAAGCGTTACAAATTTAACGAATCCATTTGTTTTTATTGATAATTTTTTGGCAGCTATAATGGCATCCTTTGAAAATCCTTTTGAACTCAATAATATGACCATTAGCAGTTTTTTATCATCTAACATTGATTTAACATCCAAAACCATCTGTTCAACATCTTTATCTGAAGCGGGTAATGTTCCCTTAATAACCTTCAAAAAAATGAAATTTTCCCCATATTGAAGGATTGCATCAAAGTGAATAAAACGATTATTATGCGGTATTAGAGGCTCAAAAATGACATCATAAAAATCCAAGTCTAAACTAGAAAAAGGATAAGTTTCGTTAGCCCATACCAAAAAAGAATCAATAATATCTTGTGTTTGTAGTCCGCAGAAGAAATCAGGTGAAACCCTTTCAAAAGCAGAACTTAACTTATTTAACACCGGATTTATAAGACGTCTAATAGAGGCGTATGAACACCTTTTTTCACCCAATACAAGAAAATAGACTTCTTTAATAACGTGAAAAACAAGAACATGACTAATATCATCGGAAAAAAATAACTCAATAGGTTGTCCTCTCCTAAGAATTTTATGCCCCTTAATAAAATAAGCTACAAAATCAATAATTGGTTTTAATTCTTCTGAAAAATATGATGATTCAGCATGTAAGAATGTTGAACCCTTTATCGTGATAGTTGCACATGCTTTTATCTCATGCTTACTACAAAGCTCAAAAAGCTCTTCTTGAACCCTCGCAACTGGGCTTTTGACAATCCTTGCAATATCCCCCCCAAAATTTTTAAAATCCGCCATATCCACATCCCAGTTTAATCCTCCTTTTACAGTATATTTTTCTTGAAATTTTGAAGCAATAAGGTCTAAAATACCAATTCCTTCGGCAAAATCACTATAGTCTGTTACTACCAAGACAAAAAGTAAATCGCTCTCAATTTTAAAAATAAATTTTTTGTCTCCAAAATCAAGAAGATTAAGTTTTTTAGAACCCATTTCTGCAGAAAATGATAAAATAGCACTTAAAAAGCCCGAAATAAGCTCTAAAGGATGACTTTCAAAAAGCCCCCACGATACAAGCGGTAAACCGTCACGCCTTATTATATAAACATTAGTGATCAAGCTATTCTTCTCCTATTACTGCTAAATCATCTAAATTCTTCGAACTTTTTCAACTTAGATTCTTCGCGCCGCCTAATTTCCAACCCCCTAAAAACACGTTATTAAGTTGAGGAAACTTTGAAATAGTTACCTCTCCGAAAATAGTCTTTACAATAAAGGTTCTTCTGGATAAATAAAAATTCCTTCATTAGTAATCCTAAACTGTCTTTTTTCTTCAACATGAGCTGAATGCCGCATTTTAATCACTTCTATGTATCGCACTTTTTTGTTCCCTAAACTTTTTCTATCTAAAATTATCACACCATCTGAAATATAGGCTTCAAACCCAGTATAATCTAAACCCTGTCCGTTTTTTGCTTCAAAAGATAAGAGAGTGGTTACATTTAACGATTTTAAAGCCCTTTTTAAACCAAGAAGATCTACTCGTAGAGAAAAATGTTCTTTACTTTGAAGTTCTATCATTGTTACACAATCAATAAATAGTCGATGTGCCTTCACTTTTTTAACGGCTTCAGTAATCTTTTTGATCAAATTATCTGTGTTAAAAACAGGCATTCCGAGCACAGAATCTTCTTCATAAATAAAATACTCCTCTTCATGAAATCCTTTGTAAGGTGAAGAATCTAAAAAAATCAGCTTTTCCTCGTCGATAAACTTTTTAAAATCCCAATTAAAACATTTTCCTGTTTCTAACAATGATTTCGTAGGTTCATCTAAAGTAACACAAACCCCATTCTCTCCCAATTTAATCCCCCCATATAAAAATTGTAACCCAAAAATGGTTTTTCCGATTCCAGGAGGACCAATCAAGGCATAAAATTCACTACTAGGCAACCCGCCATTAACCATTTCTTCAAAACCGGGAATAGTTGTTTTTATCCGATCCATTTAATGCCCCTGCCCTCAATAAGAAAGTCCTCGGAATTAAAACTAGTATTAGCCCTATATATTTCTATATAATATTAATAAAATGTATAACTATAAACTTTTTTATCTTAATAATTTGTTAATTAATACTACTAAATTTCAATGAATTATATTTTTTTATCTTAAAAATGTATAAATCATAATAAGTCAGAAAAAAAGAAACGTCCCTATTGCTTTAAAAAATCGTAATAAAGAATGTTTTTTGGCGAAACTTGGTTGAAAGTATTTCTTTCACTTTTAGTGGAGTAGTATCATTACTAAGCTTGATTATGTGAGAGGTGCAACCTTTTTTGCAGTCAGAAGAGCCGAATCTTTTAGCGAAAGGTGCTCCTATTCCTTCTTTAATTAAAGTTTTTACAACTTCGCATTCTAGATTCTTTTTTGAAATTGTAAAAATTGCCCCTATAATTTCTACATAGGAGTTTGCAAGTAAATAATCAATGTGCCAGTACATCTTTTTATCTTGTTTAAAATGTCTCCCAATTCTTGCCCTTAAACCCCCGGTTTTTCTTGCTGAACCTATATATGCATAGATCCCTTTTTCAAACATCCATTTTTTCTTGGTAGCATTGATAATAGGATTATCCTCCACTTGCACTAAGAGGAGGTAAGTTCCTTTTTCTTGGGAAATATTATCTAAAAATGTCTCCAAATTCTCACCAAATTTCGCTCTTTTTTTACCTTTTTTTTCATAATTCTGTCTTGATTTGTGTACCGTACCTTGCATAGATTGCGCATGTTCCTTCCATTGAAACCATACAAGGCCCGTAGGGAGATTGGGGTGTGCATACTTTCATGAAAAGTTTGCATTCTGTGGGCTTAATTTTTCCAAGCATCACATTATGACAACTACACCCAGGATGTATATCCCGCGACTCTCCCACCTGTTCAAGTAATGATTCAAACTGTTTTCTTGCATCATATTCTTCGAACTCTTTTTTTAACGCGTATCCTGAAGAAGGCACTCTACCTATACCCCTCCAATGCGCATTAACCACGTCAAAAACTTCTTCTAAGAATTCTTGAGCTTTCAAATTCCCTTCAAAACTTACACAACGCGTGTATTCATTTTCAGCCTTTGGTTTTCCCTCATGAATCTGGCGAACCATCATAAAAAGAGATAACAACACATCGTCAGGCTCGAAACCAGAAACCACGACAGGCATCGCATAAGCATCAGCAAAAACTTTGAAAGGCTTAACGCCAATAATCGTTGCAACATGGCCAGGGCATAAAAACCCGTCAATATGAATGTCGCCAATACCCATGAGGAGTTCCATGGCAGGGGGAATCAAGCGGTGAGATGTAAGAACTGAAAAGTTTTCTGGGGGTTTGTTTAAAAGCTCGGCAACTGTTGCTGGTGCAGTAGTTTCAAATCCCAAGCTGAAAAATATTACTTCTTTATCCGGGTTCTTCTTAGCAAATTTCACAGCATCCGTAGGGCTATAAACGACTTTCACGTCTGCGCCTTTCGCTTTTACCTTAGAAAGAGAATCATGGGTAGCAGGCACAAGCATCATATCCCCATAAGTACAAATAACTTTCCCACTATTTGCAAGAAGTATAGCTTCATCAATATCATGGGAGGGAGTAACACATACAGGGCAACCTGGACCGGCAATAACCTCTAAATTCTTCGGGAGAAGAGAGCGTAATCCATGCCTAGAAATAACATACTCATGAGTTCCGCAAACATGGCAAACTTTGATCAGGTCATCTTCTGGCATAAGCTCGTTAATCTTTCCAACTACCTTTTTAGCCAACTCTTTACTCCTAAAAGCTTTAGATATTGGAGTGGTCGTAGCAGTCAACCCCTTTCATACAAAACCGTTTAAAAATAAAAACATAACAAAATATGCTATTAGACTATCAGGAATCTTTTTTTCCTTGTAGGCAGTATTTAATAGGATATTTTTCACTTTTAAATAGTTCTAAAATTAAAGAGAAAAATTAATGCCTATCTAGAACTATTTTCAAGCTCTTACAGCAAAATATTTACCGAAATATCATAAAAGCATGAGCCGCATTTAAAAATGTCTATTTTTATTTGGTGGAAATGGCGATGTTAGGGATGATTAGTAGTGAGACAAGGACCGCCTTCCCCTTTTTGGGCGCTCACTTTGCCATCAACTTCGCTTATAGTCTAATCTTCGTATTTATACCCCTTTACTTCGTTGCAGAATTTGGATACACCGATACAGAAGCAGCGGTACTTATGGGTTCAATAGTTGTCTTAATGTATGTTATGGCTATCTTCTCCAGAATACCTTCAGGCTTAAAAATAGATCAAATGCAAAAAAGAAAAGTCGTAACGTTTTCCCTCTTTAGCAGCGGTTTAGTCATTATTTTAATAATGATTACTAACTCTGTTATCCTCATAATCCTTCTCCTCTGCCTTTTTAATTATGGTGTTACCACAGAGTTTATCTCTGTTAGAAGTTTTATGGGCCTTATCTCCCAAACCAGTTTGGGTAAACTACAAACCAGAGTGACCACCTCAGAGGTCTTAGGATTAATGGTAGGATCCATGGTCGCAGGCTTTGTTTTTGAAAATTTCGAGCCCCGCATGATCTTTCTACCATCTATAATCATCCTCTTAACAGCTGGCTTTATCTTCCCATTCCTAGCTCGGAGACCAGACATTGAAAAGATAGAAAAGGAAAACACCATCAATGAAGAGATAAAAGGAGGGATAAGGGAAGAAGAAAACAGAAGGAAGAAAAATTCGATAAAAGAAAGGCTTAAGGTCCTTGGAGAAAAGAATCTCAGACCAATTTTCTTACTCTTCATTTTAGAAGGAATAGTCGGAGGAATGACCTTGCCATACTTAAGCCTGTATGCTACTGAAGTAATCCACGTCACATACCAAGAGATTGGCTTATTAATAGCTATAGCATCCGGGGTTTCGGCAGTTTGCGGTTTTTTAGTTGGAACTCGAATGCTTGATCATTATGGCACTAAACCCTTTATTTTCCTAGGACTCATCGTGATGGCAGTAGGTTTAATAATTGAAGGAATCGCTCCAAAC
>JBHLKN010000008.1:4793-35631 GCA_048886645.1 Candidatus Hodarchaeota archaeon | reverse complement strand
AGAAGTTTCGGTATTTCTTTTTCATAAATCTCTTTTAAATCAGCTTCATCATCGGTCCAAAATGAAAAAAAAGAAAGAAATACTTCAGCCATGCCTCCGGAAAGAGTGTCAAGCTCTAATAAAGGCTTTCTTTCAGAGAATTTGCTCCTAGCTATCTTTGTAACTTCAAATAGTCTTGTATCTATCTCTGCCCAATCTATCCAGTCTTCATCATATTCTGCATCTAATATTTTAACAAAATAATAAACAAAAACGACGCCCAAACTGGTGTAAACCCCCCTTTTAGAGACCTACTTTCAGTCGCTTATTAATTTTAGACGCCAAGCCCTGTCCCTGAAGGGTTTATGCCTTCTCCTGCGATCTTTATCTTTTCTTTTTCAATTACGGGGATCTCGGTTAAGAATTTGCTCTCGATAGCGCCTTTAAACTTCTCTATCACCTTATCTTTGTATCGTTCATCTACCGCGTGTTCTAAAACATCTACTATTGTTGAGGCAGGTATTATCTCTACCCTTGCCCTTCTATTTCTAGAAAGAGCTTCTGTGTCCCCCATGTTGGTTTCAGGCACTATTACTCGCATAAGTCCTGCCTCTATTGCTGCTTCAATTTTTGCCACGACTCCGCCTACAGGAAGCACGGTACCCCTAACGCTTAGAGACCCTGTCATCGCAGTATCCTGCCTTATAGGCACGCCTTCCATAGCAGAAATTATCGCAGTCGCAACACTTATGGAAGCGCTATCCCCCTCTACGCCGCCGTACGACCCTATAAATTGAATGTGTACATCATATTTGTGAATATCTTCTCCAGCATATTTTTTAATCAAAGCACTCACGTTTTGCACGGCTTCACGGGCGATCATTCTGAGCATTCCTGTGGCAATAACTCTGCCCTCCCTTTGAGATAGGGAGGGTGCTACCTCGGCTTCTATTGGCATAACTATGCCACTTCTTTCCCCAACAACGGCTAAACCGTTAACTCTTCCTACTTTTAGGCCTTCGGTTTCTATCATTTTATAGTCTTTTCTCCGTTCAACCATCTCATCTGATACTTGGTTTTCAAGTGTTCTTGCTAAAAATTGCGATTTTCTCACGTGCTCTGCTTTAACAAACCCTGCTTTTTCTTCCCTTGCAATATCTCCAGCGGCTCTTATAAGCCCTCCAAGATCTCTGAGCTTCAAAGTTAGATGACCCTTTCTTCCAGCCCTCCTCCTAGCCTCTTTTATTATTTCTTCCACAGCGTCGTATGTGAAGTGAGGTATTCTTCCATCTTTTACTATTTCTTGTGCTACGAATCTTGCCAATTTTTTACGGTTTTCAGGGGTGTCAAGTATTTCATGATTCATATAAATTTCGTAACCGTAACCCCTAATCCTTGATCTTAGGGCTGGATGCATTCTCTCAATGGTGGGCAGGTTGCCTGCTGCTACTAAGACGAAGTCGCAAGGTACTTCTTCTGTTCTTACCATAGCTCCACTACTTAGCTCGCTTTGACCTGTTATATGGAACCTTTTTTCCTGCATGGCTGTTAAAAGGTCGTGTTGGGTTTTTGTTGAAAGGGTTGCAACTTCGTCTATGAAGAGAACGCCTTTATTGGCTTTGTGTATAAGCCCTGCTTCTACTCTTTGATGGGCAGGAGTTCCAAGCCCCCCTGATTGGAACGGGTCATGTCTAACGTCCCCTAATAGAGCGCCAGCATGGGCGCCTGTAGCGTCATAAAAGGGAGCGGTTTTTCTAGGAGAATTATCGACTAAAAGTTTTGGAACCAGCTTTTCGCCCGTAGTTCTTAAGTGGGCTATGACAAAGAATACTATAACTGCTACAAATATGCCGAAAAGTAGTTCTCCTTCTAATATCCCTATGATTATTACTATGGCTGGGAGGAGTATGGCCATAAGGTTTTTGAATCCTTGAGATTTTTGCGCCCTTGTTGCATAGAAGTTGATGATTTTCTTAGCCTCCCCTGTCTTAACTGAGCGTATATGGGGGGTGTTTTCATCGCTAGGGTTTGGAAAAGCAAGAACGTCAACCAACTCCTCTGTAGGTAATAACTCTGCTAAAGCTAGTCCAAGCATAGACTTACCTGTCCCTGGCTCCCCTATGAGCAAGACATTTCTCCTTTGAACTGCGGCTTTTTTGATAATATTTACGGCGTGATCTTGACCAATAACTTGATCAACTACCCGTGTGGGTGTAGGCAGTTCTGCCGTAGTTGAAAACTCTATGTCTAACTCTCTTTCCTCTTCTTCTTTCACGGTTTGTTGCTCTAATATTTGTTCTTGGGTTTTTGAAGTGTCCTGCTCAATGTTCTCTGATGGGTTGGCTTCTTTTTGTGTTATATCGTTATTTTTTTCTATTTCTTCTTCTTCTTTTGTCATTTTAATTAACCTTCTACTAGGTAGCACCCATTTTGGAATATGCCGATAAGAATTAAAAAGGTTTATCATTTGTATTTCAATTGTTAAGGTCTAGTTTTGGAGGAATTTTTCCGATGGTGATTGTTCCTGGTTCTGCTTCTACAAATTTAGCTTTAAACGTTGCCGAAAATCTTGGTGATGATGTTCTTTTTTTAAATCTTCGTGATTTTCCTGACGGGGAGTGGGTTGTGCAGTTTGATGTAGAAAATTTTAAGGAAAAGAGGCCTGGTGAGGAGTTTGTAGTAATCCAGACAACTTATCCTAACCAAGATAGGAACCTTCTCCAGCTCCTTGTAATGATTGATACTTTGTTTGATCTTTTTGGTGTTAGTCCTATTGTTGTTGTTCCTTATCTTGCTTTTAGCAGGCAGGATAAAAGGTTTTTGCCTGGTCAAGCTATAACAGCTAAAACTATTTTGAACTTTATCCGTGATCGTGGTGCTAAACGTTTAATCACTGTGGATGTTCATAATGAGGACATTTTTTCTCTTGTGGAGATGGATTGTGTTAATGTTACAGCCATGGGGGAGATTGGTAAACATCTTTTAAAAATGTGTTTGAAGAACCCTGTCGTGATTTCTCCAGACGAGGGGGCGATAAATCATGCTAAGGTTGTTGCTGAAATTTTGGGGTGTGAATACAACTTTTTCAAGAAAAAACGAAGCAGGACTACGGGAGAAATAAATGTTGAAAAGCGCGATATTGAGGTTAAGGGGCGGGATGTAGTTGTGTTGGATGACATAATTTCAACAGGGGGAACTGTTGCAGAAGCTGTTAAAATAGTTAAAAATTTGGGCGCATTAAAGGCATATGTGGCTTGCACTCACGGTCTCCTTGTTAAAGATGCTTTTAAAAGGATTATTGAAGCTGGGGCTGAAAAAATCTTTGGAACAGATACAATTCAAAGTGAAATAAGCGTAATATCTGTAGCTCCAGTAATTGCTGAAACCTTAAAAAAATAAGAAAAATCGTTTTTTGTTAGAATGGTTGAAAATGGTTGCAAAAAGGTGTTTTTTCGTTTTATATGGACAAAATGAGTCCATAGCAAGAGCTGAAGTTTTAGCCATATTAGAAGCAGAAAATATGCCATTTTCTAACATTGAGGAGTTTTGTCAAGTTTTATTACTTGATATTCCATACCTTGACGCGCTTCAAAGCGTTGGTTTACGCGCTTCAATGACCCATTACTGTTGCCGTCATATTTCTACTTATCCTTGTGATTCCGGTTTGATACTTTCTATGATGCGGGATGTTGACTTTAATAGGTTTGTTAAGGGGGAAAGTTTTGCGGTAAGAGTGAAAAAAATTAAGCCTAATCTCTCTCCTGAAGGCAAAGACATGAGTGTTGAAGGGTTAGAGCGGGAAATTGGAGCTATAATAAAGAAAAATACGGGTTTACATGTAAGTTTAAGGAATCCTGAAACGTTATTTCTTGGCGTGATTACTGAAAATGTTTTCGTTTTTGGAACCGTTAAAGCAAAAGTTTCTAAAAAAGGGTTTTTGGAGCGGAAAGGTCGTTTTATGCCCTTTTTTCATCCAGGCATCATGAAGCCGCAAATTTCAAGGTTAATGGTTAATTTAGCTCGTGCAAAAAGAAATCTGGAGTTTTTCCTTTTTGATCCTTTTTGTGGGACTGGGGGAATACTCATAGAGGGACAAGTGATTGGTTGTAATGCTTTAGGGTCTGATATTGACAAAGCCATGGTTTTTGGCTGTAAAAAGAATTTAGAATATTTAGGGTTGGTACCGAGGTTGATAAAAGCCGATGCTCGTAAACTGCCTATTAAGGGTGAAAAAATTGATGCTGTGGCTACCGACCCTCCTTACTCCAGGTCTTCCTCTACAAAAGGCGAAAAACTTGAACTTCTTCTTGAAAAATTTTTCACAGAAATAGCTAGGGTGCTTCGAAAGGATGGATACCTTTCTATAGCGGTTCCAGATACAATACCTTTAGAACATATTGGTGAAAAAGCTGGGCTAAAATTACAGGAGTTACACAAGTTGTATGTTCACAAAAGTCTTACAAGACTGATAGGCGTGTTTCAAAAATGAGTGCTTTATCAATAATTTTTTTAGGAACTTCTGGGGCTGTGCCTTCGGCTGGAAGATATCTTTCTTGCAGTGTATGTGTTAGGGAAGGTGAACTGCTTTTTTTTGATTGTGGTGAAGGCGCCCAGTTTCAAGTATTAAAACATAAAATGGGGCTCAACAGGAAAACCAAGATTTTTGTCACTCACCTGCATGCAGACCATGTTCTAGGTATTCCTGGCTTGTTACATACCATGAAGCTTCTTGGACGAACAAAAGATATTCAAATTTTTGGGCCTGAAGGAATTAAATTGCTTATAGAGGCTTTTTCAGAGGTTACACACCTTGATCCTCCCTTCAAAATAGAGATTAATGAGATTAAAAACCCCGAAGAAAGCCCAGTAATCTATGAAACCGAGGAGTATCACGTAAAAGTAGCTCCCGTAGATCATGGAGAAACGCCTTGTTTCGCTTACGCTTTGGTGGAAAAGCCAAAACCTGGGAAATTCAACGTAGAACGTGCCAAAGAATTAGGTATACCTGAAGGAAGATTATGGGGAATGCTTCAAAAAGGTCTCTCCGTAAAAGTGGGTGGAAAGACTATAAACCCTGAAGATATTTTAGGCCCATCAAAACCTGGTAGAAAAATAGTTTTTTGCGGCGACACAAGACCTGTTAAAAGCTTGGTAGAGTTTACAAAAGACGCTACCGCGCTCATCCACGAAGCAACATACAAAGATGAGCATAAAAACAAAGCACAAGAATATTTTCACAGCACGGCTTCAGAAGCCGCAACAATAGGCAAAGAAGCTGGAGTGAAACTCCTCCTCTTAACCCATTTCAGTAGCCGTTATCAAGATGAAGATTTAGACCAGCTTTTAATGGAAGCAAAGAAAGTTTTTGAAAAAACAATACTTGCAACAGATGATATGGTTATTCAAATACCTTTAGAAGATAGTAAAAAGTTTAAAATTGGATATCTGTAACCATTTTTACTTCTTTACCTTTCACAGTTTGAGGAGCGAGCCAATCAATAACTGTTTGAATATCTGAGGAAGTTATTGCGACCTCTATCCCTCCAAGAGGTCCCACATCTTCAAAGTCACAAAAATTAACTTTAGACATAAAAGCAGCTTGTTTGTGAAGTAAAATGGCGGTTGTTTCTCCCACCATATTTCCTATGAGTTTTTTCCTTACAACATCTAAAATCCTTTGGCTTCGGAGTTGAATATAAAATTTCTTCAAGATGCTTGCTCCCCCTTTTTTAGTTCCAAAAAGGTATTTTTCTCCCCTTTCATTTTGTTCTACTTCAAGGTTTACCTCTGGAAAGATATTTTTGATGGCTTGTTCAACTTTTTCTTGACTCTCGCTTGGATAAACCCTTGTTTTAACACTTAATTCCAGTTCAGGGTATGGCGCCAAAACTTTAACCTTCCCTTTCTTTTTCTTCAAATATTTGGTTAATTAGTGAACGTATGCTGTTCCTTACTTTTTCCTTGAAGGTTTCGAGGTTATCTTTTTCGTTTACTATGCAAAAGTCAGCTGTTTCTATAGCTTTTCCTATACCGAATCCAAGTTCTCTTTCATCTCTTTTAACAAAGGTGTCCCAGCTGATTGAATCGTCTGATCTTCCTCTCTTTTTTAACCTTTCAAATCGGGTTTTTTGTGAAGTTTCAATAAGTATCGTGTAAAAGTTTGGAATTTTTTCTTTAAAAGCCCTGATTTCAGCAAGGCTTCGCACTCCCTCCACTATCACTATATCGTTTTTTATTTCTTTAATCTTTTCAATGCAGAGTTTTGCTATTACATCATCCCCGTACTCCTTTCTAAGTTCTACTGATACGAACCCTATATTTTCAGGGTTGAGTTCAAACCCTCTTTTTAATGTTTCTTCGCGGATTATGTCTCCCATGACTACTGTGGAAGCCCCTGTTTCCTCAGAAATCACTTCAGAGGCCTCAGTTTTTCCAGAACCAGGCATGCCGATCAAAACTATCACGATCTTATCCTTTCCCCACTCCTTATCGTCATCGTTTTCCATAACGAGGCACTCCAAACTTCAAAAAATAAATAAAACGAGTAAATAATTAAGAAATAATTCACAGAAAGTAGAGAAAGGACCAATTAATAAAGCAGTTTCTATTTTAACTAAAGATTCTTGAAGCTCTTTTGTCTTGTTCTCTTTTTTCAATGTTTATTACATCTAGCTGTTTTAACAGCATTTCTTCTCTGATTATTTTTTTACCGTCAAGGATAGCTTCATATAAGGCGTTTTTAAGAATTCTTTCTTTCAAGTCTCTTCCGCTGGAACCTTCAGTAAGCGTCGCAAGTTTTTCTAGGTTCGCCCTTACTTTCAAGGGAAGTTTTTCCACATAGAGTTTCAAGATTTCAAGCCTTTCATTTTCAGTGGGAAGGGTGAAATGAACTTCCTCCTCAAACCTACTCTTTAATGCTGGATCAAGGAGGACAGGAGCATTAGTTACACAAATAGTTACTACCCCTGAGTTCTCCTCCATGCCGTCAAGTTCTGAAAGCAAAGCATTAACGATCTCTGTAACATCACCCCTAATATTTTGGTATCGTCTATCTAAGCCTATTGCATCAAATTCATCTATGAAAACGATGCATGGCGCATTTCTTCTGGCATCATCGTAGAGTTTATGGATCCTGCGCGCGCCATCCCCAACGTGGTGTCCCAGCAAATCTGTGGCTTTGTTAAGGTATATGGGGACTCCTGTCTCAGCAGCTAAAGCCATTGAGAGCATTGTTTTACCTGTCCCTGGCGGTCCGTAAAACAAAACGTTTCGTGGCGCCCATTCGCCAAAATGGTCTGGGTCTTTTAAATAGTGTAAAATGATCTGGCTTTTCTTTTTTGCTTGTTCTTGCCCTATGACGTCTAATAGGGAAATATTTTGCTTATAATGTTTTGTTATTTCAGATTTACACACTGAAGAAAGTTCTAATTGAATTTTCGTGGTGGGACTGATTCGACCTTCACCTCCAGGCGTCACTCTAACCACTTGAAAAGCGTAATCAGGATAAAGAAAACTGTCGAAAACAAAATCTCCCTCTTTTAAAGCAAGTCCTCCCCACTGTTCTCTTGCATAGGCTTGGAACAGTTCAGGGTTATCCGTTTCTAATATCGGTTCCTTTTCATCTCCCAAGGCGCGCAATGGGTAACCTGATGGTTTTAATTTGACGCGTTTTGCGGCCTTGATTCCTTTTTTCTCTTCTCTTACAGGTACGTGTCTGAGTTTGCTAAGATCGTGGGACAAACTAAGATCACCAAAAATGTTTTTGTTCCTTTTTGTTTAAAAAATATTATCAATTATAGATTCCCGCAGTTAATAAAATTTTTTTTAACAAGAATATAACGAAAGAATGAAAAACAAAATCTAACAACTATTAAAAAACGCTTTTAAAATCTCTTAAATTGACAAAAGAATAGTTGGAATGATTGTGGGTTAATGTGGTGTTTCTTTTGAGTAATAAGATCCGTTCTTTTATTGCTGTAGATATTAATGATCCAGCGATAGCTAAAAAGGTAGAGGATGTGGAAAAGAAGTTGATGGGTGTACAGGCAGCAGTTAAGTGGATTGATCCTAAAATCGTCCATGTCACCCTTAAATTCTTAGGAGATATTTCGCCTGCCCAAATAGACCCTATTTTTGAGGTTATGAAAGGTGTTGGTTTTAAGCCCTTTGAAATTCATATATCAAACATTGGGTGTTTTCCAAACATGAATAGGCCTAGGGTTGTTTGGGTGGGGATTAAGGAGGGAAAAGAGGAGCTTGAAGCTTTATATTCACAGCTTAATTTAAAACTCAAGCCGTTAGGATTTAGGCCGGAAACGAGGCGATTTAGAGCTCACATAACTATTGGCCGTGTTAAAGGTAAAAAAGGCATTCACGAGTTAGCGGGTCAGATATCAAGGATGAAAGATTTAGAGATAGGAATCCAGCGTATAGAATCCTTAAAACTTAAAAAAAGCACCTTAACCCCTAAGGGTCCTATATATGAAACTTTAAGGGAAGTTTCCCCATGAAAAACTTTGATGAGACGATATATAAAAAGGTTATCCTCAATTTTTTGCCTAAGATAGTTCCTACAAACCTTGAAAAAGAGCGGGCTATGAGCGTTTTTGAGCGGGTTAAATCTATTTTAGATAAGGCTTTCAAGGATGCTGGTTTAAAGGCAGAGATACGTTTAGAGGGATCTATGAGCCATGATACATGGCTTCGAGTAGATATGGATATAGATATTTTTATCGTTCTTCCGCTAGGAGATCGTTCAGACCTAGAGAGGGTTGTTGCGGTTTGTCAGGAAGTTTTTAAGGATGATTGGAAGGAAAGATATTCTGAACATCCTTTTGGTGAAATTATTTTTGAAGGTTATAGGATTGAGATCGTTCCCTGTTTTAAGATAGAGATGATTGAGGATCGGCTTTCTGCTGTAGATAGAACCCCTCTTCATACCGAGTTTCTTTTATCGCAGTTGAATGATGATTTGAGGATAGAGATAAGGCTTTTGAAAGCTTTCATGAAAGGCATAGGTGTTTACGGAGCAGAACTGAGAGTCGGTGGGTTTTCCGGTTATTTAACCGAGCTTTTATGTCTTTATTACGGTTCTTTTATAAATGTCTGTAAAAACGCGATTAATTGGAAGTCTGGAAAAACTGTTCTTCAATTGATAAATTTTTATGAAGATCTGAGGGTTCCTCTTGATTTGTTTAATAATGAGCCTTTGATTTTCGTAGACCCTGTAGATCGCGGAAGGAATGTAGGCTCTGCTTTAACTTTAGAGAAACTTAACGTTTTCAGGGCTGCAGCTAAAACGTTCTTAAAACTTCCTTCGGAAAATTTCTTCTACCCCTTAACTCCCCCGCTTTCCCTCTCTGATGGAAAGTTATTATCTCTTATGAATCAGAGGAAAACCTTCTTTTTCGCCTTAGTTTTCAAAGAACTGAACGTGGCGCCTGACATCCTTTGGGGTCAAATCTTTCGGTCAGAACGCGCCATAGTAGAAGCAATTGAAGAGTCAGGGTTTCAAATAATCGGGTCTTTGCCTTGGTCAGATGAGGCCGGTCTCGTTTTTCTACTTTTTGAAGTAACCCATCGAGAAATCCCTGCTGTTTTAAAGCACAAAGGTCCTCCTGTATCGATGGAGGAAGAGATAAATTTTTTGAAAAAACATTTAGACTCAAGTAAGGTGTTAGCAGGACCTTATATCAGAGAAAAACGATGGTTTGTCGAGTTGGAACGAGAATTTACCGATGTTATTTCCTTCATACAACACCTTCTAACAGAAAAGATAAATAGCTTAGGTTTAGGTTCCTATTTTAGGCAAGCTTTAAAAAAAGGTTTTACAATCCTTGAAAATGAAGAAATAGTAAAGTACTTAACAGAAAAAGATGAGCTAAGAAACTCTCTTTCAATATTTTTAGTGAAAAAACCCTCATGGCTTAAATATTGTAAGAATTAAGTAACGATTTTATAAGCGGTAAGACATAATCAAAATTGAGAAAAGAGAATGGGGTTAAAGATGACATATCCCGCAAATAGCGCTAATATAAGGGTAAAAGACATAATGACCATAGAAGTTATCAGTATTGATGGTGAAGAAACAGTTCTTAAAGCAGTAGGCCTTATGACCGAGAAGGACATATCATCCCTGTTAGTAAGAAAGGGGGATAAAGAGGTAGGTATAATCACTGAAAAAGATATATTGACAAAAGTGATAGCTAAAGGAGTAATTCCTTCAGAGATTAAAGTGGAAGACGTTATGAGTGCTCCCCTCATCGTGATAGAGGCAAAAGCAGGTATAGAAGACGCTGCAAAAAAGATGCGTGAAAAAAAGATAAGAAGACTACCCGTGATAAGAGAGGGAAAAATTATCGGCATAATAACCGAAACTGATATAACTAAAATCGAGCCCGAGCTCATATTTCTCGAAAGGGAGCACGCCCGCTTAAGTCTATCACACATAGTGATTGAAGAAGAAAAAGGAGAAAGCATTAAGGAAGGTCCTATATACGATCCTCCACTCCACATTATAAGCGACTTTTGTGATAACTGCGGAAACTTCTCAGACGACCTAACCTATGTCGACGGGAATTGGCTTTGCGACCTCTGTTTGGACAAATAATCAAGGAAAAGATCGAAGAAAACAGCGCAAATAAAGATAATATAAAAAATAAGTATTGATGGTCGATAAGGATTTTTTAGTCATTTGACCCATTGGTGGTTATTAATGAATTTTGATATAAGCAAGTCGCTTTTCGGCGCTGGGGTCTTCAGAGACGAACGAACGCTTTTCCCAGAATATGTTCCAGAAAGTTTGCCCCGAAGAGAGAATGAGATGTCGCGTCTTGCAAGGGATCTAAGACCCATACTTCAAGAAGATTCATTTCCCGTTCAAATCGCGATATTGGGCGGGCCAGGATTTGGAAAAACCGCCACAGTAAAAAGAACAATGGATGAAGTTACGAGAGAGGCCTCAGAAAGAGGGTATTCCATCCATTTTGCTTACTATAACTGCCATACCACACGTTCAAAAACTGCCATATTACGTCACCTCCTTGGATCAAAGTTTAACATAAGTGCTCGTGGATTTTCCGATGAAGAAGTCCTCGAAATGATGATGAAACGTTTAGAAAAGACAGATTCCCACCTTGTTCTAGCTTTAGATGAATCCTACATGCTGGATAGCAATGATGTTTTATCCCTGGTACATGCCGCGGAATTTTTTGGTGCAGGAAAGGCAAGAATCTCCCTAATCCTGATAAGCAGACCTGCTGAATGGAACCACACCCTTAAGGATAAACTTTCTGAATATCTCCACGACCAGATAGATGTGAAAGGATACACCAAAGAAGACCTTGTAGAAATTCTGACTTACCGGACAGAAATTGCCTTTAAACCAGGCGTAGTAAACCCCGAAATAATCGACCTAGTAGCGGAAATTGCAAGCCAAACTAGTAACGCTCGTCACGGTATAGAGATCCTTCACAGCGCTGGAAGAATCGCAGATTTAGAGGGAAAATCTGAAATTACAGCAGAAATGATACGGGAAGGAAAAGCTAACGTTTATCCAGAACTTAGAACAACCGCACTAGAACAATTAAACCTCTACGAAAAGCTTGCAGCTTTAGGTATATCACGCCGATTAAAACATAAAGGGGTAACCTCAACAACAATCAAGGAAGGATATCACTACTTCAAAATAGCTTGCGAGGAATACAGGCAAAAACCTCCAAATGAAAGCGCTTATAGAGAATGCATAGAACAACTAAATAAAATAGGAATAATCGAAAAAATAATAAAACCTATAGGAAAAGGAAAACCAGGAAGAAGGGCAAGATTAACAATATTCGACATACCTGCAACAGTCTTAGAAGAAAAAATAATAAAACTAATAGAAAAAAACCTAGAAAAAAAGTAAGAAATATCCAAAATGAAAAACAACAGACCCCGCAACGAACTACTTTACCTTAGCAAAGCCTACTTATAAGGGAGCGGATTGACTAACTATTGAAATCTTTTCTCCGCAGCTTGGACAACAATTGTCCGGGCTTAAATTATTTTCTGAAACGGTGAATATTGACCTTTTTATCAAAAGTTTTTCGCAAGAAGGACAGTAAGTATTTTCCCAAGGATGTAATGGAACATTTCCTAAGTAAACGTAATCCAATCCCTCTTCAATACCGATCTTTCTGGCTTTTTCAAGGGTTTCTACAGGCGTTCTTGGCGCTCGGAATTCGTAGTCTGGATGGTAAGCTGTTGTATGCCAAGGCGTATCTTTTCCCAATTCTTTTCTTATGCGTTGAGCTATGTTTCTAAACGTGTCCTCTTTATCGTTTACTGTGGGGATAACCAAGGTAATTATTTCTACATGAATCCCTCTTTTCTTTGCTTCTATAGCGTTTCTCCACACAATTTCGACATCTGCCTTACAATACCCCCTTACAGCTTCTACTCCACCTTTTACATTTATAGCCATAGCATCTAATCCTGCTTTTATGAGAGCATCTAAAGCTTCAGTTGTCATGTAAGCATTAGTAACATAAGTTTGATAATAACCCATTGGTTTAGTCAACTTCATAACATCTAAAGCATAATCTAACAAGACGGTTGGCTCGTTAAAAGAAAAAGAAGTTCCTTGACAACTATAGGATTCTGCAATTTTTAAGAAATCTTTCATGCTAAGGTAGTTTTGTTGTCTTAAGTTTGGAGAAGCCTTAGAAATAGTCCAGTTCTGACACCAAGGACACGTGAAATTACAACCATAAGTTCCGACGGTGAGGGCAAAACTACCAGGCCAAAAATGAAAAAGAGGTTTTTTCTCAATAGGATTTGCAGAAATACTTGAAATATCACCATAAACAAGTGTGTATAACTTCCCATCGACGTTTTTTCGAGTCTTACAAAACCCTAATTTATTCTCCGAAATTTTACATCTTCTCTCACAAGTACTACACTCTACCCTCTTTCCTTCAAGCTTTTCATAGAATGTAGCTTCCTTAATACAAGGATTTGAAAAAAATGACGCTTGAGAATTCGAAATATTAGACATTTATCCCCCAAACTCGAAATGGTAAATGTTTCATTCAGTTTAAAAAACAAAACAAATTATATATAACTTTCAATTTAGGTTAAAAAACTGTATATTATATCTTTAATAAGCGAGTAAAAATAAGGAAGTTTTAGAGGGAGTATTAATAGAATTTGTTCATTCTTAAATTCGTTTAAATTTTTTTATTTTTTAGTGGCGTCTTGCTTTTAATTTGTATGCTTTGTCTACGCTTTCTGCTATTTGGAGGAGTTCTTCTAGGAATCTGTCTATATCTCCTCGGATTTTTTCAATGGTTCGTTTTATGTTTCTTTCTCTTAGTTCGTAGTTTGTTCCTCTTTTTATGATGAATCTTGCTTGCATTAACCTGTTTAAATGGTTTATTATGGCCCCCCTTGTGAGGTTTAATCTTTTCGTTATCTCGTTACTTGAGATTCCTTCTTCCTCCTTGGAGGCTTCTAGGACGATTTCAACGATCTTTAAGCAGCTTTCATCCCGATCTCTTGGATTTATTAGTCCGAGAGCATAGCAAATCCATCTGAGATCGTCTTCTAAGTTTTCTTTTGGCGGTTGTCTTAGGATGTTGAATGTGTGGGTTGAGAGCGGTTCTTTATATTTTCGTATTTTCTTCATTTTTTCCTAGTCGCTCCTTTAATTTTCGTGAATTTTCATATTTTTTGACGGTTTTAACCTTTATAAATGTTTTTTATTTTTTTTATAACTTGATAAATTTGTCAAAAACTTATTAATTTTTTTTGAAAAAGTTTATAAAATATAATTTATTTTAGATAAAGTGAAAAAGTATTTAACAGAGGAGGTGCAAACTAATGAGTATTAGAAAACGGGATCCTTTCCGAGAAATGGCTGAAATGCGTGACAGAATCGCTAGAATGTTTAACGATTTCTTCAGAGAAACTCCAAGAGTAGGTGCAACAGAAGCTATCGAATATTTACCTTTAACTGATATAGAGGAAACAGAGAATGATATAGTTATAAAAATGGAGATTCCTGGCTTAAAGAAAGAAGACATAAATATCGAAGCAACAGAAAACACTATATCAGTAGAAGGCACCTTCAAAGAGGAGAAGGAAGAGGTTAAAGGAAAAACTATCCTCAGAGAAAGATCTGTGAGGAGTTATAAACGTGGTTTCACACTCCCAGTGCCAGTAAAGCCACAAGAATCAAAAACTAGTCTAGAAGACGGTGTACTGAAGATCAATTTGCCAAAGGCGGAAAAGGCAAAAAAGGTCAAAGTCGCCATAGGATAGAATTCTTTTAGTAAAATTAATAACTATTATATCCTTTTTTTATTTTCAGGAAACTAAAAAATACTTTGAATTTGTAATAAAAATTGAGCGTAAAAGTAAATCAAAATTAAATTTTGTTTTTTTATATTTGTTACTTTTATTTGTTTTTAGGAGGCGTTGCCTTTATGGGTAAGGTTATTGGTATTGACTTAGGTACATCAAATTCTCAAGCAGCGGTTATGGAAGCCGGTAGGCCTGTAATAATTCCGAGCGCTGAAGGCCCCACTTATGCGGGTAAAATGTTTCCTTCTGTTGTTGCTTTTACAAAGGTAGGTGAGCTTCTTGTGGGGGAGCCTGCGAGAAGACAGGCTGCAATCAACCCAGAACGCACTATAACTGGGATAAAGAGGAAAATGGGTACAGATTTTAAGGTGAAAATTGATGATAAGGAATACACTCCTCAGCAGATTTCTGCTTTCATACTTCAAAAAATTAAGAGAGATTCAGAAGCTTTCCTTGGAGAAGAGGTAGAAGAAGCGGTAATCACGGTTCCTGCCTACTTTAATGACAATCAAAGAACCGCTACTAAAGATGCTGGAAAGATTGCTGGTTTAGAGGTTTTAAGGATTATAAATGAGCCTACTGCTGCATCTCTTGCCTATGGTCTTGGTAAAAAGGGAGAAAAGAAGATATCGGTCCTTGACTTTGGTGGCGGAACTTTTGATGTTACAATAATGGAGATGGGAGAAGGAGTTTTCGAAGTTATTTCCACAAGTGGTGATACTCAGCTTGGCGGAAGGGATATGGACGAAGCCTTAACAGACTATATCGCTGAAGAGTTTAAAAAGAAGGAAGGAGTAGATCTAAGAGAAGACAAAGCTGCTATGCAGCGAATAAGAGAGGCTGCAGAAAAGGCAAAAATCGAGTTGTCCTCTCTTACTACTACTAATATAAGTTTACCTTTCTTAACTACCGTAGATGGCGAACCTAAGCATTTAGAGATGACGATAAGTAGGGCAAAACTTGAAAGCCTTATACAACATATCTTAGATAGGCTTGAGCCACCAATAAATCGAGCCCTAGAAGATGCTAAGTTAAATCCTCAAGTAATGGATCATGTAATCCTTGTTGGTGGTCCTACAAGGATGCCTATTGTCCGGGAAAAATTCAAACAGATCTTTGGAAGGGAACCTGAAAGAGGTATAGATCCCATGGAGTGCGTTGCAAATGGAGCAGCTATTCAAAGCGCAGCGATAAAAGGTGAAGTAGAAGACATTCTTCTCCTTGATGTAACACCTTTGTCTTTAGGTGTTGAGACGTTGGGAAATGTCTTCACAAAACTTATTGAAAGAAACGCGACAATACCCACAAAAAAGAGTCAAATATTCACAACAGCTTCAGACAATCAACCTTCTGTAGAGATTCATGTCCTTCAAGGGGAGAGAGCGATGGCTTCAGATAATACGACCCTTGGAAGGTTTCACTTAGTGGGTATTCCTCCCGCTCCACGGCGTATTCCTCAAATAGAGGTTACGTTTGAAATAGATGCTGATGGAATCTTAAACGTTGCAGCAAAAGACTTAGCAACAGGTAATGAGCAGAAAATAACGATTACTGCTTCGACAAAGCTCTCAGATGTAGAGATTGAAAAGGCGGTAAAAGAGGCGGAAAGATTCGCTGAAGAAGATGAGAAAAAGAGGGAAAAAGCAGAACTTAGAAATCAAGCAGATTCCCTAGTATATACCGCTGAAAAGACGATTAAAGAATTCAGAGACAAAATAACTTCAGAACAAAAACAAAAGGTAGAAAACGCAATAAAAGATCTCAAAGCTGCTTTAGAAGCAGATGATGATGCAAAAATAAAATCAGAAATGGAAAAACTAACCAACATAATGCACGAAATTTCAACCGTAATGTATCAAGCTGCAGCACAACAACAGCAGCAACAACAACCAAGCAGTGCAGAAACTACAACAAATAAGAAGGAAAAGAAAGAATCCGAATCACCAGTGGATGAAAGTAAAGTAGTAGACGCAGATTTCGAAGAAGTCGAATAAAAACAAAAACATTTTATAAAAAATAAAAAACTATTTTTATTTGTAATTAACATCAAGTCGCTCATGTTTTTTCTTTTTTTATACTAAAATTGTACTAGTTGTTTTAATGAGGGTTAACGAGGTTTTTAATTAGATGTCAGCGAAAAGAGATTATTACGAGGTTTTAGGGGTAAGTAAAGATGCAAGTAAAGACGATATTAAAAGGGCTTATCGGAGATTAGCAAAAAAATATCATCCAGATAGAAATAAGGAAAATCCGAAAGAGGCTGAGGCAAAGTTTATCGAGGTCTCTGAAGCTTATGAAGTGTTAAGCGACCCAGAAAAGCGTCAGCGCTATGACATGTTTGGCCATGCAGGAGTAACTTCAGACTTTGGACCAGGAGGTTTTGACTTCTTCCAAAACTTTTCCCATTTCGAGGATATAAGAGACCTATTCTCTAACTTTTTTAGCTTTGGTGGTTTTGAAACTGGCACAATCTTTGATCGTCTTTTTAACTTTGGAAGAAGGTCTCGCGAGTGGGGTGAAGAACCTTCTTGGCGTTCCGCCCCGAGAAGAGGTGCCAATTTAGGTTACAACCTAGAAATCGAATTACAAGATGTCCTTAACGGTCTTGAGAAGGAGATAGAATATTACACAAGAGTGAAATGTGAAGAATGTGACGGAACGGGAGCAAAAAGCAAAGATGACATCATTCAATGCCCTACTTGTCGCGGTTCAGGACAAATAAGGCAAGAACGTAGAACTCCTTTTGGATATGTTGCAACAGTTTCAACATGTAATCAATGCAGAGGAACAGGTCAACAAATCAAAAAGAAATGTTCCGTATGTAAAGGCGAAGGAGTTGTCCCAAAACCAAAAAAAATAAAGGTAAAGATCCCGCCTGGGGTAGAAACTGGGCATAGTCTAAGGGTAAGAGAAGGAGGAGAAGCAGGAGAAGCCGGATCTGAACCCGGAGACCTTTACGTAAACATAGAAGTACGTCCTCACAAATTCTTTAAACGTTACAATAGCCACATCATTTTAGAAAAAGAGATAACTTTTACCCAAGCCGCCTTAGGAGATGAGATAGAAGTACCTACCCTTGACGGAGTAGCCAAGCTGAAAATTCCTAACGGTACACAACCAGGCACTATTTTTAGGCTCAAGAAAAAAGGACTACCTCAGCTTGGAGGAGGAAAACGGGGGGATATGCACGTAGTTATAAACATCAAAGTTCCCGAAAAGTTAACAAAAGAACAAGAAGAACTGTTGAGAAAATTCGCAGAACTTACAAAATAACCTTAAAAAAGAAAAAATAGCTCTATTAATTTTTAGTTCTTTTTTCTTTATGATTTCTCTTACTTTTTTCTAGTTCTTTTTTGATTTTTTGATTAAAAACGCTTAAAAGAAATTAAATTCTTTTTAAGAGTTGTTTTTAAGCTGAATTGTTTCAGAAGAATGGAGGAGAAAGTTTGTATCCAAACGAAGAAATTTCTGAAGGCATAGTTTATTTTCCTTTGGTATTTCACGCTCACCAGCCTGTGGGGCAGTTTGATCATGTCTGTGAAAATGTTTTTCAACTGGCTTACCAGCCGCTGATTAATGAAGTCTACGAGCACTCAAAAGTGAAAGTTTGTCTTCATTATTCAGGCTTTCTTTTAGATTGGATTGAGAATAATCATCCTGAACATATCGATATGGTTCGTTCAATGGTTAAAAGAGGCCAGGCAGAGATTCTTGCGGGAGGCTATTATGAGCCTATACTTGCGGTTATTCCTGAAGAAGATCGAGTAGATCAAATAACTCTTCACAAAAACCGTATGAAAGAAGTTTTTAATTATGATCCAAAAGGTTTATGGTTGGCAGAAAGGATTTGGGAGCCCCACCTTCCAAAAAGCCTTCACAAAGCAGGGATAGAGTATGTTTTGATCGATGATAATCACATAAAGTATCTTGGTTTTAAGGAAGAAGAAACCTTTTACCCTTTCGTTACTGAAGACCAGGGTTACCCTGTTAAAATATTTCCCATAAATGAAACCATACGTTACTTTACTCCTTGGAAACCCCCAGAAGAAACGAGAGATTTTCTTTCAAAGGTTAAAAATTTCGAAAAAAATCGCATAGTGGTTTTCAGTAGTGATGCTGAAAAAATGGGAGAATGGCCTGCTGGCGACAGAACCACTCATGATATCTGTTATATAAGCGGTTACGACGGTAGCCCTTGGATGCCAGCTTTTCTAAAAATGATTGAGGAAACGCCTTGGATTATTCCTACATCTCTCTCAGAATATCTTGAAGTTTTTAACCCTTCGAGTCTTATCTATCTTCCCACGGTTTCTTATGATAAGTTATCTGTTTGGTCTCTTCCAACTGATGCCCAGATTGGTTACAAAAGAATGATGGAAATGGCTGAGCATCAAGAAACTTATTTTAAAAGCTTAATTTCTTGGTTTTCAAAGGGCGGATTTTGGAGAAACTTTCTCACAAAATACTCTGAGTCCTCTAATATGCATAAGAAGATGCTTTATGTTCGTAAAAAGATCCTCGAAGCAGAAAAGATAGGAGCAGATGAAAGTTTACTAGGCTACCTTAAAAGAGAACTGTTTAAAGCGCAGTGTAATGATGGTTACTGGCATGGACTTTTTGGGGGAGTATACCTCAAATCTCTTCGCAACAATATTTACAAGAATTTAATTTTCGCAGAAAGAGAAGCAGAAAAATTCTTGCAAGAAGCAGGCATGTTGAAACTGCCAAGAATGCTTGAGTTAGACTTTAATATCGACTTTATTCCTGAGATTTTGATAGAAGGGCGTAATTTAAACGTTTACATCTCGCCCCATAAGGGAGGCACTGTTTTCGAGTTAGACAGTAAAAAAACCCTTTTCAACATTCTTAACGTAATAACCCGCGTAAAAGAACCCTACCACGAAAACATTCCAGGTTTAATATTTGATTGTCATCCCCTCCAAGCATTTAGAACATACCTTCTAACAGAAAACACTACAAAAACCAGCTTCATGCGAAGAGAATACCAGGAATTAGGAAACTTATCTTGGGGAGATTTCCAAATCCAAGAACTAAAAGATACAAAATGCGTATTAAAACGCGAAGAGCACCTAAAAATAGGTCAAAGTGCTGCGACTATAACTTTTTGGAAATCGTTCCAACTAGCCGCTGACAATCATCAAAATGAAACACTTACCGCAACTTTCATCCTTGAAAATAAAGGTCCAGAAACCCTTAAAGGACAACTAATAGTTGAAACACCTTTAGCTCTAATGAGCGAACTAGAAAAAACAAAAATAATAAACCTCGAAAATAACTCTGAAATATCCTTAAAAGAAATAGAAAAACCAATAGAGCAAAAATTCAAAGAACTCTCAATATCCGACCTATCCCATGATTTAAACGTAAAAATCACAGCAATCCCCCTACCCTACTTGCTGATAGACAAAATATTAACAACCAACATAACAGATTTTGGGAGAGAAGATAAATATCAAGGCTTACTATTAGCCCACACTTTCCCCCTCAACCTTAATCCAAACGAAAAACAAGAATTAAAAATAACTCTCACCCTATAAAACGCCCAACGAAAACCTACTACCTCTCTATATTTCTAGATCATTAGCTTGTTTCCATAGGAGTTGAAAGTTTCTTTTAAGGGCGTCGGCAAAAAGGGGATTTTGAAACCATAAAGCTGAAACACTTCCTTCAAAAACTTCCTCAATATTGGGTTGAGGTACTCCTAAAAGTATTTCTTTTTGGTCTATTATCAAAAAATCAAGCATTGTGTTTTCACTGATTTTTACAGTGAAAAGTTCTTTAAACCCGCTAGTTACTGTTTTTATCAACATTTTCTGGCCTTCTTCTAATTTTGGAACGAGTAGCTTGAAGGAGACCTTGTTTTTTAGTCTATCATGAATTATTGGAAACATTTCTTTTAATTTCCATTCCTCGTAATTCAATAACTCTATCGTAGCATATCCTACTAAAATCACTTCATTTCTAGCGCGTTTTATCATACCCCAAGCTTTTTCAATAATGTTTTCCAGCCTTCGTATCAAAAAAACCTCTTCTAACCTAACTTCGCTTGAAGTTTTAAAAGCCTCTCCAAGCTTTTTTACTAAAAAATCAAAAGAATTCTTTTTTTTACTGATTAATGCTTTATAATCTTCTTCAAAATCCTTTATACGTTTATTCAAAGCAATTTCTGGATCAACAGCCCTATAAAGTCGCGAAGACCCCTCCTTACTAGGCGTAGAGATTACAAACCCTTTCTCCTCTAAGGCACGCAGCGTATCATACGTCCTCGGCAAAGGAATGTTCGCCTCAACGCCAATCTGCTTTGGAACCATCTCCCCCCGTTTAATCAGGGCTACATAAACCCTTGCCTCATAGGTATTAAGCCCGAAATTCTCTTTAAGTTCTTCAACTTCTTCTAATTCATCCAAAAATAACTCTTCCCTTCGAAAACCTTTTTCAAAACAAAATTGCCTAACTCTTTCTTAAAAATTTTCACATCTACTAAAAACCAGTTTAAGGTTAAATTAAGGTTTGAATTCCCTCCTATTTTACAAAATTATTAAAAAATCATCTATGATGGGATGAGAAGAGAGAGAACCTTTGAATAAAAATAAAAAGATAAATAGAGCGGAGAATAACTCCTTTTCCTCTTTTTATAAAAAAGAGATTTTATTATTGAGAAGAACATTAACCCATCAGACTGTCAAAATTTTAGAACGCCAGTCAGCAGGCTCGTACTCCTCATCAATAGTAATATTACTATATGCTAAGTCTTGTCGCTTTAGCTCTCCTGCTGCCCTAGCCGCAGCAAATCTTTTTCTAACGCTTGCATTGCACCCTATCCAAATATAGACGTTCTTCCCATCTTCATCAACGATTAAGAAAACCTCATCTGAGTTAAACGATAAAGAATTCAATTCTTCTGTGCCCCCATCTTCTTCAACACGTAACTTTTTCATGTGATCACTACCTCGCTTACGGAATTAGCTTATCATATAATAATATGTTAAAATCATTCAAATAGTTTTTTAGGGTTTTTTCTAAAAAAATTTAAGTGTATCGTTAAGTTTTTGAATCATCCAAAAGTTTAACTATTGATCTATAAGTTAGAAATTTGAAAAAGATAGATTTTAAAACTGATCATACATTCATTTTTTTCCAGAAATAAACTTTTAATTACTTGGTTGAGGTGATTGGATTAATGCCAGAGAATAAAAGAACAGGAGAATGTCCAGACTGCGGCGCCTTAATTAGTTTAAAAGATCCCATAATCAGGGAAATTACTACCTGTGAAGACTGCGGCGCTATCCTTGAATTAATCTCTATAGAACCTTTACTCTTTGAAATGGCTGAATTAGAAGGAGAAGATTGGGGCGAATGAAGAGGGAAAATCGGAAAAATTCCCCTCAATTTCTAGCTTCATTTTATTAAATATCGTTTAAATAATCATGTGGAAGGGTATTTATCAATATAAAATGTTTGTCTTAATTATAGGGTTTATTATTTTAAATGTAAAAATGATACTTTTTTGGGGTTATGATCCATGGTTACTAGGGTTGGCATAGTAGTTGACCGTGTTAGGCCTGATGAACGCTTGCTTTTCGAAGCTGTGAAAAAAGCTGGGGGAGAGCTAGTTATTATTGATAGCAAAACCCATAAGTTTTCCTTAACTAAGCCCAACAATATCGAAGCAGACATCACAATTATGCGATGCGTAGGTACTCTAAAAGGACTTTACATAACCTTCGTACTTGAAAATCAAGGATTAGAAGTGATAAACCCATATTTAATAGCTGAAAACTGTTTTGATAAGGTTAAAACATCAGTAATCCTTGCGAAAAACGGGATACCAACCCCAAAAACTGTTGTAGGATTCGACGTTAAATCCGCTTTTCAAATAGCAGAAGAAATGGGTTATCCTGTAATATTTAAACCTGTAATAGGTTCATGGGCAAGAATGGTTGCAAAAGTTAACGACCCTCAAACAGCAAAGACTTTGTTAGAACACCGTTCCATTCTTGGAAATGCCTTTCACAAAATATACTATATTCAGGAATATATCGCGAAACCTGATCGTGATATAAGATCTATAGTTATAGGGGATGAGGTTATCCCCATATATCGCGTTATTCAAACAGAGAGTGAATGGCGGACAAATACAGCCCTAGGAGGAAGGGCAGAACCGTGCCCCTTAACTCCCGAAATAGAGGAATTATCCCTTAAAGCCGCGGAGGCAGTAGGGGGTGGTGTGCTAGGCGTAGACTTGATAGAAAACAAAGACCAGTTAATGGTGCTTGAAATAAACCATAGTACTGAGTTTAAAAATGTCCAAAGGGTTTCAGGGGTAAATATTGCGGAAAAAATAATACAGTATGCTAGAAACAAGGTGAGAAAATAAAATGACTATAGAAGTAACCATCATAGGAGGAAGCGGTTATACCGGCGGTGAACTACTAAGACTCCTCCTCATACATCCACAAGTTACTATCAAAAGCGTTACAAGCAGGCGTCTTATGGGAACACCCGTTACTATAGTGCATCCCAATTTGCGAAAATTTACCGACTTAAAGTTCGAAGAAAAACCAGACCTTGATTGTGATGTTGTTTTCACTGCTCTTCCTCATAAAACCTCTTTCAAAATTGTCCCTGAACTCCTTGAAAACGGCTTAAGAGTGATTGATTTAAGCGCCGATTATCGGCTAGACGCTGAAAGATATGCGGAATGGTACATAGAACATCCCCAACCGGATCTCCTAGAAAAAGCGGTTTATGGGTTGCCAGAAGTTAACAGAGAAAAGATCAAAAACGCGACACTTGTTGCTTGTCCTGGGTGTATGGCTACGGCTGGAATTTTTGCTCTTTACCCCCTAAGAGATTTGGGAGAAGATATACTAATAGAGGCGAAAATAGGTTCTTCGGCAGCAGGGGGTAAAGTTAGTGAAAGCAGTCATCACCCCGAACGGTGTAATACTGTGCGGGCTTACGCTCCCGTGGGGCATAGACATCAAGCAGAAATTGAGATGATTGTAGGGCGAAAAGTGAAATTCTCAGCAATTGCCATAGATATGGTGCGAGGCATTCTAGCCACTGCTTACATAAAAACGGGAATAGAGATTGATCAAAAGGAAATCTGGAAACGATACAGAGAACAGTATAAAAACGAGTTATTTATAAGATTGGTTAAAATGAAAACAGGTTTGTATAGGTATCCAGATCCGAAAGTTCTCATAGGAAGCAACTTTTGCGACGTAGGATTCGAAATAGGAAAAGAAATACTTGTAGCTTTTGGAGCCTTAGACAACATGGTGAAAGGCGGATCAGGACAAGCAACCCAAAATATGAATATCATGTTTGATTTTGAAGAGACTACAGGCCTACTCTACCCAGGCCTCCACCCAGCATAAAATCGAAAATAGGTTGTAGACGATGGAAATGACTGAAGAAATCTCCCCTAAAAAAGTGCAAATTTTTGATCTACTTTTGATAATTGCTGGTTCTTTTTGCCTGTTCTTCATCCTTTCAGGATTAAATATCATTATAGGTTTCTCAGCCGTATTTTTGCTGCTTACCTATCTAATCGTACATAATGTCCTTCTTTCTAAAAATCCTGAAAATGCTCCTCCCGAAGGCAGGATAGATCTTAAAGACTTTGAATTTATAATCGCTTTCTTCTTCCTGATTTATACTTTTTTTATTTTCATTAGGCTTTTATACGGTGGAAATATTAACTTCTTACGCTTTACAGCAATCTATTTAACCGCAATACTCGCCATATTTTTAGATCACAAGAGACCAGAACTTGATTAAAATCAATCAAACTTTTCCTCTTAAAATCCTTGGAACAAGGTAAATAAAAATTCAAAAATAACAGCACTAAAAACTAATCTCTCCTCCTGTAAAAAAAGAATATAAAATTTCTCCATTCTTATCTCCTTTTTTTGAGTTTCTTCAAAACTTTTTCCAGTTTTTAGGGGAGAGGGCAAGTTCTTTTACTGACATTTGTAACTTATTAATATGCTATTTTAAATAAATTATAATGGAATATTAGTATAGTTGAAGAGAGGGCAAAGTATGGTTGAAAAAACTGTTCTTGAGGAAAGAGAATATCAGACTAAAGTTTTGAAGTTTTTGCGGGAAAAGTTTGCTAAAGGGGAAAATGTTATCGTTGAGTTGGATTGTGGGCTTGGAAAACGGGTTTTAACTTATCTTCTCGTTCAGCATGAATTCCCAGAGCTTAGGTTTTTAGTTCTTCTTCATTCTACAAGCTCCTTGTTAGAGACATCTCACTACCTCAAAAATAATTATGGCGGCGTAAATGGGATGGAGTATCTTTCCTCAAGGACACCCTCATGGCTTCGTTTGAAAGCGTTTCAGGAAGCAAGAGTGGTTTTATCAACGCCACAAGTTGCCCTTAACATTTTAAAAAAACAGGAAGCTGCTACAAGTTTTTTTGATGTTATATTGATAAATGAAGTAGATAAAATCGTGTTAAGGCAGGCTCATAAAACCTCATTAACCTTCCCCTGGAACCAACTACTCCCCATATTTTTTCAGTGGAAGGCTTGGATTGTAGGTATGTCAGGCACTCTTCGTGACACTCATGTAGCAAAAAAAGGCGATGATTACGGCATTACCTTAGAACTAAAAACCATCATGCAAACAATACCAAAAAGCACAATGCTTTCGATGAGCGACTTGATAAAAGACTCAGATGTAGAAAAATATATTCAACAAATTGTAATAAGAACTTGGGGTATAAAAGATGGGGCTGTAAGCGCTATTATGGATGGACTTGACAACTTAATCGAAGAAACAAAAAAACAGATCCTTAAAGAGGCTCTTGAAACAGATTCTGAAGCTGTAAAAGGAAAGCCTTGGGGTGAGGTTGCTCGTTTAATATCTTATCTCCCTATCTCAACCGATTTAAAGGAAAAATATAACGCCCTCACGATGGTGAGAAAATATGTTACTGCTATGACCCCTTGGAGTTACCGGAGGTATCTTTCGGAAAAAATAGGCATAAAAAAAGAAGTTTTAAAAAATTTCCCTAAAACTTCTTCTAAAATAAAGGCTATACCTGAAATAATCAGGGAATATAAGGCAGAAAAGACAGTTATACTCACTTCTTATGTGAATACCGCTAAAACCATTGCTAACTATCTTGAAAAATTGGGTTATGAAGCCTTCCTTATAACCGGACGTGTTTCCAACAAACAATCCATTTTAGAGGATTTTAGAAGGACAGAAAATCGTGCAGTGATAGCTATGTCCCCCATAGGGGAGAGAGACATCGATCTTCCTGAAGCAGAGTTGTTGGTGATGCATGATATTATAAGGACGCCTAAAACCGTTTATCAACGTTTAAAGAGGATAAGGGGTGGAAATGTAGTTATAATTTTTTATGAAGATACTTCGGAAGCAAGAAAAATTGAAGAGGTTGTAAAGACAATTAGTAGAAGATATTCATGGTCTGTTAGAAGCGTAGTATAGTGATAATTTTTACATATTTGAATAGTTTTTTTCGGAGGTGTTGTTAATTTTTTTTGAAATCCCTTTTTTTGTTAAATTCATAATTCTTAATTATTGTTTTTAGAATTTTCGCAATATTAAATAAAAATTATTGTGAAAATCACGAATAATGTAGTAAAGCTTATTTAGGATCAATCAAAATAATAAAATAAGAGTCGGTAAAATAAAATACTTATTGAAATAAAAAGCCTACCTTTTAATAAATAAAGGGTGAAAAAATTGTATGAAATACCCAACAATGATCTTCCTAGAAAGGAACTCATAGGGTATTTAACAAAAATTTACGAGGGCTTATCATTTGGCGTTATTACCCATGATCAGTCTGGAGAAGTGATTGAAAATCTTTTATGGATCTCTGTTAACTCGATCAATAAAATGCATGAACTTCTAAAACCTATAGAAGAAATTTACGCTGAGAACGCTAAATTAGCTACATTAATAGCCTCATACCTCGAAAGTGTTATACTAGCAGAGGAAACAGAAAAACTAGCAGAAAAAGAACAAGCGTTTTTCACGGCAAAAGAAGCAATTAAAGAAGCTGAAAAGACCTTCTCGAAAATAACAATGCTAGTATCAAAAATAAGAGATAAAGTCTCAGTATACAAAGATAAAGAAGATTTTATTAAAGATATATGGAAAGTCGTAGAAACTTTTAACGAATTAGAAAAAAGTGGCACTCTAGAAAAATTCAAGGAAAACATAAAAGGAATAAAAAAAAGCCAAGTAAAAAAAGTAAAAGAAGAGAACAAAGAAATGTTAAACCACATAAATGATACTTTATGAAAACTAAAACGAAAAATAACCCTTTTTAGAAGATTTATTTTTCCCCATCTTTTTCTTCCTCTTCCTCTTCCTCTTCTTCTAAAAAGTTCCAATTACTCAAATTAATTGAGATCGTTATAGACTCTTTTCCTGGACATTTTATCTCTATTTTTATGTAGTCCTTTTCTCGTTCCATTATTTCTGGATGTAAGCAACCTTCTTTAAGTTTGTTGCTTAAAAATCTGATAAAAGTTTCCGTTATGATGTTACTACTTCCCTCTACTAATTTTTCCCCTACATCGCCTAAATAGTACCTTACCATCTTTCCTTCTTTAAACGTTTCAAGAAGACCTGCGTCCTCTAAACGATCACAGTGATGTTTCACGGTATCATGATGAACGTCTAAGGCTCTTGCAAGTTCCAGCTGAAATATTCCAGGACTATTAACAACTTCTTTGAAAATATTCCTCGCATTTTCACTTTTAAGTACGATGAAAGCTTTTTCTACCTCAATAGAACGTAAGAGTTTTGGATAAAAAACCCTTTTACCCCCATATTTAGTGCTCCCTATAAGCCCTGATTTTTGTAGAACTTTTAAATGCCATAAAAGGGTTCCTGGTGGCGTTGCTAGGATGTCTGCTAACTCGTAAAAATAACTACCTGGAATTTCACAAATTATCTCGTAAATTTTCCTCCTTAAGGGATGAAGCAATAAACTTAAACGTTTTTCTTTCGGCAAAATTGAACGACTCCCCGCTTATCAACCTCATTATAAAACTTTAAATCAAAATTCTCATCCACTACTGATATAATTCTCATAATATTATTTATGTTATACCTAATTAATTCTCCGATTCTCCAGAAAAGACGAAAAAGCTTATAAAAACGGTATTTACTCCTTTTTATAGGGATTTTATATGATTGATGTCTCTTTTAAAAGGGTTCAAATAGCGGTTATTGGTAGCAGTGGAGTGATCGATTCTAAGCTTTTTTCGTTGGCTTATGAAGTTGGACAAGAAATAGCTAAAACAGAATTAGTTTTAATCTGTGGCGGAAGAGACGGTATCATGGAAGCTGTTTCTAAAGGAGTAAAAGATGGCGGGGGAATAAGCGTAGGAATAGTCCCTTCATATACTGGAAAAGACGCTAATCCATACCTCACTATAACCATAGCCACGGGCATTGGTTTTGCTCGAAACACTTTAGTAGTGGCTTCTAGTGACGCCGTAATCGTTATTGGTGGACGGGCAGGTACTCTATCCGAATTGGCCATAGCATCCCTTTTAAATAAACCTATTATTGCATTGATTACAGGGGGAGGTGTGGCAAAAATAGCAGAAAAATTAGCAAAAGAAGGCATAATCAACCGCATATACGAGGCAGAAACCCCTAAAGAAGCTGTAGAAAAAGCAATAAAAATAGTAACTAAAAAGGGAAAAGAAGCAGAATAAAAATAAACCATACATAAAAAAGAAACGATTTTAGTTTTTAGATGTAAAGGAAAATAAATCATTTTGAGATTACTTCGGTTACAAGTTCGATAATTACTTCGTCGACGCCTTGGCCAGTTTTAGCGCTAGTAGGCCAAAAAAGAGCGTTATATTTTTCAGCCAGTTTCTCTCCTTTCGAATTATCAATCATTTTTTTCTCTTCTAGATCTTGTTTATTAGCCACCACTGCACATGGAATATCATAATCTTTCCCCAAATTGATCTTAAGCTCTTCAAACCAATCAGGAATATGTTGAAACGTAACAAAACGCGCGACATCATAAACTAGGAGAGCGCACATAGCTCCTATATAATAGTCCTTACGGTTGACTTTAAGTTCATGATCCCCCATTAAATCCCAAAGAACAATGCGATATTCCACATTATCCTTAATAATACGCTTTGAAAAAAGGTCGAACCCCATTGTGGGCGCATAGAGAGCTTGGAAAGTATCATAGACAAATCTGTTACAAATAGAGGTTTTCCCTACGCTTCTATCTCCTATGATCACACACTTTATATTCATACGAGTTGGCAAATTATTCCCACTCCAACCCAATAATTGAGGGGATCTTATTTTGTTCGATTTTACTTGTAAACACTTCTATTCTTTATTTTTTGTGATTATCCTCCTGGTATTATGTTAAAATTATTACAAATAATATGTAATTTTAGTGTATTTTAATGTATTCATAGGCTTTTGTAGCAGATTCAAAACAATAATGCACCTTCTGAAACTCTGAACGAAACTCCTTAACCTCTTCTCTAATTTTTTCCGGTTTTTCCCCATCTAAAAGTAACCTTTCCATAAACTCTGCTATCTGGACCATTTCCCCTTCTTTCATCCCTAAACGGGTTAATTCAGATGTCCCAAGTCTTATCCCACCAGGATTTGTATAGTGACGTCCTTCTCTAACATCCCACGGAAGCATATTCCTATTAATAATTATATTAGCCTTCTCCAACAACTTTTCCACATCAGCCCCTAAACCAACCTTATCCTTCAAATTCACAACGTTTACAAGAAGCGTGTGAGACTCAGTAAAACCTTTATGCTCAGCAAGCACATCAAATCCGCTTTCATAAAGAGCCTCTGCTAAAGCTTTTGCATTCTTAATTACTTGACCTGCATATTCATTCCCAAACTTTAGCATCTCTATCAAAGTAATAGCTAAACCTGCAACATTATGCAAATGATGATTACTTGTCATCCCTGGGAAAACAGTTCTTTTAATAAGCTCCTCATGTTCTGCTTTAGCCACAACAGCGCCATGTTGCGGGCCTGGAAGAGTCTTGTGGGTACTCATACTCATAGCTTCCGCTCCTTCCCTTAAAGGATCCTGGAAATAACCTTTACATATCAACCCAGCAACGTGGGCTGCGTCATAGATAAGTTTGGCTCCAACTTCACTAACTGTATCAACCAGTTCTTTTACAGGGTGAGGAAAGAGAAACACGCTTGCGCCACAAAGAACAAGTTGGGGTTTAACCTCTCGAATTTTTTTCAAAGCAGCATCAACATTTATGTTCATCTCCTTCTCGTCTAAGGGCAAATATTCAATATTAAAGCCTTTAACCGCTCCAGCTGTTCCTCCCAAAAAAACGCCGCTTTTCCCCACAAGTGGAGCCATTGATATATGTCCTCCAGTGGTAACCGAAAGCGCCATAAGAGTGTCTAAAGGCTTAGCAAAAGCAGTGTATAAAGTCAAGTTGGCGACCACTCCTGAAATAGGGCGAACATCAGCAAAACCTGCCCTAAAAAGCTTTTTCATTAACTCGATACAAATAAGCTCAACCTGATCAATAAATTGACAACCAGCATAAACCCGTTCACCAGTCCACCCCTCTGCATACCGATGGGAAAAATCAGAACAAATAGCCTCACGAACCGCAGGACTAACAATATTTTCACTAGCAATTAGCGGAATAGCGGAAGAGAATAAATCATGGTGCTGATTTAAAAGATTCCTAACTTTCGAAAACAAACTTTCAGGATCAACATCAATACCCGCCAACAAATCACATCCCAATTAAAAAACAAATCATCTTTAAAAACGCACACCTCCCCCCTTAAAAATTCTATGGCTTATAATTTTTCCAAAAAAACCAGAAACACTCAAAAAAGTTCAAAAATGAAAAAAGCATCTAAAAAACACTTAAGATGCATAGGAACCGAAAACATCAAACAGAACATCAATATAAACAAAATAAAATAAAGGACTAAAGTGTAAGGAAATATTTATAAAATCCTAATACTATAAAATTAATGGCGGGTCCATTCGATATTCTTTATCGTCTTTTCATTTGGTGGATCCGCCCTCCCTCCCCCTTACTACTTTTCAACAATTATGCGGTAAAGATACAAAAGATGGATTTTGTCCCGGATGTGGGAAGAAATCTTCTGAATGTACCTGCTGAAAAGAAAAAGTAGTTAGCCTGTTTATGATAGCATTTTAAATTCTCATAGTATTTTTTTCTATGTTTTTTCAACTCTTTCTCACAAATCTAATACCATTTCTGATGAGACCGAAACAAAACCTATCTTCTCATATATCTTTTTACCAGCTTCAGTAGCATGGAGGCGAATGCGTTGCACGTTTGTTTCCTTAATAAATTTGATAATTTCTTTTAACAGGTTCGTTGCTAATCCCTTGTTCTGCCACTCTGGAAGCGTGTACATATTCATAATGTAAGCTTCTCTACCTGTTAGATTTCCGTGAATAGGAGGTTTTTCA